>JBHWSH010000219.1:0-3231 GCA_043427135.1 Marmoricola sp. | reverse complement strand
TCTCGCTCGCATGTGTAGGTTCCATCACCGCGTGAAAACCCACGGCAACTGGACCTACCGAAGAACCGGACCCACCGAACTCATCTGGACCTCACCGCTGGGCAAGACCTACACCGTCGACGACCACGGCACCCTGCCCCGCCACTGACCCCTGCCCTCGACCCTTCGGCAGGCTCAGGACAAGCGACGAAGCTCGACCGCCGGATCGCGGGTGGACGGCACGGTGCGGGGCGGCGCGTGAAAGAGGCCCTTTGCCGAAGAGCGTCTCGTCGCCAGACCCGACCACGCTGGGAGCCGAGGACGACACGGCGACAAGCGCCGACTCGTGCCGGGACGGCCGCCCGGGCACCGGGGTACTGTCACGGGTTGTCAGCGATCCTCTAGGCGCCCAGGATCTATCGCGCCAGCTCAGCGGGCGAGGCGGGCGAGGAAGCGCTCGGGATCGACGACGACGCGGGTGATCTCGCCGTGCCCGACGACAATGTCGCGGCTGTCCACCGCGACGACCTCGAAGCGCAGGAGCCGGCCGTCACGGTGGGTGAGGGTGGCGGTGACACGGACGACTTCGCCGACCGCACTGGCAGCGAGGTGCTCGAGGCTCACCCGGGTGCCCACCGACCTACTGTTCCCCTCCAGCTCACCCGCGATCGCCGCGCAGGTCGCGGCCTCGCTCCAGGCGAGCAGCCGAGGCGTGCCGAGCACGGGCAAGTCTCCGGAGCCCACCGCGATCGCGGTGTCGGCGTCGGTGACGGTGAACGTCAAGGTGGCGCTGGGCGTCGCTGTCATGGCGACAGCATGCCCCACGACGTCGCGCGGCCCGATTCGCGCGACCTGGCGCGACCTGCGAGAATGACCAGGTTCATCACCCGGGCTTTCGAGGAGCAATCATGGGCAAGACCGGCCGCAAGCGCCGCGCTCGCAAGAAGAAGGGCGCGAACCACGGCAAGCGCCCCAACGCCTGATCGACGCCGAACGACCCCGCGCCCCTGGAGGGCCCGGGGTCGTCGCATGTCCGAAGGGCGGGCCGTCAGTCGTTGAGGTGGATCTCGACCTGACGGATGCGGATGAGGACCTGCTCGCGCAGGTGTGCCGGGGCGTGCTCCACGCACGAGCGCGCCACCAGAGTCTTGACCAGCTGCTCGAGATGGCGCACCTGGTCACACGGTGGGCAGTCCTCGAGGTGCTCCTGGATGCGCGCGACGTCGTCGCTGTCGAGCTCGCGATCGAGGAAGAACGTCAGCTGCTCGACGACCGCGGCGCACTCGCCGTCGTAGAAGTTCTCGGCATTCACGACACGACCTCCGGCTCCACGGCCATCCCGCGCTCCCGGGCATAGTCGCTGAGCAACACCCGGAGCTGACGGCGACCTCGGTGCAGACGCGACATCACGGTCCCGATGGGAGTCCCCATGATCTCCGCGATCTCCTTGTAGGGGAACCCCTCCACGTCGGCGAGATAGACCGCCAGACGGAAGTCCTCGGGCAACTGGGCCAGGGCGTCCTTGACGTCGCTGTCAGGGAGGCGCTCGAGCGCCTCGACCTCCGCCGACTTCAGTCCGCCCGAAGTGTGTGACGCCGCCCTCGCGAGCTGCCAGTCCTCGACATCTTCGGTCATGCCGGGCTGCGGCTCACGCTGCTTCTTGCGGTAGTTGTTGATGAAGGTGTTGGTCAAGATCCGGTAGAGCCAGGCCTTGAGGTTCGTGCCCGGCCGGAACTGGTGGAACTTGTCGTAGGCCTTGGCGTAGGTCTCCTGCACCAGGTCCTCGGCGTCCGCCGGGTTGCGGGTCATCCGCATCGCCGCGCCGTAGAGCTGGTCGAGGAACGGGATGGCGTCGCGCTCGAAGCGCAGCGCGCGCTCGGCTGCGGTCTCCGGAGCTGCCTCGGGGGCCGTGTCGGGGGTGTTCGGGTCGTCGGACATCACCGACCAGGGTACCCAGCGGACGGCGGGCGACCCCTCGACCCGACCGGGCTTCGTGGAGCGCTCCTCCGTGCAGACCGTCATCCACGCCTCCCTTGTCGCGGCGCGCTGGTTCGCGCCTGTCAGGGGTGAACGCCGGCACCTTCGCTGGGATTCCCGACCACGCGGCGTACGACGAACTCGAGGGTCGCTTCGACGACGAGACCGAGCACGTCGTCGCTGTCCAAGACGTTGTCGCGGCGCACCTTCATCGAGTGGTCCGCCCCGGGCACGACCACCACGTCGCACCCCGTCGGGAACTCCTCCGGACGGCCGAATGCGTCGTTCTCGCCCTGCACCACCAGCACCGGGACTCGCACCCCGCCCAGCTCCTCGATCCGCGACTTCTCCGGGCGACCGGGCGGGTGCAGGGGGAAGGCGAGAGCCAGCACCGCTGAGGCACCCAGCCGGTGGGCCGTGCGCGCTGCTGATCGGGCGCCGGCACTGCGCCCACCCAGGACGAGCGGGGTGCGGGTGCGCAGGCTGTTCGTGGCGGCGACAAGACACTCGTCGAGGATGCGCGGCGCGGGGGCGATGCGGCGTCCGGCGACCCTCCAGGGTTGCTCGAGCCGGATGACCGTGATCCCCTCGCGCGGCAGCTCGCGGGCGAGCGCCGCGAGGTCTGGCGCCTCGGGTCCCCCGCCCGCGCCGTGTCCGAGGAGGAGAGTGGCGGTGGGGTGGCGCGACCGGTCGATGTGGAGCCGGGCGTCGCCGTGCGGCGTGGGCACGGTCCGGACGAGGGTCATGACTCGTCCAGCGGCAGTGGCTCGACCAGGTCCGGCCCGTTGTTGCGGACGTTGCCCACGCGCGGCGAGACCGGATAGGCCTCGAGCAGCCCAGGAGTGGCGGGCACGAGCAGGCCGGCCAAGTCGGCGGGGTCGTTGCGCTCCGGATCGAGCCATGCCGTACGCCGCTCGCGCTCGACGAGCAGCGGCATCCGGTCGTGGATGCGGCCGAGGTCGTCCTCGGCCGTGGTGGTGAGCACCGTGCAGGTCCACCGGAAGCGCTCGGGGTCGTCGTCGGCTCGCGTGGGGTCGCGCCAGATCTCGTAGAGCCCGGCCATCGCCATGACCGAGCCGTCCGCGGGCCGGATGAAGAACGGCTGCTTGCGCGGTTTGCCGGCCTTGGTGAGCTCGTCGGTGGCGTACCACTCGTAGTAACCGTCGGCCGGCAACAGGCATCGCCGCTTGGCGAAGGCCTGCCGATATGCGGGCTTCTCCGCCACGGTCTCCATGCGGGCATTGATCATCTTGCTGCCGATGCTCGGGTCCTTTG
>JBHWSH010000218.1:0-4476 GCA_043427135.1 Marmoricola sp. | reverse complement strand
GGCATCGCGTCCGGGGAATGCAGGTCCGCCCATTGGGCGGCCAGCGCCATCCGCCGCGCACCCACCCGACGCTGCTCGACCACCGAGTCCGCCAAAGCCGCGGCGGGATCGGTCAAGACCCGGCTCCGTCGCCCGGACCGCGCCCTCGACATTTATCAAGCCGCGCCCACACGTCGACACCGTGATCATGGAGCACTGCGCCTCAACCTCGCCGCATGACCTCCTCGGCAACGAGTCGCAGGTGGTCGAGGTCGTGCAGGTCGAGCACCTGCAGGTAGAGCCGTTCCGCGCCGGCGTCGGCGAACTGCCCGATACGGTCAAGCACCTCGGAAGGGGTCCCCGCTAGGCCATTCTCTCGCAGTTCTTGGGGCTCGCGCCCGATCGCTGCCGCCCGGCGTACGACCTCGGCTTCGTCCGCACCTGCGCACAGCACCAGCGCCACGGAGTAGACGAGCGAGTCCGGGTCGCGGTCGTGGCTCTCGCAGGCGGCCCGCACGCGGTCGAACTGGGGGCGGACATCGGCCAGCGGCGGGAAGGGGATGTTGAACTCGTCGGCGTAGCGGGCAGCCAGGTCGGGAGTACGCCGCTTGCCGTGGCCGCCCACCAGCACCGGCGGCCGCGGCCGCTGGACCGGCTTGGGCAGCGCCGGGGAGTCGGTGAGGGTGTAGTGGGCGCCGGAGTGGCTGAACCGTTCGCTCTCGGCGGTCCCCCACAGACCGGTGAGAATGGCGAGCTGCTCTTCGAACCGGTCGAAACGCTCGCCAGTGCCCGGGAACGGGATGCCGTACGCCGTGTGCTCGGCCTCGAACCAGCCGGCGCCGAGACCGATCTCGACGCGTCCGCCGCTCATCTGGTCGACGTTGGCCACCGAGATAGCCAGCGGGCCCGGGTGGCGGAACGTCGCGGAGGTCATCAGCGTGCCGAGCCGGATCGTGTCGGTGTCGCGCGCCAGACCGGCCAGGGTGATCCAGGCGTCGCTGGGCCCCGGCAACCCTTCGGTCCCCATGCCCAGGTAGTGGTCGCTGCGGAAGAACGCCCCGAATCCCAGCTCCTCTGCCAGCCTCGCGACGGCCAGGAGGTCGTCGTAGGTGGCACCCTGCTGCGGTTCGGTGAAGACACGGAGCTCCATGCCCCCTGGCTACCAGACACACCCAAGACAACCGGGCCGACAGGTTCAGTCGGTCCGGCGTTCCAGCCAGACGAAGTGGTAGCCGTCCTGAGGCTCGCGTCGCGTCTCCACCCAGGCACTTCGGTCGTACGCCGGGTAGTACGCGTCGCCCTCGGGGACGCTGCGCACCTCGGTGATGATCTGTACGTCGGCAGCAGGCATCGCGAGCGCGTAGATCTCACCGCCGCCAATGACCATGACATCGCCTTCGTGCCTGCTCGCGACCTGCAGCGCCTCGTCCCACGAGCCCGCGACGTGCACGCCGTCCGCGGACCATCCGGGCTGCCGGGTGACCACGATGTTGGTACGCCGCGGCAGCGGCCGGCCGATGGAGTCATAGGTGCGGCGGCCCATCACCACCACGTTGCCCTCGGTGACCCGGCGGAAGTGCGCGAGGTCGCCCGGGAGGTGCCACGGCAGCTCCCCACCGGCGCCGATCACGCCGTTCTCGGCGACCGCCGCCACCAGGACGATGCGCTGGCGTGCCCCCGGAACGGACCCGCCTGCCGTCATACCGCGACCGGCGCCTTGATGGCGGGATGCGGGTCGTAGCCGCGGACCTCGATGTGCTCGAGGTCGAAGCCGTCGATGTCGGTCACCGCAGGGTCGAGCCACAGCGTCGGCAGCGCCCGCGGCTCGCGGGTCAGCTGCAGGCGCGCCTGCTCCAGGTGGTTGGAGTACAGGTGGGCGTCACCCAGGGTGTGCACGAAGTCCCCCACCTCGAGACCGCAGACCTGGGCGACCATGTGGGTCAGCAGGGCGTAGGAGGCGATGTTGAACGGCACGCCGAGAAAAGCGTCGCCGGAGCGCTGGTAGAGCTGACAGCTGAGCCGGCCCTCGGCGACGTAGAACTGGAAGAACGCGTGACACGGCGCGAGCGCCATCTGCGGGATGTCGGCGACGTTCCAGGCCGACACGATGTGGCGCCGCGAGTCAGGATCGCGACGCAGGTTGTCCACCAGCTGCGCGATCTGGTCGACGTGCTGCCCGTCGGGCGTGGGCCAGGACCGCCACTGCTTGCCGTAGACCGGGCCCAGCTCGCCGTCGTCGTCGGCCCACTCGTCCCAGATGGAGATGCCGCGGTCCTGCAGCCACTTCACGTTGGTGTCCCCGCGCAGGAACCACAGCAACTCGCCGAAGATCGAGCGGGTGTGCACCTTCTTGGTCGTCACCAGCGGGAAACCGGCAGCGAGGTCGAAGCGCATCTGATGGCCGAACACGCTCAGGGTGCCGGTGCCGGTGCGGTCGGACTTCTCGACGCCCTCGTCGAGGATCCGGGTGAGGAGGTCGAGGTACTGCTGCACCGGGTCAACGTACACCGCGGCGGACAGGGGACACTGGAGCGATGAGCACTCCCTCCTCGCGTCCGCCTGGCAACCCGGCCGCCGGTCCCGACGTGTCGGTCCGGGTGGCGTGGGCGGATGACGCCGCCGCGATCGCACGCGTCCAGGTGGCCGCCTGGCAGGAGGAGTACGCCGGCGTCCTCCCCGACGTGGTGCGCGCGTCCTTTGACCCGGAGCGGTTCGCCGAGGTGTGGCACCAGTCCTTGGCGCGGCCCCAGGACGCGCGCAACCGCGTGCTGGTCGCCCTGGAACGCCAGGACGTCCGTGGCTTCGCGGTGACCGCACCGTCTCCCGATCCGGACTCCGACCCCGTCGCCGACGGCGAGATCGCCGAGTTCGTCGTGCACCCGTCCCACCAACGCGCCGGCCATGGATCGCGACTGCTGCAGGCGTGCGTCGACACGTTGCGAGCCGACCGGTTCACCCGCGCGACGATGTGGCTCAACGCTGCAGACGACGTACGCCGCGCCTTCGTCACCGACACCGGCTGGGCGGCCGACGGCGCCCACCGCGAGCTCGACCTGGACGGCGACGGCAGGGTCCGCATCAAGCAGGTCCGGCTGCACACCGATCTCCGACCGGAGTGATCGGATTCCGCCGTCTCGCCCTTTCGGGTCATGGACTCCCGACACCTGGTGTGAGACGTTCGACTCTCGGGTACGTGTCGAAAGCCCCGCCCCGAGGGACGTCTGGAAGGTGCTCATGCCTCATCGCTACCGAGTGCTCGTCTGGCTCGCGGGGCTGGTGAGCTTTGCCGGGCTCGGAGTATGGGCGGGCGTGGCCACTCCCCTTCCGGTGATGTGGGCGGGCGGCGCACTTCTCGGCGCGCTGATCGGTGTCGGCGCCGTGGTCGCCTTCCTCCACTCCCTCGATCGCGCCCCGATGAGCGGCATCGGTCGCAGCCGCCGCGCCGGCTGAGCCTCAGCTCCCGCTGCAACCCACACCCTCGGGGACTCCTACAGTAGGCCGGTGCCTGCGTCGTCCACCCACGGTTCGATCGTGCGCGAGGGCATCACCGTCGGGCTCGCCACGGGTGCCTACGGTCTGTCGTTCGGGGCCATCTCCGTGGCCGCAGGTCTCTCTGTCGCACAGACCTGCGCGCTCTCCCTGCTCGTGTTCACCGGGGCGTCGCAGTTCGCACTGGTCGGAGTGATCGCCGCCGGCGGAGCGCCCCTGTCCGGCACCGCCACGGCACTGCTGCTCGGCGTTCGCAACGGCCTCTATGGACTTCGGTTGGCGCCTCTGCTGCAGTGGCACGGCTGGCGGAAGGCAGCTGCGGCGCACCTCGTCATCGACGAGTCCACCGCCCTGTCGGTGAACCGCGACAGTGCGGCCGATGCCAGGTTGGGCTTCCTCAGTGGAGGGTTTTCGGTCTTCGTGCTCTGGAACCTCGCCACGCTCGTCGGGGCGTACGCCGGAACCTCCCTCGGCGATCCCCGCACCTACGGGCTGGACGCGGCGGTCGGGGGCGCATTCCTGGCACTGCTGTGGCCGCGCCTGCGCTCCCGGACCAACCAGGTGGTGGCCGTCCTTGCCGTGGCGGTGGCCCTCGGCCTGGTCCCCCTCACCCCTGCCGGTGTCCCGGTGCTCGCCGCAGCGATCGTGGCTCTGGTCGTAGGCGGGCGCCGATGATGTGGGCGGCGATCCTGGCGGCCGGCGCAGGGTGCTACCTGCTCAAGCTGGCCGGCCTGTCGGTGCCGCGGCACGTGCTGGAGCGTCCCGCGGTCGAGCGCGTCGCCGAACTGCTGCCGGTTGCACTGCTGTCGGCGTTGATCGCCGTGCAGGTGCTGGCCGACGGCCGCGCACTGGCGCTCGATGCGCGGCTGGTCGGACTCGGAGTTGCGTTGGTCGCGTTGCTGCTGCGCGCCCCGTTCATCGTCGTAGTCGCGGTGGCCGCTGGCAGCGCGGCCCTCGTCCGACTCCTGACCGGTTGAACCACGGCGTCGGTCGAGCCGGTCGAGAGAG
>JBHWSH010000217.1:0-7664 GCA_043427135.1 Marmoricola sp. | reverse complement strand
GCAGCGGCGGCTCCCCAGGGCAAGGGAAAGGGGAAAGGCAAGGCCAAGGGCAAGAACAAGAAGGCAGGCCTGCCGTTCGAGCGCCTCAACCCCGCTCCCACTGCCGACATCGACGCGATGACGGTGCCCGAGGGCTACGACTGGACCGCGCTCATGGCCTGGGGCGACCCCGTGGTCGCCGGCGCCCCCCTCTTCGACTTCGACAACCAGACCGCCGCGGCACAGAAGACCCAGTTCGGCTACAACAACGACTTCGTCGCGTTCGTCCCGCTCGACGACAAGAAGCGTGCGTTGATGGTCGTCAACCACGAGTACACCAACCCCGAGCTGATGTTCCGTGGCGAGCCTGCCGACGAGGGCGAGCGCCTGGAGCGCCTGCGCATCGAGATGGCAGCGCACGGGCTATCCGTCGTCGAGGTACGCCGCAAGGGCCGTCGCAAGCCGTGGCGCGCGGTCCGCCGCTCGGCGTACAACCGCCGGATCCACCAGGAGACCGAGTTCGTCCTCACCGGTCCTGCCGCCGGTTCGACGCACCTGCGCACCAGCGCCGACCCGACAGGCCGCAAGGCTCTGGGCACCGTGAACAACTGCGCCGGCGGCGTCACTCCATGGGGCACGGTCCTGTCCGGCGAGGAGAACTTCCAGGGCTACTTCAAGAACGGCGACGGTGTGGACCCGCGCAACTCCCACTACGGGATCAGCAGCGGGCGCGGCTGGGAGGCCGTGGAGAACCGTTGGGACCTGGGGCAGGAGCCCAACGAGGCCAACCGATTCGGCTGGATCGTCGAGGTCGATCCCGCAGACCCCACCTCCGCACCGCGCAAGCACACCGCGCTCGGGCGGTTCAAGCACGAAGGTGCCCGCGTCGACATCGCCCGCGACGGGCGTGCGGTCGCGGTGATGGGCGACGACCAGGCCAACGAGTACATCTACAAGTTCATCTCCCGCGACAAGGTCCGCAAGGGCAGGTCGCAGGCAGCCAAGGCGCACAACATGCGGCTGCTCGAGAACGGCGACCTGTACGTCGCGCGCTTCGAGGCCGCCGGCGACCCCGCCAGCACCTACGACGGCACCGGCACCTGGCTCCCGCTGATCGTCGACGGTCAGTCCAAGGTCGCGGGGTTCAGCGTCGAGGAGGTGCTGATCTTCACTCGCGCCGCCGCGGACACAGTGCAGCCGACACCGATGGACCGTCCCGAGGACGTGCGGCGCAACCCGGTCAACGGGTTCGTGTACGCCGCCCTGACCAACAGCACCGGTCGCAAGGAACCCGGCGTGGCCAACCCCCGTGCGAACAACCGCTACGGGCAGGTGATCGAGATCGCCGAGAGTGACCCGACCGCGCTCGCGTTCACCTGGTCGCTGCTGGTCGTCTGCGGCGACCCGAGCGACCCCACGACGTACTTCTCCGGCTATCCCAAGCAGCAGGTCTCGCCGATCTCGAGCCCGGACAACCTGGCCTTTGACTCCAAGGGCAACCTGTGGATCTCGACCGACGGACAAGGCAACCTCGGCCTCAACGACGCCCTCCACCGAGTGCCGGTGAAGGGTCCACGTCGCGGGCAGGTGCACCAGTTCCTC
Source organism: Marmoricola sp. (assembly GCA_043427135.1). Lineage (GTDB taxonomy): Bacteria > Actinomycetota > Actinomycetes > Propionibacteriales > Nocardioidaceae > Marmoricola_A. The sequence continues at coordinate 6,083 of JBHWSH010000217.1, read as the reverse complement.
GCCGTACCGACGGGTGCCGAGACCTGTGGTCCCGTCATCGACGACGTGAACGGTTCGGTCTACGTCGCGGTGCAGCACCCTGGTGACGTGGAGGGGGCCACCCCGGACGCGCCGAAGTCGCATTTCCCCTACGGTCGCACCCGCTACAAGGCCAAGAACGTCGCCGGGCCGCGCCCCGCGGTCGTGCAGGTCTACCGGCCATGACCCTCGACGCGACATACCTGCTTGTCCCGCACCTGGCGAACCTCGGCCCCACCGAGATGCTGCTGGTCCTCGTCGTGCTGGTCTTGCTCTTCGGGGCAAAACGGCTTCCCGAGCTCGCCCGCGGGAGCGGTCGCGCTTTGCGCATCTTCAAGAGCGAGACCCGGGGGCTGCTCGACGACGAGGAGGAGGCGGCCCTGGCCGGGGTGTCAGCCGACCGCCCCGAGGACGGTCATCTGTGAGCCCGGACGACACCAAAGCGGCCGTGCAGGTGGTCGATCGCCTGCAGCGTCGCGAGCCGGCCGCCACGCGGGACGAGATTGCCGCCTTGGTGCAGACACGTTTCGACCAGTACGCCGAGAGTCGTATCCGTGACTTCGTGCCCATCCTGGTCGAGCGAGAGGTACGCCGAGAGCTGCGCAGCCGCCACTACGGGCAGGTCTGATCCCGGCGTCCATCCGAAGCACCTACTGGATCGCTGACGCCTGGCGTCAGTGATGTTCGGGGTGCTCGGCGTTCGGACCCGCTGGGGCGCTGGACGGCGTACGACGGACGCCCTAGCGTGAGCGCCGCACGCGCCCAGGTCTTCTGGTCGGCGACTGGACAAGGGAGAGCACGTGAAGCGCATCGGCATCGGGGTCGTGGTCGCCGTTCTCGCCGGCAGCCTGACCGGGACGGCGGGCGCTGCGTCGCCATCGGCCAGGCAGGCCACTGCTGCACCGGTCGTCGACCTGCTCCCAGGCAGGGCAGATGCTCGCGTCGAGGTCACCCGTGACGGTCGCTCCGCGATCGTCCACCAAGGCAGCAGCTACGACCCGGAGGCGTTGCTCAAGGTGGACCTGACGAGCACACCTGCTCGCGTCCTGGGCCAGACCGCGACGCCTGCCGACAGCTCGAGCGTCCTTGCCGTGGCGGGCAACCGGTTCGCCTACACCACCGACGGCGACGACCTCCACGTCACCGACATCGGCACGGACACGCCTCAGCGCGTCGGCACGACCGGCTTCAAGCTCGGCGGTGACCGGGCCACGCTGTTCGACATCGTGGTCACGCCGAACGGCAAGTTCGCCTATGCCACTGCCAAGGCATGGATCCACGAACCCGGCTCGCATCTGCTGGTGTTGAAGCTGAAGAAGAACGGCATGCCCAAGGTCGTACGCCGCGTGGCCGTGTCCGCGACCCACCTGGCGGTCTCGCGCACCGGCAAACGGCTGGTCGCTGCGGCAGGGAAGCGGCTGCACGTCTTCGACCTGAAGAAGCCGGCGGCACCCAAACGACTCGGCGGCACGAAGGTCGCGGGCGACGTACGCGATGTGACCTTCGGAGCGAAGCCCAGGGACGCCTACGTCCTGAGCTCCGGGCAGAAGCTCCGGCTGACCCACGTGAACACCGACAGGGCCAAGATCCTCCGCAAGGCGACCCTGGTGGCCGACTCGTCCAGCTCGGCCGGCGGCGCCGTCGCCGTCAGCGCCGACGGCAAGCGCATCCTGGTCACCAGCGACTACTTCGACGACGAGAACCCGTCGGTCTGGTTGCGCGACCGCAAACTGCGCGCCGTCGATGCGCTGACCGGCCCCTGCTACCCGGGTTCGGCGAGCGTCTCGCCCGCCGGGCCCACCAAGGGCCGGATGTACGTCGCGGACTCGGGGATCTGCGGCCAGGCGAGACTATGGCAGCTGGGCTTCTGACACCCACACACGCAGCAGCGGGCGCCACCTCGATCGAGGCGACGCCCGCTGGCGGCGTACAGATGAGTCAGCTCAGCTGGTGCGGTCCTGCACGTCCTGCTGGACGTTCTGGGCGCGCTCCTGGCCTTCGGACTTGACCGTCTCGGCGGAGGACTGACCCTCCTGCTTGACGGTTTCGACCGACTCCTGCGCAGTGCTCTTGACCTCCTGAGCGGCTTCGGCGGCCGACTCCTTGAGGTTCTGGCCGACCTCCTGGCCGAGCGAGCGCGCCTCCTCCATCAACGGGGAGTCCTTGGCGGTCTCGACGAGCTGCTGCGCGGCGCGGGACTCCTTCTCCGACACCGGCATCAGCGAGGAGACCAGCCAGCCAGCACCGAAGGCGATGAGGCCCGCGGCGAGCGGGTTGCCCTCGGTCTGGCTCTGCAAGGTGTCCTTGGCGCTGTGCGCGGTGTCGGTGACCGAGCTGGCGACGCCCGAGGCGGCACCGGACACCGAACCGCCCGCACCGGAGCCGGCCGAGGCGAGGCTCTGCCGGGTGTCCTGCGCGGTACCCATCACCTTGTCGCGTACGCCGCGCAGCTTGCCGCGGGCGGCCTCCTTGCGACGCTCGACGATCTGGGACGGGCTGATCTTGTCGGTGAGCGCGTCGAGGTCCCGGGAGAGCTCCGCCCGCCGGTGCTCGATGTCTCTGGTCAGCTGTTCTTCTGTTGCTTCGCCCATTGCACGTCCTCCTTGATCGTCTTCTGCGTGGTCTCCAGCGCGCTGAGCTTCTTGAACTCGTTGCGACCCTGGATGGCCAGGACCGCGGCGACGACGGCCCACAGGGCCATCACGATCAGCGCGGCCCAGCCGGTGTGCATCCAGCTGTCGAGCATGAACATCAGCGCCAGCGAGCCGAACACCAGCGCGAGGTGCCCGGTCACTCCGGCTCCGGCGAACATGCCGGCGCCCTTGCCCGCCTTGACGGCCTCCTGCTTGGCCTCGGTCTTGGCCAGCTCGAGCTCGTCCTTGACCAGCGTGGTCAGGTTGTTGGCGATGTCGCCCAGCAGCTCACCGAGCGAGCGGTCGTCGTCGGTCCCGGTGCCGGCAGCTCCCGTGGTGCCGGCGGCGGTCGCCCCAGGGAGCGAGCCGTGGTCGCTCGGCATCGTCATCGGATGCCTCCCGGATCCGTCGTCGGACCGCCGCCGGTGAGACCCTCCCCGCTCAGCGGACGGTCGAAGGTGGTGCCGGGCTCAGCGGTCCCGGAACCGGCCGGGTAGACCGGCGTCGTCGACGGCTGCGGCACGCCCGAGAGCGGGTCGCCTGCCGCCGTACCGGTGCCGGCGCCCAGCCCGCTGCCGGTGAGGTCCGCCCGGCCTGCGTGCACACCGCCGGTCACGCCGTACGACGTCCCGGATCCCTGCGAGGAACCGGACTGCTGCGAGCCGGCCTCCTTGGCGCCCCGTGTCACACGGCCCGCGACGACACCGGCGGCCAGCGCGCCCAGCAGGAACGTGCCGGGCTTGCGGCGCGCGAACGCACGCACCTCGTCGAGGATCTCGTTCGGTTCGCGACCGTCGATGCGGCTGCCGAAGTCGCGGGCGCGCTCGGCAACCTGGCGGGCGAGGTCTTGAGCCATGCCGCCCTCGACCTGTTCTCCGCTGGCCATCTTCTCGAAGTCGTCGCCGAAGGTGCGCAGCATGCCCACGACCCGGTCGCGCTGGCTGCGCGCCTGCTCGTCGACCTGCGACCTGGCCTCGTCCAGGAGGTTCATCGCCTGCTGGCGGGACTCCTCCACGACGTGACGGGCCTCGTCCTTGGCGGTGGCAGCCACGTTGGCCGCCTCCTCCTTGGCAACTGCTGCGGTCTGCTTGGCCTCGTCGGCTGCAGTGCCGGCGACCTGCTTGGCCTGTTCCTTCTTGTCGTCAGCCGATCCTGACGGACCGCTCGAAGCGGCCGTGGGCGTCACCGGTGCACCCGGATTGCTCGGTGTGCTCATTTCTCACTCCTCTTGACGTCGTGTCTTCGAGCCTGACCCGACGCGCAGGCGGCGAAACACGACGTACGACGACGCGAGGGCCGCGTTAGACCAGTCACGGTCGCGGTGATTGAGCCGCACCGATTGGGGCATGAGTGCCCCTTCGCCCAGGTTGCTCAGGCGCCGTCGTCGAAACTCGCCGCAGCGCCGCCGAGGGCGTGGTTGATCCCGGAGGATTCACCGCGTCCAATGCGTCGGATCATCCGGAAGGACGTTGTCGTCACGCTGTGGCAGGTGCAGGATTCGAACCTGCGTAGGTATACACCGACGGATTTACAGTCCGGTCCCTCCAGCGGCGTGGCCTCCACGGACGTGCCCTCTACGCGAGCTTCCCCCCGTTTTCCCCCAGACACTTGGGCACTTGACGCCCGTGCCGGTCCTGCTCGCAGGGGGCCAGACCGACGAGCCGGAAACCCATCGTGGTGCGCGGGTCAGTGCCCGGCCTCTGGGCCGTGGTGATCCTCGCCTACTGCGGCCTCCCAGTCCTGGCCGCCATGGAAGACCCCGATGACGTTGACCACGAGCTCACCGGACGAATCGTCGACCTCGTAGGCGACGAGGGTCCGCTTCCTGAAGGTGGTCGTCCGCAGGCTTGGGCGGACGTCGTCTCGCGCTGTGCCGGCGAGCGGAAAGACGAGTATGCCGTCGATGTGGTCGAGGATCGCTGACACGAAGCGCCGAGCGGTCTCAGCGGACGCCTTGTCGGTGATCCACTCGTCGATGTGATGGAGCTGCTGCCGCGCCTCGGGGGTGTAGTGGATCCGACCCGTCATGAACGGGCGGCCCACTTCGCTTCGAGCTCGGCCCGAACGTCCTCGGCAGGGATCGCGCGAGAAGGGTCGGCCTTAAGGGCGTCGTATGCGACAGCGGCGTCACTGCGCAGCCATGATTCCGCGGCTGCGTCGAAGGATTCGCCCGGATCAACTGATTCCAGGAGCCGCAGAGCGACGTGCTTGCGCACCTCAGGAGGCAGGGACATCCCGGCCTCATAGAGCTCCGATTCACTCAGCGACATGGTCCAACTGTACGCCGGAGCACCGACGCTTGCGGGACGGTCCGGTCGGCTCCTCGTGCTCGCTGTGCTGCATTTCGACGGCGCCACGGGCTGCTCATTCATGCCAAGAAGGCGCGGCGTCGATCCCTAGACCCCTCGACTGAGCTTCACCCGTCGCGGAATGTCCGGATGGCCGCAGCGCACGCCGTCTACATAAGTGGTCGCGCAGTGACCGTTCGCCACATAACCCGCGTCCGGACAGGTCGTTGAGTCACCGACGAGAAGAACCCGGGGCGTGCCCTCGGGCGGAGGGGATCAACAGTGAAGCCTGAACTACCGCAGTTCTCCTACCAGGGAGGGACCGAGACCCAGCGTGAGCATCCCGGTTGGATTGTGGCGCGCGTGCTGGTCCTCCTCACCATCTCAGCCTTTCCAGGGGCCCTCGGGCTCCTTCTGCTCTGGGGGCTCACCTGGAACCGCAGCCTCGAATCGTCGGCGCTTCCTCACTACGTGCTGGCTACCGCTTGCCTTGGAGCGGCAGGGATCCTTGTGAGCCTCGCCATCGTTGGCCAGCGGCGGGGCGCAGTCTTGATCGGTTTCCTGGCGGGCATCGCGCCGATGATTGCGCTGGTGCTCAGTCAAGCGAGTGACTGAGCAGATCACTCCGCATCATGAGCCGGTCTTACCCGAACAACCCACTGCACCAGACACGGCGGCGGGCCGCGCCAAGCCCGGCGCGCGGCGATCTACATGCAGATCAGTCCGGTCGTCGAGTTCGCCGGCGTGTAGTCCACGACGATGTTGTCGACGGTGACGGCGGCGCTGGAGTACGAGCAGACCGGGGTGGGTGAGCGGCCCATCGTTCGGGGGCCGACATACGGACGGCTCAGGTCAGCCGAAGGTGAGCAGGTAGTAGGCGGTGGTGTTCCCCGGCGTGGTGGGGGTGGCCTGGTGCAGCACCTGGTACCGACCCGGCGGCACCTCGCCAGGTTGCACCCGCAGTCCGCCACCACTTCCGCCGGGCATCACCGCCAGGCTCGGGGTGACCCGGGCGCCGGACCACTGCTGGGAGGCAGTGGCGCACATGTCGGTGCCCGACGGTACGAGACACCCGTAGGTGGCTGTCGGCTGCGGGGTGGCGCGCTGGGACACTTCTGAATCGCCCCGGGTCTGATGGAGGCTC
>JBHWSH010000216.1:0-6216 GCA_043427135.1 Marmoricola sp. | reverse complement strand
CTTCTGGGGGGTGCTGCGCGCCGCGTCGAGGACGTCCTGCTTGCGGATCCTGCCGCCGACGCCGGTGCCGGTCACACTGGCCAGGTCGACGCCGTGCTCGGCCGCCAGCTTGCGCACCAGCGGGGTGACATAGGTCTGGGTGTCGCCGCCGGACTCGGCCGCACGGGTCGGCTGCGCGGGCGCTGCGGACGGGGCGGGCTCCTGTGCCGGCGACTCGTCGGGCTCCGGTACGGCGGGCTGCTCGGCGGGAGCCGGCTGCTGCTCCTGCGGGTTGTCGGCCGGCTGCGGCGACGACGGCTGGTCGTCGCCCTGCGGCCGGGCCTCACCCTGCGGCTCGCTGGGTGAACCCGATCCGACGACGGCGAGCTCGGCGCCGACCTCGACGGTCTCGTCCTCCTGGACCTTGATCTCGAGGAGCGTGCCGGCCACGGGAGAGGGGATCTCGGTGTCGACCTTGTCGGTGGAGACCTCCAGCAAGGGCTCGTCGACCGCCACGTCGTCGCCGACCTGCTTCAACCACCGCGTCACGGTGCCTTCGGTGACCGACTCCCCGAGCGCCGGGAGCGTCACCGGGGTGCCCTGGCCGCCTCCGCCACCGCCACCGCTCTGGGGCGCGGCCGGCTGCTGTTGTTCCTGCTCTTGGGGCTCTGCGGCCTCCTGCTGAGGCTGCTCCTCGTGAGCCTCCTGCTGCTCCTCTTGCGGCTGCTCGTCAGCCTGCTCTTGGGGCTGGTCCTGCTGGCCGCCGTCGGAGCCTCCACCCTCGCCCTCGTCACCGATCACAGCGAGCTCGGCGCCGACCTCGACGGTCTCGTCCTCCTGGACCTTGATCTCGAGGAGCGTGCCGGCCACGGGGGAGGGGATCTCGGTGTCGACCTTGTCGGTGGAGACCTCGAGCAGTGGCTCGTCCACCGCCACGGTGTCGCCAGGCTGCTTCAGCCACCGGGTGACCGTGCCTTCGGTCACGGACTCACCGAGAGCGGGGAGGGAAACTGAGGTCGCCATGTGCGGTGGTCGCTCCTTCTGGCCGCGGGGCCCAGGTGGATGGGCGGGAGATCCGCCCATCTTTGCACTTCCCCTCTGACTGTCCACTACAACCCAAGCGGCCACGCCAGTCGCGCCGGCGGTCACGTCGACGCCTTCCTGTGACGAGGCTTCCGGCGTACGAGACACTGCCCGCATGGGATTTCTCGACCGGCTGCGCCGACGCGGCGGCTCTTCGAAGATGCGCAACACCAACGCGGGGAGCACCACGGTCCGGGTGTCCGACCCCGCGGACCAGAAGCACCTGTCCGAGTTCGCCAAGACACGCAAGGGCGTGGAGGGGTTCGTGGAACCCCGGACCGCGGTCAGCGACGTGACGATCCTGCTGGTCGCCCACGACGGCGAATGGACCCGACGTCGAGTGCCTTCGGTCGCGTGGGCGCACGAGTTCGCCAACTCCCACGGCGTCCCGTCGTACGACGCGGCGGTCGTGGGCTACCCGAACCGCATGCGCGAGTACAACAAGCGCAAGAAGGAGAACCCCGGCCTCTGACTCGCCGGTCGAGCCTGTCAATCGGTGGTCGAGCTCGTCGATTCGGTGGTCGAGCCTGTCCGATTCGGTGGTCGAGCCTGTCGAGACTCAGCCCTCGGTGGCGACGCTGCGCGCCAGCTCGACCAGCGTCGTGACACCGACCCCCGTGCCGCCCGGCGTAACGTGCCCGTGGGCGGCCTTCTCGTTGAACGCCGGCCCGGCGATGTCGAAGTGCGCCCACGGCACCTCGCCCACGAACTCGCGGAGGAAGGCAGCGGCGTACGACGCCCCGCCCCACCTCTCGCTGTTGTGCTGTGCGAGGTCGGCGATCTTGGAGTTGCCGCGGACCTTCTCGCCCATCTCCTCGGGGATCGGCATGTGCCACAGCTGCTCGCCCGCATCGCTCGCGGCGCCGCCGATGCGCTCGATCAGGTCGTCGTCGTTGCCGAACAGGCCGTAGACGCGGTCGCCCAGCGCGACCATGCAGGCGCCGGTGAGGGTGGCGACGTCGACGATGAGGTCCGGCTCGGCCTCGACCGCGTGCACCAAGGCGTCGGCGAGGATCAGCCGGCCCTCGGCGTCGGTGTTGAGCACCTCGACGGTCTTGCCGCCGTACATCGTCAGCACGTCGCCGGGACGCGTCGCCCGCCCGGAGATCATGTTCTCCGCCATCGGGGCGAAGGCCGTCACCCGCACCGGAAGCCCGAGCTCGGCGATCGCGAGGGTCGCGTTGACGACGGCCGCGGCGCCGGCCATGTCCATCTTCATCGTCGTCATCGACGCGCCGGGCTTGATGGAGAGGCCGCCGGAGTCGTAGGTGATGCCCTTGCCCACAAGGGCGATGTGCTTCGTTGCGCCGGACGGCGCATAGCTCAACCGCACCATGCGCGGCGGGTTGTCCGAGGCCTGTCCGACGCCGAGGATGCCGCCACAGCCGACGTCGGCGAGAGCCTTCTCGTCCATGACCTCGACCGAGACCTTGGCCGATCCGCGCGGGCGGCCCTTCACGGCAGCCACGACCGCATCGGCGAACGCCGGCGGGGTCAGGTCGACCGGCGGCATGTTGACCCAGTCGCGGGTGCGCGCGACGGCCGTGGCGAGCACCTGTGCGGTGGCGAACGCCTCGGCGTACTCGGCCTTCTTCGCCTGCTCGGACAGCACGACGACCTCATTGGGTCGGTCGTCGGAGGGCTTCGTCCGGTAGGTGTCGAAGGAGTAGCTGCCCAGGATCCAACCCTCGGTCGCGGCCCGCACCAGGACCGGCTCGTCCGCCGGGAGTGCCAGCGTGACCGAAGCGGCGTTGCGGACGACGCGTGCCGCGGCGCCGGCCGCGCGGCGTACGGCATCGGGGGAGTGCTGCTCACCCAATCCGGCCAGCACGAGCATCGACGCCTTGACGATGCCGCCACTCGGCACCGCGACGGCCTCGCCGAGCTTGCCGGTGACGCCCAACGTGCTGAGCAGCGGCTTGAGCTTGCGGCCGAACGCCTCCTTCACCGGCTCGGCACCCGGCGCGAGCCGAGGGCCGTCCGAGGTGGACACCACCCCGATGACGAGAGCGTCGGTGCCGGTGCGGTCGGCGGCACCCTTGCGGAGCACGTAGGAGGTCACGTCGAGCCATGCTAGACCGCCGGCGGCTGCGTCTTCGGGCCACGTGCGCGGTCGCCGACCCGGTGTAGGTTCCGGCGCATGGACGCCGCTCTCCGCACCTCGCCCCTGCACGACCGGCACGAGCGGCTGGGAGCGAAGTTCGCGGAGTTCGGTGGCTGGTCGATGCCGCTCGAGTACGCCGGAGCGGGAATCGTCAAGGAGCACACCGCCGTGCGCGAGGCCGTCGGGGTCTTCGACGTCTCTCATCTCGGCAAGGTCAGTGTCACCGGCCCCGGTGCCGCCGACCTGGTCAACCAGGTCATGACGAACGACCTGGGGCGAATCACGCCGGGTCAGGCGCAGTACACGCTGTGCTGCGACGACGCCGACGGTGGCATCGTCGACGACCTCATCGCCTACCTGCACGGACCCGACGACGTCCTGCTGGTGCCCAACGCCGCCAACTCCGCGGAGGTCGTACGCCGCCTGGGCGAGGCCGCGCCGGATGGCGTGGAGGTCGTCGACCGACACGAGGAGCTCGCCGTCCTCGCGGTGCAGGGCACCCTGTCCGACGAGGTCCTGACACGGCTCGGTCTGCCCGCCGGCCACGACTACATGTCGTTCGTGGCAGCCGACCACGACGGCGCCGAGGTCGTCGTGTGCCGCACTGGCTACACCGGCGAGCGGGGCTACGAGATCCTCGCGCCCTGGGACGCGGCCGGGTCGCTGTGGGACGCGCTGCTCGAAGCGGGTGCCGAGCACGGCATCACCGCCTGCGGACTCGGCGCCCGCGACACGCTGCGCACCGAGATGGGCTACCCCTTGCACGGCCAGGACATCACGCGGTCGGTGACGCCTCTCGAGGCGCGGCTGGGCTGGGCGGTCGGCTGGTCCAAGCCAGCCTTCTGCGGCCGCGATGTGCTGCTCGCGCAGAAGGAGGAAGGCCCGGTCCGGGTGCTGCGCGGCATCGTCGCGACCGGCCGCGCGATCCCTCGGCCGGGAATGCGCGTGATGCTCACCGCAGACGTGCAAGCCGGCCAGGTGACGTCCGGGACGTTCTCGCCGACGCTGCGCAAAGGCGTCGGCCTGGCCATGGTGGTCGGCCAGCTCACCGACGGCGCCGAGGTCGCGGTCGACGTACGCGGTCGCCGCGAGATCTTCACGCTCACCCGGCCCCCGTTCGTGACCTCCGCCGTGCGGGAAGACTGAACGACCGGCGTACCCCTGCACGAAGGAGACCTCATGACCGCTGGATTCCTGTCCGAGTCGGCTCCCACCCCCGGTCCGTGGAGGTGGCGCTTCGAGGACGCCGGCGGGAACGAGATCCCCGCGCCGGACAGCGCGACGCCCGAGGGGCCGCGGTTCCCCTCACAGGCGGATGCGGAGTCGTGGGTGGGAGAGGTCTGGCGCGAGCTGCTCGAGAAGGGCGTGGAGCAGGTCTCGCTGTTCGAGGGTGACCGTCAGGTCTATGGGCCGATGAGTCTGCAGCCGGGGGACTGAACCCGTCTCACCAGTCGCGGCGCTGCGGGGACTTGGTCTTCGCCGGGTCGCGCACGACGTGCTCGCCGAGGATGTCGTCGATGCGGGCCATCAGCTCGTCCTCGAGACGTACGCCGGCCGCCTGCACGTTGTCGTGCACCTGCTCGGGTCGTGAGGCGCCGATGATCGCCGCCGAGACGTTGCTGTTCTGCAGGGTCCACGCCACGGCCAACTGAGCCATCGACAGACCTGCCTCCTCGGCCAGCGGCCGCAGCTGCTGCACCTTGGTCAGGAGGTCGTCGTCGAGCCAGCGGCGGATGTTGTCGGCGCCGCCGCGCGCGTCGGTGGCTCGTGAACCCTCGGGCGGCTGCTGGCCTGGCAGGTACTTGCCGGTCAACGCCCCCTGCGCGATCGGCGACCACACGATCTGGCCGATGCCGAGCTCCTCGCAGGCCGGCACCACTTCGGCCTCGATGACCCGCCACAGCATGTTGTACTGCGGCTGGTTGGAGATGAACGGGATACGGAGCTCGCGGGCGAGCTCGTGGCCGCGACGGATCTCCTCGGCCCGCCACTCCGAGACCCCGATGTAGAGCGCCTTGCCGGACCGGACCACGTCGGCGAACGCCTCCATCGTCTCCTCCAGCGGGGTCTCGTGGTCGAAGCGATGCGCCTGGTAGAGGTCGACGTAGTCGGTCTGCAGTCGGCGCAGCGACCCGTCGATCGACTCCATGATGTGCTTGCGGGACAGCCCGTGGTCGTTGTGCTTGCCCGGTCCCGTCGGCCAGTAGACCTTGGTGAAGATCTCGAGCCCCTCGCGGCGCTCTCCGGCCAGCGCATCGCCCAGGACGGTCTCGGCGCGCGTGTTGGCGTAGACGTCAGCAGTGTCGAACGTGGTGATCCCGGCGTCCAAGGCGGCCCGGACACACGCCGTGGCGATGTCAGCCTCGACCTGCGACCCGTGGGTCAGCCAGTTGCCGTACGCGATCTCGCTGATCTTCAGGCCGCTGCGGCCGAGGTTGCGTGTCTGCATGTCCCCGACGCTAGCGAGCGCCCGAAGAGCCGGCACTTTGGCAGGCGTGTGGACGGTCTGCCAGGCGCATGCGCCTTGTGGAGCGTCCGTAACCCCGCGTTACATGGGTGCGGGGCGGCTCAGCGGTAGCGCTCGGGCAGCTGCTCGCCGAGCTTGACCTGCGTCTTGGGCAGGCGGAGGAAGCGCAGCTGGAGGGCGCGCATGAAGGCGTAGAGCGTGGTGCCCTTGAGGTCCTCGTCGGGGAATCGGCGCTTGAGCTCGCGACGGAGCCGGAAGCGCAGCAGCAGGGAGTCGAGGACGACGACGAGCAGGGTGCCGTTCATGATCCCGCCGCCGAGCTCGGCGGCGCCGGAGGCGGAGAACAGCAGGCTGGTGAACAGCAGGGGGATGGAGAACTCCGCCATGCACAGCCGGTGGTCGACGAAGTCGCGGACGAAGCGGCGTACAGGGCCCCGGTCGCGCTTGGGGAGGTAACGGTCGTCGCCGGCCTTGATGCCGTCGCGGACCTGCCGGCTGTTGGTGGCGCGCCGCTCGCGCTCCCGCCGCATCGCTTCGCGCCGGTCGAGGGGTGCCTTCGCGCGGGCCCGGGCAGCGGCTTCGG
>JBHWSH010000215.1:0-5180 GCA_043427135.1 Marmoricola sp. | reverse complement strand
TCGACCTGGTAGGGCTCGACGCCGAGGACCTCCTGGCGGTTGAAGACCTCGAAGAGGTTGAACTCGATGTCACGCAGGTTGCTCTTGTAGTGACCCATCTCGGTGAGCTCCGTCGATCTAGGGGGTGTTGGTGTCGGCGGGCGAGCACGCAGGTAAGCAAGCGCTCACCCACCGTTGCCACCATCGTCCGTCGACGGTTACCCGTGGGGCAAGGCGAAGGGCGGTGAGTTCCGGCACACCGTGGGGGCGAAGGGGATTCGTCGCTCAGTGAGGAGGCCTTGGCGACGTTGGTGGCGAAGGTGCAGCTCGTGCCCTCGTGGGTCTGGACGGTCCCGGAGCAAGAGGTCATCGCGTCGGCCGGCGGGTCGAGGGCCGATGGCGGCGTTGTCGCCGGCGACGAAGGGTCGGCGAGGCGGACGTGTCCGAGGTCGAGGTGGCGGAGCGCGTGGTCGGTGCGTCGGGGGAGGTAGCCGGTCGGCGACGGGCGGCATGATCACGCTTTCACGCCAGCGAGCAGGGCTGGCCAGTGCGTCGAGGTCGTGCCGAATCGGGTGGGTTACGATGTCGTCCGCGCCTCGCTGCGGACGATGTCCGGGGGCGCACGCCGGTGTAGCTCAATGGTAGAGCGCCAGCTTCCCAAGCTGGACACGCGGGTTCGATTCCCGTCACCGGCTCACCGGGGTCCTTCCCGAATTCGAGGAAACTACTTCCCGAATTCGCGGATGGATGACGACGCAGCTGCTTGCGTTCGTCGTCGGTCAGGCCGGAGCGCTTGCCGTCCTCGATGTCGGCCTGCTTCATCCAGTTCGCGAGCGAGCCTTCGGAGATGCCGAAGTCCTTCGCGATCTGAGACAGCGGCGCCTGGCCCTTGCGGGCCACGGCCACGACGTCGTCACGGAACTCTCTGGGGTAGGGCTTTGCCACGGGGGACTTCCTTCCGCCTGAGGCCGAAACCTCAGAGGTCAGGTGTCAACCGAACTCCGGGCAGACCCGACTCCCTGATGTGTGGCGGCGCTGAGGTCTGAAGGTCGGGTGGCGCGCAAATCAGACTAGGGACCCTCAGCGGTCAGACGTTCAAACTGTCCCTCCCGACGCTCGAGTTCTGTGACCATGCGCTCGGCAACGGTCACCACTTCGTCTTCGCTCATGCGAGGTCCCGTGGCCGCAGTGGCTGCCTCGGGGTGAACATCAAGCCACCGACGTTGAACTCCTGCGTCCGGTGGCAAGACCTCATAGGCCAGCATGACCCGAGGCAGCTCGGACTCCAGGCTCCGCGCAGGCTCTGCTTTCGGCGTCGGATCATGGTCAGGATGGAAGAAGACGTGTCGCACTGAGGCGTCCATGATGGCCGTGTTCAAAGCCAGGGAGTGACCCCCGTGCAGCTTGAACCTGTGGTCGGCGCGGAGACGTCTGTCGGCGGCAACGGTCGCAGCGCCCGGCAGGTACAGACATCGGTGTGGGTCGAGGGGAAGGTATACGTCCCAGTAGGCAACGGCGGAGAGCTGGTCGCCGTGGTCTTGGCCATTCAGGACAAGCGCTGGTACGTCCCCAGTCAGCAGGCAGTAGTCGGCGAAGCCGATTCCCCACGGGCGTCCGTACAGAGTGGCGGCCAAGGGCTGGACCATCTCTGCGATGTATCGCAGGTGGTGATTCGCGACCGCGACACGGTCCGGCAGGTCGATGCCGCCACGGGTGGCCTCCACGTGAAGCCGGGATCTCTGACGCACGGTGCGAAGGATCTGCGCAGAGATCCACCAGGAGAGCGCATGGCGTGCGCTTGTCCGAGGCGGCCACGGCCGGAGTGCGTCCGCGTTGAGGTCTTTGCCACTGTCCAACAGCGCTCGGAATGCCGGCGTCGCGTCTCCTTCCAGGACGGACAGGACCTGCTCCATGTGGTGCTGGGGGACTCCTTCAGAGTCGGTGCCCCAGTAGAAGCCTGACTCCACCGCAACATCGCGTACGTTCGTGTGGAACTTCTGGGTCAACTCCCGATTGCTGACGGCAATCTGATGGCCGTTGCCCCTCGCCTTGGCGAACCGCCTGAGGTACATCCGCGGTACGTGGTGATCGCGTGTCTTGCCTGGTGCGGCCATGGACGGACGATAGCCGTGCTGAGGGGGACCGTCGGAGGTCTCGGTGGGCCAGTTGAGCCTGGTCGGCGTCCGGCCCGGCACGCTGAGCGGCGGTCTCAACAAGGCACGCTGAGCGGCGGCCTCAACAAGGTCCGCAGCGATCGAGATGGTTGCCGAGGCAGATCACGCTGTCGGACGCCCGTGCGACGGTGTCTGCATGATTGTGGAGAATCCGGACGGGCCGACCTGGGCACTGCCGATGACCACGCCTGCTCAGACTCCGCCGGCCCATGAGGGCGTGTGGGAGACGCCGGATGGGTACAGGATCCGGCTCATCGCGGCAACCCAAGAGGCGCTGGTTGCCACGGCCGAGCGGATGGACGCCATCGACGGCTTATTGAGGCCGTGGCACCCCGGGGAGGAGACCGGGTCTGCCCACATCCTCGAAGAGGTCGCGCAAGCAGTGGCGGAACTCGAAGGCCTGCTGCAAGGCTTGGACGCGTTCGACGTCATGACGCTGCTGGCCCAATATCTGGTCCCTCCCGACCTTTCGTTGTGGAAGGAGGGCGAATCCGGGTCGGCGATCCCATGGTCGGCAGCAGAGGTCGTTGCGTTGGTCACCCTGGGCATGGGTTTGCCAGTGGGCGACCCAGACTCAACTATCCCGCCAGCGCGGGTCATCCCCGAAGTGGCTGCCGTTGCTGGGGACGTTGTCACACTGGCCACCTTCAACGCGATGACTAAGTACAGCCAGTTGCCCGCTAGCGCCGACCTGCAAGAGGGCCTTCCTGCGATGGCTTTTCGACTGTCCACCCACGAAACCGTGGTTCGAGGCCGTCAGTATCCAACCCTTGCCTCTGAGATTAACGACGCCGTCCTCCGAACCCCCCAAACGGATGCTGCCTTCATCGCTGAACTGGGATTCGTCTATGACGACGTCATCACGGTGCGACAAGGGGTGATAGATCACCTCAATGCCGCTCGCCAACGAGCCATGGATGTCTTGGCTGGGGCGGTCAAGAAGGGCGGCCCCCCGGATCGTCAGGCCAGGGTGGCAGCCCGCGGCCTGTTCCAGTCTCCATCCGAGCTGCATCAGGTCACGGGATCCCAAGTCGCCAAACGCGTAGGGCTGGACCTCGACAGAGTCGATAAGGTCCTTGGGGCATTTAGTGCGTCGCCAGACGGTCGTACCCCCCTCGAGCTCGTCACCGCATTCGTCGACGGTCTCAACCCGATCGCCGGCAGAGCAATCCTGCATCGACACGGCCAGGGGTACCTGCCGTTGCCCGGCATGGTCGCCCTCGACGAGATCCGACGGACCTGTGAAGGCCCGCTCAAGGGAACAGGCTCATGGACGCGATACGGGAGGGCGCGAGACAAGGCGGTCGAGAACCTCGTCGCCGACACCCTGGCCGACATGCTCGACGGCCGAGCAACGACGCACCGCAACCTCACCTACCGCGACGCGCAGAGCGGACACGACCTGACCGCGGAATCCGTAGCCCACTCGAGCGCGCCAGTCGCCGAGGTCGATTGCCTGCTGGTCCTCGACGGCGTCGCGCTCTGCGTCGAGGTGAAGGCCGGGGACCTGCGCCCACGGTCACGCCAAGGGGGTGTCCGGCAACTTCAGGGCGACCTCGAAAAGATCGTCAAGTCTGCGGCGCGGCAGGCCGACCGCGCGAGGCAACTCATCGAGAACAACCGAGGACTTTGGACCCAGGCAGGTGAGTGGATAGACCTGGCGGAGGTCCGCGAGATCCACACCCTCATCGTGACCCTGGACGACCTGGGCCCACTGAGCCTGTCCACCTCCGACCTTGTTCGTTCCGGGGTACTTCCGCAGGTTGCATTGCCGTGGTTAGTCAGCGTCCACGATCTGCTAGTCACACGGGACGTCCTTGATCGGCCAGAGCAGTTCCTGACCTATCTCCGACGCCGGACCACCCGGGACGCTGCCCTGTGGATTACCGGCAGCGATGAGCTCGATCTCCTCATGTGGTACGTGAGCGGCGGCTTCTACTTCGTCCCAGACCCCGAGAGACTCTACGCACTGCACCCCGGATCCAAGCGGCCAACGTCTCGACAGATCAGGGAGTACGCCGAGCAAGGTCGCACTCTGGTGGGGACCTTCACCGATCCGCTCGACGCGTATTACTACTGGCTCGATGGAAGCTCAAGCCAGGAGGCGGAGCGTCCGCGGCGGGCTGCCCCACCCCTTCTCCTTGACCACATTCTCAAGGCCATGCGCGAGCGGGAAGCACCAGGGTACTTAAGGTTCGGCGCCGACCTCGACGGGTACTCCTGGGAGGCTCAGCAACGCCTGACCTCCAGCCTGACTGAGCTCCTCAAATCGAGTCGCCATGATGGCCAGGTCCATACCCTCACCCAGGGCGGAACCGACAACACCGGGAGTTGGGTTCACATCTTCGCGGCTGGCCCGGACACTCGAAGGAGTCGCGAACACCTACGCCAGTACGTCACGGTCAAGAAGCATCAGCAGCACGCTGACCGTGCGCTCGCGATGCACCTCGCTGCTGACGGTTCACCGCTCTTCAGCCTCTGGCTGGCCCATGCACACGAGGACGACCCAGAGCTCGACCGTCTGGCACGAGCCATGCGCCTGGTTCCTTCAGACAGGGCTCCTGACTCCATCCCGCCCAAAGCCAAGATCACCAAGAGGCCGCGGCGTAAGAAGAGGAGCAAGAAGCGCCGGCGCTGATGACAGATGGTGGGTTCGGAGCCACCACGAAACCCCCCACGGTCTTCAGGGCACGTCCACCGTGGCCGCGGTATGGAATGTCGGCCCAGACCGGCAGTCGCCGAAGGATGCGACAAGAGCGCGGCCAGCCGGAGGCGAGACGAGGGTGAAGCAGCCAGTCGGTTCTCTGGGTCCTCTGCCTCCATCCAGGTGACCGTGGCCACCGCGTGGCCGACGACTGAGGTACGTCGAACCAGTAGTCGCCCGGTGCATGTGAAGAAGTCGCGGAGGGCGTGTGACAGGCCAGCGATATGGACGAGAAGTCGGCGGGAATCTGAGGGCGCGACGAATAGGGGGAGTATCCCTCACCGCGCGAAGGGGGCGGTGCCAGATCACTGGCACCGCCACAA
>JBHWSH010000214.1:0-5258 GCA_043427135.1 Marmoricola sp. | reverse complement strand
TTCTAGAGAGGAACCCGATGTCCGGGATGCTGCAGACAGGGGTCACCGTGGTCTCCGGCCTCGCTGCCCGCAAGGCCGCCAACGCGACCTGGAAGATGGGGTCCGGCGGCAAGGAGCCGCCGTCCGACCCGACCAACCCCGAGGCCACCGTCAAGGAGGCGATCGCCTGGGCGATCTTCAGCGGGGTCGTGGTCGCGGTCGTCCGCGTGCTGATCGCGCGCAAGCTCGCCGAGCGCGAACGACACAAGGAGGCCGTCCGTCACGCCGTCGGGGCCACCGACAAGGACTACTGACGCACCAGAGGCGTTTCAGATACGCACGAGGGGCGCCCGGATGCCGGGCGCCCCTCGGTGCGTCTGCGCTCAGGCGCAGTCGCGACAGATCATCTTCTTCTCGTCGGCGAGCTGGCTGCGGTGGTGCACCAGGAAGCAGCTCATGCAGGTGAACTCGTCCTCCTGGCGCGGGCGGACCTCGACGGCGAGCTCCTCGTGGGACAAGTCCGCGCCGGGGAGCTCGAACGACTCCGCGGCCTCCGCCTCGTCCTCGTCGACCTTGCCGGAGTTCTTGTCGTGACGGCGCGCCTTGAGCTCTTCGATGCTCTCCTCGCTCGACTCCTCCTCGGTCTTGCGCGGGGCGTCGTAGTCAGTTGCCATGGGTTTCTCTCCTGCCGAAGCGGCCAGTGCCAGTCGGTGCCGGCCCGCGTCGATGCGGCCGGATTAGAAGTCGGGGTGCGGATCGCTGCGGCGGATTGTGCACGAACGCGACGCGGATTGCATCCCCGGACCCGGGGGTGTCGCCAGCATCACGTCGGCCCGCTCCACCTGAACCGCCAATGTGCCCTCAACGCTCGTCGAGGAAACCGCATTCCCGGACGAGTGCGAGCATCTCGGCGTACGTCTCTCGCGGGGCGCAGACGACGCAGTCCATGCCACCCGCACCACGGCGCACCTCCACGACTGCGCCGGCCTCCTCGGCCACCAGACCGGCTGCAGCCCGGTCCCACAAGTGCAGGCCCTCCTCGACGTAGGCGTCGGCCAGCCCGGCGCCGACCATGCACAACTCGAGCGCGGCCGAGCCGAGCCGGCGTACGTCGCGCACCTGGGTGACCAGCCGCGCGACCGCCGCGCCCTGCACCTGGCGGACGTGCTGCTGGTACTGGAACCCGGTCAAGACCAGTCGCTCGGCCAGCGCAGGCTCATGTCGTACGGCGAGGGGCCGGGCGTCGCAGGTCGCGCCACCGCCCCGTGAGGCGCTGTAGAGCTGCCGCCGGGGGACGTCGGCGACAGCTCCCGCGACCGCCCGACCCGACGCGTCGACGGCGGCGACGCTGACGCAGTAGTGCGGGATCCCGTAAAGGAAGTTGACCGTGCCGTCAATGGGGTCGACGACCCACGTGACCTCTCCACCGGGAGCGTCGTGCCCGTCCTCGCTGCTCTCCTCCCCCAGGAACCCGTCGCCCGGCCGCAGCTCCTGCAGGCGGAGACGCAGCAGGTCCTCGGACTCGCGGTCCACCTCGGTGACGACATCGACCGCGCTGGACTTGCGGTCCGCGACCCCGACCGGACCGGTCGCTCGCTGCCGCACCAGGTCCGCCGCCTCGAGCGCGACGGTTTCCGCCACGCGCCGCAGCTCCTCGTACGCCGCGTCCATCGTCAGTCGCGGCCGCACAAGGCCGGGCGCGGACCACGGGTGTTGGCGCAACAGCCCACCGGACACACGTCCCACGACGGCCCGAGGGTCCCGAGCGCCGGCCGCTCGGGAGCAGACCCTGTCCCCGCCGCCGCCTGCTCGGCAGCGGCCCGCTCGAGCACCAACTCGCGCACCATCGCGACGAAACGGGGGTCCAGACCAGCGGTGGCCGCCCGGACGAACCCCACGCCGACCTCCTCGGCGACCGCGCGTGCCTCCGTGTCGAGGTCGTAGATGACCTCCATGTGGTCGGACACGAAGCCGATTGGCACCACCACGACGGCACCGGTGCCGACGGCCGCGAGCTCGCGGATGCGGTCGCCCACGTCGGGCTCCAGCCAGGGGATGTGGGGGGCGCCGGAGCGCGAGCAGTAGACCAGCTCGCTGCGCAGCCGCTGGCCGGTCTGGCGGCGTACGCCTTCGTCGATCAAGTGGGCGACGCTCTCGTGCTGCGCGACGTAGGCACGCCCGTCCGGGAACTGCTCGCTGCGGCCGCTCACGTCGTTCATCGACGTCGGGATGGAGTGGGTGACGTAGAGGATGGTGGCGTCGTGCCGGACCTCCTCGGGGAGCTCGGCCAGAGCGGCGAGGGTCACGTCGACCATCGGCTCGACGAAACCGGGATGGTTGAAGTAGTGCCGGATGCGGTCGAGGGTCGGCGCGCCTGCCACCTCCGCGGAGGCGGCGGCGAGGTCCTCGCGATACTGCCGGCAGCCGGAGTAGCTGGAGTAGGCGCTGGTGAAGAAGCACAGCGCCCGGCGTACGCCGTCCTCGGCCATGCGGCCCAGCGCATCGGCGAGGTAGGGGTCCCAGTTGCGGTTGCCCCAATAGACCGGCAGCTGCAGGTCGTGGCCACGGAAGTCCTCTTCCACCGCTGCGATGAACGCCCGGTTGAGGTCGTTGATCGGGCTGCGGCCGCCGAACAGGAAGTAGTGCTCGCCGACCTCTTCCAGCCGCTCCTTGGGGATCCCGCGACCTCGGGTGACGTTCTCCAGGAAAGGCACGACGTCGTCGGGCTTCTCCGGCCCGCCGAACGAGACCACCAGCAGGGCGTCGTAGGGGGCGTGGTCGGTTGCGAGAGCGGCTTCGGGCATGCAGCGATCCTAGGCACGCCGGGTGCGAGTGAGCCGGCCCACGCGCCTACCATCGAGCAGTGGCATCTCCCTACCGTCGGCTGTTCCGTACGCCGGGGTCGCTGTCGTTCAGCGCGGCGGGGATCGTGGCCAGGCTGCCGATCTCGATGCTGGGGCTGGGCATCGTCCTGCTGGTCTCGTCGCGCACCGGGTCCTACTCCCAGGCGGGCATCCTGTCGGCGACTTACGTCGCGGCCAACGCACTGGCCGCGATCTTCCTCGCCCGGCTGGTCGACCGCCGGGGCCAGCGGATCGTCGCGTACGCCGCGTCGCTGTCCGCGGTGGGACTGGCTCTCGGTGTCATCGCGGTCGAGCAAGGCTGGTCCGCGCCTCTGCCGCATGTGTTCATGGCCGTCGCCGGTGCCCTGCTGCCCAACGTGGGGTCCGCGGTCCGGGCTCGCTGGACCTACGTCGTGCGTGACCGGTCGCTGCTGGACACCGCGTTCGCCGTCGAGGCGATCAACGACGAGATCGTCTTCATCCTCGGCCCGACGCTGGTCACGGTGCTGGCCTCGATCGTCGACCCGGTCGCGGGCCTGGCGACCGCCGGTGCAGCAGCGGTCCTGGGATCGTGGTGGCTGGTGTCCCAGCGTGCCACCGAGCCACCGCTGACCCGGCCCGACAGCATCGGCGCCCAGCAGCGTCCCCCGATGCCGTGGGGGCGTCTCGTGCCGCTGGTCACCGGCGGCATCATGCTCGGGGTCCTGTTCGGCGGCATCGAGGTGGCCTCGGTCGCGTTCGCCGACGAGACCGGGCGGGCGGCGATGGCCGGCGTGCTTCTCGCCTTCTTCTCGCTGGGCAGCCTGATCTCCGGGGTGATCACCGGGAGCCTGACGTTCCGGCGCAGCCCCGCGGTGCGCTACCTGATCGGCATGGGCGCATTGGCCGCACTGATGTTCCCGCTGCCCTTCGTCGGGAGACTGACGGTCCTCACCGGCCTGCTGTTCCTGGCCGGTTTCGCGATCTCGCCGACGATGATCGCGGCAGTGAGCTGGATCGAGACCACCGTCCCGGTGTCGCGGCTCAACGAGGGCATGACCGTCTTCACCACCGGGATGGCTGCAGGAGTGGCGCCCGGCGCTGCCATTGTGGGGGTGGTCGTCGACCACGCCGGCGCCTCGGCCGCCTTCTGGGTGCCGGTGGCCGCCGGCGTCCTGGCGACGATCGTGGCCACGGTGACCAACGCGACGCTCGGCACCCGCCCCGCTAGGGTCGAGCCGGTCGAGCCGGTCGGCAGCGGAGGTGGCCAATGAGGGGTGGCACGTGAGAAGCCCGCGTGACGTGGTCCTGGGCCGGTTGCTGAGCAACCCGACCGACCCGCCACCGCCGTGGGTCAACTGGGCCGAGACGGCATTCGCCCGGCCCGTGCGGATCGAACGTCCCACCTCCACCGAGGAAGTAGCCGACGCGGTGCGGCGCGCCCGTGAGGAAGGGCTCACCGTCCGCATGGTCGGCAGCGGGCACTCGTTCACCGGCGCGGCCGTCGCCGAGGGCGTCCTGCTCGACCCGACGGGGCTGGTGGGCTTCCGCGCGGTGGACCGTGCGGCGATGACGGTCACCGTGCTCGCCGGCACCCCGCTGCACCTGCTGAACTCCACCTTGGCTGGTCTCGGCATGGCGCTGCACAACATGGGCGACATCGACCGCCAGACCGTGGCCGGTGCCTTGTCGACCGGCACGCACGGCACTGGCGGAGTGACGGCGACCTTCGCCGGACAGGTCGAGGCGTTCGAGCTCGTCGACGCGCAGGGCCAGGTTCGACAGGTCGACCGGACCACCGACCCGGGGCTGTTCGACGCCGGCCGCGTATCCCTCGGCGCCCTCGGCGTACTCACGGCGATCACCTTGCGGACCGAGCCGGCGTTCGTGCTCGAGGCGGTCGAGGAGCCGATGTCGTGGTCGCGCGCGGTCGGGGAGTACGACGCGCTCGTCGACGCCCACCACCACGTCGACATGTACTGGTTCCCCCACACCGACCGCTGTCTGGTCAAGCGCAACGACTGCACCCTCGAGCCTGCCGCCCCCCTGTCCCGGGCGCGGGCGTGGGTCGAGGACGAGCTGATGTCGAACACGCTGTTCGGTCTGGTAGACACTGCGTGCACGCGGATGCCGTCGATCACCCCCCGGGTCAACCGGGTGACGAGCCGGCTGCTCGGAGCGCGGACCTACCGGGATGCCGCGCACCGCGTCTTCGTCTCGCCGAGGAGCGTCGTCTTCCGCGAGATGGAGTACTCGCTCCCCCGCGAGCACGGCATGGAGGCCCTCACCGCCGTACGCGCGCTGATGGAGCGGGAGGGCTGGGAGGTGCCCTGGCCGGTCGAGGTGCGTTGCACTCCCGCCGACGACGCCTGGCTGTCCTCGACGTACGGCAGGGAGTCGGTCTACCTGGCGTTCCACCTCGGGAGGTACGCCGACCACCGGCCCTACTTCCACGGG
>JBHWSH010000213.1:0-6873 GCA_043427135.1 Marmoricola sp. | reverse complement strand
GTGCTGGTGACCTCGAACAAGCGCGACGTCGTCGACGCGACCAGGGACGTTCGCCTCGACGCCGGGCCGGTGTGGGTCTTCGACCCGCAGGGCATCGCCGGGGAACCGAACCGTTGGTGGTGGAACCCGCTGGACTACGTCACCGACGAGGTCCAGGCCGCGAAGATGGCCGAGCACTTCGCAGCGGGCTCCCGCGACGCCGGAGCCCGCACCGACGCCTACTTCGACCCGGCCGGCCAGGACCTCCTCGCCGGGATGCTCCTGGCGGCCGCGCTGGACCAGCGACCCATCACCGACGTGTACCGGTGGCTGACCCGCCCCACCGACGAAACCCCCGTCGAGATCCTCACCGCCCACGGCTACGACCTCACCGCCGACCAGGTCGCCGGAGTCATCGCCGCCCCCGACAAGCAGCGCGGCGGCGTCTTCGGCACCGCCCAGCAGATGGCCTCATGCCTGACCAACCGCACCGCCACCCGCTGGGTCACCCCCGACGGCGCCAGCATGCGCGCCCGCTTCGACGCCGCCGAGTTCGTCCGCTCCGGCGGAACCCTCTACAGCCTCTCCAAGGAAGGCAAGGGCACCGCCGGGCCGCTCGTCACCGCCCTAACCGTCGCCGTCGTCGAAGCCGCCGAGACCATCGCCGCAACCGCCCGAGGAGGACGCCTGCCCGTGCCCCTGCTCGGGGTCCTCGACGAGGCCGCCAACGTGTGCCGGTGGCGTGAGCTGCCCAACCTCTACAGCCACTACGGCTCCCGCGGAATCGTCCTGATGACGATCCTGCAGTCCTGGTCCCAAGGGGTCGACGTCTGGGGCGAGTCCGGCATGAAGAAGCTCTGGTCAGCCGCCAACATCAAGGTCTACGGCGGAGGCGTCTCCGAGACCGCCTTCCTCGACGACCTGGCCAAGCTCATCGGCTCCTACGACCGAAAGACCGGCTCCGTCTCCATCAACCAGGGCGGAGGCCGCGGCGGCAGCCGCCAGGTCTCCCACCAGCTCACCCGCGAACGAATCCTCGACATCGACGAACTCGCCGCCATGCCCAAGGGCCGCGCCGTCGTCCTGGCCTCCGGTGCCCGACCGACCCTGATCCGCACCCAGCCCTGGATGACCGGCCCCCACGCGGCCGACGTCGAAGCATCCATCCGGGCGCACGACCCCCAGGCCGACAGCACCCTCACGGACGCAGTCGACGAGCTCCACCACGTCGAGCAAGAGGAGGCACACCGTGAGCGAAGCACTCGCTGAATGGGACGAGGGCGACGTCGTCATCGCCAGCCCCGAAGACCACGAAGCAGCCGAACCAGCACCCCCGGAGCTCTACTACGGCTCCGTCGACGAGTTCGTCCGCGAACTTCTCATCAAGACCTACCGTCGACGCATCGACGGACGAGGCAGCGGCCGCGTCTGGTCAGCCGAGTGGTGGCGCAGCGCCGAAGCCATCTCGCGCCTCGACGCGCTATGGCGAGCATGGGAGAACCTGCGCCTCGACGGCACCACAGGGATGAGCGTCTGGTGGCGCGACCACGCGGATCACCACATGGCCATCCTCATGGACCCCGACGGCCCCTTCGCGGGCTCCACCGACTCCTGCGGCCGTGGCGAGCCGCTGCCCTACACATCGCCGCCCGAAGGCCTCTTCATCGACGAAAGAACTGGCGAGGTCTGACCTCGCGCTCAGCGGCATGTGCGTGTGTAGTCGGTTGATATACACTTGGTGCATGGGCGAGCTGTTCGATTTGGTGCGCTCGATGACGCCGAGCCCTTCGAGATCGACCGACAAGCAGCTCATCTGTTCAAGCATCCGCACCTAGGGCTGGAGGACGTGATGGATGTGTGGAGCTGCAACCCGCTGTTCTATCCGGCCAAGCCGCCTGCCCATTGGTTGATGCTCGCCGAGGTCGGCGGAAGAGTTCTCCTTGTTCCGTTGGCCCCCTCTCGCTCGGGCGATCCGAGCACGTGCCGACCGATCGGCTGCTACGAGGCGTCTTCGGGCCTCGCCGCTTCTTACCGAAGGGACCGTGATGAGTGCTGACATGAACAACCGAGTGATGACTCCTGAGCAGGACCACGAGTTCTACGCCGACCCGGCCAACCAGGAGCCGCAGGGTCCAGCCCGTCGTCGGAAGGGGCCGCTGAGCACGCCGGTGCCGGTGCGTTTCCCCGCCGACCTCCTCGAGGACGTCAAGCGTGCCGCCGAGGCGGACGACCGTTCGGTCTCGGCGTGGATTCGCCGAGCCGTCGAGCACGAGCTCTCCCGCTCCGCCTGACCCTCCACCTCGAGCGCCCTCAGGAGGTCGGCATGCAGCTGATCACGCGGGTCGATGTCAGTGACCCCGGCAGTTGCGAGGTCAACGCTGACTGCGTGCTGCTCCTGGAGCTCGATGACGGTCGACGCCTCCCCCTCCTGACAGATCGCGGATGGGGTGAGACCCAGCTGTGGAGCCAGACCACGCTGGCTGAGCTGGAGCCTGTCGCCCGGATGGTCGTCGGACCAGACATCCCGTTCGGCGATCTGACCGAGGACGACATGGCCCACGGGCACTGGCTCACCCTGGCACGCCAAGCCCAGAGCCAGAATGTGGGAGTCAGTGCAGAGGACCTGGCAAAGCTGCCGCACCGGGTCGAGTTCACCCACGAAGTCCTTCACCGCGTGGAGGGAAGTCCCAGCTAGCAGGCATCCTAAGAACGCGGCGCGGGTTGCTCGCGTCGCGGCATGAGCGCGTGTCCGGCGAGCGAAAATTCAGCGGCGTTGCCGGCATGGGTCTTCTACCTTCGGCTCATGCGACCTCCAGATGCAGCGTTTGCTGATCCCGCACAGGCGGTGCTGTATGACCTTCTCGATCCTGACCGAAGTGATCTGGAGGCATATGTCGCGATCGCCCGGGATGTCGCGGCCCGGCGCGTCGTTGACGTGGGCTGTGGGACGGGTTGCCTCGCGCTCATGCTGGCGGACCATGGAATGCAGGTCGTGGGAGTGGACCCCGTCGCAGCCTCGATCGACGTTGCTCGAACCAAGGCAGGGGCCGAGCGGGTCTCGTGGGTGGTCGGGGACGCCACTGCGCTGGAGCCGGGGACGCAGGCAGACCTCGTCGTGATGACCGGCAATGTGGCGCAGGTGTTCGTGTCGGACGAGGACTGGCACTGCACGTTGGCTGCCGTCGTTGACGTCCTGCGTACTGGCGGTTGGTTCGTGTTCGAGACCCGGCGACCCGAGGCTCGTGCCTGGGAGAACTGGGATCTGGCTCCGACGGATATCACGCTGCCAGACGGACGACGAGCTCGTGTCAGTCGATCCGTCACCAGCGCCGATCTTCCGCTCGTCATGTTCGACGAAGCGATCGTCCTCGGAGATGAAGTTCTCCACTCGCGGTCCACTCTCCGCTTCCGGGAGCGCGATGAGGTCGAAGCCGACCTTCAGAGGCATGGCTTCTCGCTGATCGAGGTGAGGCAGGCTCCCGACCGTCCGGGTCAGGAGTTTGTGTTCTTGGCCAGGCTCAAGGGATCTGAGGCTCCAGTCTGAGCCGCTTAGTCGCCGAGTAGCAGACCTACCAACGCGGCATGGTCGGACGCTAGCGCTCCGTCAGCGGCAGAGTCGGACGTGGCTCGCTGAACGACGGCCTACCTGGCCTGGTCACAAAGTCGGTGTCGGCGGACGTTTGATCGGTGAGTGACCTCGCGGGAGTGTGGGGTATCGGATAGCGGAGGCCAGATGACCGAGGACCTGACGACCATTCTTCGAGGCGCGAATCCTGTCGGGTCCGGGGAGCTTTCGGATGAGGCAGTGGCAGTTCTCTCGTCGCGGATGGCGCGGGAGGCCGTGAGGGTCGAGCGCGTCGAGACGGCTCGCCGACGGCGCGCTCGACGCAGGACACGGCTGGTGGCACTGGCACTGTCCGGGGCTGTGGCTGTCCCTGCCACGGCGTGGGCAGCGAACAGGTTCTTGGCACAGACCGGGACCTTCGGGTCTTTCGGCACCGAGCCGGGAGTCAGCGAGTACATCGACCTGTGCGCCCCCGACCTTCCCGCCTACATCCAGACCCTGGACCTGCCCGACGGGCCACTGCCCTCGGGACACACATGGCCCAAGGTCATGGAACAGACGATCCTGGACTACCGCCAGGCCGCATCGACACACTGCTCCGCCGACGGTGGACTCATCGAGCAGGCCGCCGGGATCCGCATGTCCATGCTGTTTGAGGCCCAGCTGCTGTGGTCCTGCGAGGGGATCAAGAAGGACCGGGTCAACGACACCGCCGGGGTACTAGCCGCAGGGCAGGGCGTGGCATTCACCTTCGATGAGATGGACCGTTCAGGGGTCATGGCCGGCGACTCCTGGCGAGACCTTCGAGACCGCGCCGCGGAGGGTGACATCGAGGTGCTGCGCTCCCTGCACGAGGCCAACGCCACGGAGCCGTGCTCGTGACCCCGGAGGAGTCCCGCCTTGAGCAGGCGGCCCGTCTGCATGGACCACGCGTGCTGGCGTACCTGGCTCGTCGACTCGACCGCCGTGAGGAAGCCGCCGACCTGTGGCAGCAGACGCTGATCGTCGTTTGGCGCAAGATCGCCCTCCTCCCTGAAGACGACGACCAGGCCATCGCGTGGCTGATCGTCATCGCCCGCGGTGAGCTGGCCAACCACCGCCGCGCGAAGGCCCGACTGCTGGCGGCCACCCACGAGCTGCGCCAACATCTGTCCACCCTCGCCAGACCCGTGGAGGAGGCAGACCACCAGCATGTCCACGACGCCCTGGCCACGCTCTCGGACCTCGATCGGGAGATCATCACCCTCACCTACTGGGACAGCCTCTCCTCAGAGCAAACGGGGCTCGTCGTCGGACTGAGCGCCGACGCGGTCAGAAAGCGCCTGCAACGATCACGCGCCGAGCTCGCTCGCGTCCTTGGCGCAAGCCATCACGCACTCGTCATCCGCGACCCCACGGAGTCGGGCAGCACCATGTCCTGGCAGCCATAGACCAAGCACGAACGCGGAGACAGGTGATCTGGGACCACTGCCCCGTCCGGAAGAACTTGTCAGCGCGTCCCCGCCACTCGTCGAGCTCTTCCTCGATGAGGCCTTCGGAGTCGTAATCGTCGGCACGCGAACACTCGACTCTCGGCAGAACCGTTAGCGTCCTCGGTCGCTGCGCTGCTGGCCCGGAGCATTCCGCGCCCTTCGTGCTTTCGGAGTGCGGGTAGGGCGTTTGGTGACGGCAGTCGAAGCGGGCGTGGCCTGGTGGAGGTCCGCGGTGACTCGTGCCTCGACGACGGGCGCGTCGACCCCTCGGTCTCGCAGGTCGTTCGCGAGGTTCTCCCGACGCTCAGCGCTGTCGTACATCAGACCGGCGTCTGCCTGGGCCTGCTGAGCATGGTCCGCCTCCGCCGAACCTGAAGGGGTGTCGTCCTCGACTTCTGTCGCACGGTCGGCGCGGTCTCCATCTTCCATGAGCCTGGCGGCCTCGGCGCGGTCCTTTTCGGCCTCGATGCGCTGGTGCTCTTCGGCGGTGAGTGGGTCACTGAGGTGGCCTTCGAGGGCCTGCCCTCGGACCTCGTCGACATCGATGCCGTAGCGCTCCTTGACCTGCTCGCGGATTCGGGCGAGGTAGGGCTCGACCTCGGGGCGGCCTTCCCAGGCCTGTGCAGTGGCGTAGGCCTGGCTGATTTGCTCGGGGGTGCTCTCCTGCCACCACCGGTCGTCGAGCACTGGCGCCAGCTCAGCGCGGCTGTCCTGCCAGAGTGCTTCGCGGCGCTGAGCGAACTCGCGTGCGGCGTGCTCCCCTTCGGCCTGCGCTCGGCGCGCGTGCTGGGCGCGCATCATCGCGACCTCGGCGCCGCTGCGAGCGGCAACCGTGACAGCCATGCGCATGCTGCCCTGCATCGTCTCTTCGACGCCGTCGGACTCGTACTCGCTCATCGTGCTCGTCCTTCCCTTCGGGTCTTACCGTTCGGCTCCGCGACCGGTGGGTGCCGCGGTGGTGCTGGGACGGCGCAGCGCCTCGGGTCGAGGTGGCAGCGCAGGTCCAGGCGTGCGGGCTGGGGCGCCGGGTCCGGATGCCACGGGCGTGAGGTCGCTCTGCGAGGGCACTGGCAGGCGTGAGGCGACCGCGCGCAGCTGCTCCTTCTCCATCGCCGCGATCTGCTGGGCACGCGCGGCTTCCCCGGAGGCCACGTGCGCGTCGTGCACGGTCTTGGCCAGGGTGGCCAGCTGACGGATCAGCACGGCCGCACCGATGGCTCCTTGGCCGCCACTTAGAGCGCTGGCCATGACCAGGCTCGCGCCCCCGATCCCGGACCGGTACGACTTTGGACGTCGCAACCCGGCTCGGTGGGTCTGCGCCGAGATGGACAAGGCCTCGGACGCACGCCGCAGGGCGTCCGCCTGCTCCCCGTCGACTCGTCGGGACCAGTAGGCCAGGACGCCGCTGGTCTCTCGGGCGACGCTCGCCCAGGCGTCCCGGTCCTC
Organism: Marmoricola sp.; assembly: GCA_043427135.1. Classification (GTDB taxonomy): domain Bacteria; phylum Actinomycetota; class Actinomycetes; order Propionibacteriales; family Nocardioidaceae; genus Marmoricola_A. The sequence goes on along the minus strand of JBHWSH010000213.1, from coordinate 411 downwards.
GACCGGCACGCTGCGCAGGTGCTCACGCACCGTGGCGATGCGGCGCTGCGCTACCCGCCATGTCTGCGGGTCGACCTCGGCGGCCTCGCGCCCCGGCGCGACGGGACGGCGGTGTCGCTTGGCTGCGGTCCACTCTCCCGCTGCAGCGCTGGCGTGCTCGGGACTGTCTGGCCAGTCCTGGCGCAGCCGCGGCAGGGTCAGGTCACGCGCCAGGCTGCCGCCGCCGTACCAGATCGGACGCTCCCCCTTCGGGGGTCGCTGAGCGACGCTGTAGCCCACGACCACGTCGGTTCGGCCGTCAGCGAAGCGAGGTCGCACGAGCACCCCTTCGCGGCGCAGCCGGCGCACGAACTCGGCCTCGTCGGCGCTGGCCGTCGCGCATCCGCGCACGGCGTTGGCCAGGTCCAGATC
>JBHWSH010000212.1:0-7085 GCA_043427135.1 Marmoricola sp. | reverse complement strand
TCGTGGGGCAACCTCGGACCCCTGGGACGACATCACCACCGCGCGAAGAGCTTCGGCGGCTTCACCGTGCACCAACCCGTCCCCGGGCTCTACTTCTGGTCCACCCCGACCGGCCACTGGTACCAAGTCGACCACCAAGGCACCACCGCCCTCGGCACCGAGATGCCCGAAGCACTCCGACCCCGCCCGCCCCAAGTCGACACCGTGATGATGCAGCACCTGCGAGTCATCCTCGCCGCCTGATTCGTTCCTCGGACGCACAGGTGCAAAGAGGTCGCCGCGGGGACAGATAACCTGACCTCATGAGCTCCCAGGTGGCAACGCAGCCTCCCTTCGGACGCATGCTGACCGCGATGGCCACCGCCTTCCATGACGACGGCTCCGTCGACGCCGAAGGTACAGCCCGGATCGCGACCCACCTGGTCGACAACGGCAACGACGGCGTGGTCGTCTCCGGTACGACGGGGGAGTCCCCGACCACCACGACCGAGGAGGACGGGCAGATCCTGCGCGCCGTGATCGACGCCGTCGGCGACCGCGCCACCGTCATCGCCGGTGTCGGCACCAACAACACGGCGCACTCGGTCGAGCTGGCCGAGCAGGCAGCGAAGCTCGGCGCGGACGGCGTACTCCTCGTCTCGCCGTACTACAACAAGCCGGGACAGGCCGGCCTGCTGCACCACTTCACGACCGTGGCGCAGACCACCGACCTGCCCGTGATGCTCTACGACGTCCCAGGCCGCACCGCGAGCATCATCGAGCTGCCGACCTACGAGGCCGTGCGCGCTCACGAGAATGTCGTCGCGGTCAAGGACGCCACCGGACAGCTGGCTCGATGTGCCCGCCTCACCGACATGGGCTTCGCGGTCTACTCCGGCGACGACGAGGCGACCCTGGGCTACCTGGCCTACGGCGGAGTCGGCCTCGTCTCGGTCGTGGGCCACGTCGCCGGGGCGCAGCTGGCCGCGATGATCGCGGCGTACGTCGGCGGCGACCACGCCCAGGCGCTGCGACTCCACACGAGACTCGTGCCCGCCTTCGACGCCGTCATGGGCGTTGCGAACTACGGGGCCACTACCGCCAAGGCCTCGCTGCAGCTGCTCGGCGTGCTCGACAACCGCAACGTGCGCGGACCTCTCGTCCCGCTGAACGAGGACGAGCTCGCAGCCCTGCGCGCCGGCCTCGCCGCTGCCGACCTCATCCCGTCCTGATCCCTCCCGAGGAGCACAGTGAGCCACCCGCATTTCGAGCTGAACGACGTCGGTCCGCTCCCCGAGGGCGCGTTGCGCGTCATCCCGCTCGGCGGCCTCGGCGAGGTCGGTCGCAACATGACCGTCTTCGAGTACGACGGGCGGCTGCTCATCGTGGACTGCGGCGTGCTGTTCCCCGAGGAGAACCATCCCGGCGTCGACCTGATCCTCCCGGACTTCGAGCCCATCCGGGACCGGCTCGACCAGGTGGAGGCGCTGGTCCTGACCCATGGTCACGAGGACCACATCGGCGCGACGCCGTACCTGCTCCGTGAACGTTCCGACATTCCCCTGGTCGGCTCCAAGCTGACCCTGGCCCTGTTGCGCTCCAAGCTGCAGGAGCATCGGATCAAGGAGACCCCGCAGCACGTCGTCCGCGAAGGGGACCGCATCGCGTTCGGCCCCTTCGATCTCGAGTTCGTCGCCGTCAACCACTCCATCCCCGACGCGCTCGCGGTCGCGATCCGCACCGGAGCCGGGCTCGTGTTGCACACCGGCGACTTCAAGATGGACCAGCTTCCCCTCGACGGCCGCATCACCGACCTGCGCGCCTTTGCCCGCCTCGGCGAAGAGGGCGTCGACCTGTTCATGACCGACTCGACCAACGCGGAGGTGCCCGGCTTCACCACCTCCGAGGTCGAGATCGGGCCGGTGATCGACCGCGTGTTCCACCGCAGCGAGGGCCGCATCATCGTGGCCTGCTTCGCCTCGCACATCCACCGCGTGCAACAAGTGCTCGACGCAGCCGTGGAGCACAAGCGCAAGGTGGCGTACGTCGGCCGCTCGATGATCCGCAACATGAACGTCGCCAAGGAGCTCGGCTACCTCCGGGTCCCCGAGGGCGTCCTGGTCGACAGCAAGCAGATCGGCGACTACCCGCCCGAGCGGACGGTGCTGATCTCCACCGGCTCGCAGGGCGAGCCCCTGTCGGCGCTGAGCCGGATCGCCCAGCGCACGCACAACTTCGTGCACATCGATGGAAACGACACCGTCGTCCTCGCGTCCTCCCTCATCCCCGGCAACGAGAACGCCGTCTACCGCGTCATCAACGGGCTCTCCCGTTGGGGAGCGACCATCGTGCACAAGGGCAACGCGCTCGTGCACGTCTCCGGTCACGCCAGCGCCGGCGAGCTTCTCTACTGCTACAACATCGTCAAGCCACGCAACGTCCTGCCGATCCACGGCGAGATCCGGCACATGCGAGCCAACGCCGCACTCGCGGTCGCGACCGGCATCCCCGCCGACAGCGTGGTGCTCGCCGAGGACGGCGTCGTCGTCGACCTCGTCGACGGCAAGGCCGCGATCGCCGGCAAGGTCCCAGTCGGGTACGTGTTCGTCGACGGCCAATCTGTCGGCGACATTACCGAGGCGTCCCTGAAGGACCGCCGCATCCTCGGCGAGGAAGGCTTCATCTCCGTCGTGGTCGTGGTCGACAGCGTCACCGGCAAGGTGTCCTCCGGGCCGGAGATCCACGCTCGCGGTTTCCTCGAGGACGACTCGGTGTTCGACGAGGTGAAGCAACCCATCGTCGAGGCGCTCAACGCGGTGCTCGCCGAGGGCACCTACGACAGCTACCAGCTGCAGCAGACGATCCGTCGCGTGATCGGCCGCTGGGTCAGCAACACCCACCGCCGCCGGCCCATGATCATCCCGGTCGTCGTCGAGTCCTGAGAGCCCGCCAGACGCTTACCTCGCACGGGCGAAGACATCGCCCCTCGTTCGTCGCGATCCGGTCGCATTGTTTCGCCCTCGCGAAGATGTCGCCGTCGCCACGCGACCTCCCGGATGTCATTCAGGATGCGGTCTGGACGACTCGCTCCCTGTCCCTCGTGAGAAACTGGGCCACGATCAACGCAATCAGCGCGGGAATCAGAAACATCCCAAAGGACGCGAGCGCCACAACTGTCACGACGCCCAGCACGGCGATGTAAAACCAGCCCTCGGTCTTCGACGCACCGCGCTGGGCTGCTGCAAGAGACAGCACGCATAGGGACGGCGGGACGGCCAGCCAGATATACACGCCGCCTGATTCGGGCCACGTGATGAAGGCGACCCACACCGCCACGAGAACCACCCACACAAGAGCAGCGACCCGGAGCCAATGCCACGACTGACGCCGTGGCGAGGGCGGCATGGCCGACGCTTCATCGATTTCCATCGGCTAGTTGAATGCAGCCGAGTGGTGAATTGACAGGAGTGCCGTGCAGCCGCCTGACTTGGTCGCATCATAAGACCAGTTGTAGCCGCCGTCTTCCTGACCGAAGATGCGATTCCGGTCATAGGTGTTGTAGGTGTCGATCGTGAGGCAAAAAACCCCGTTGCGGAACCGGGCGTAGGAAGAGGATCGCGAGCGTGAGCAGTTGTATCCCGCTTCGAAGTCCTCGCCGATCTTCGACCATCCGCTCGTCGTAAACCAGCTGTAGTGCGCTCGCCCGGTTTGACTCAGCACACATGATCCGTTGTACGTCCAGTTCGTTGAATTCCGAACGCTCGTTACGTCGATCCCGGGGGGGTCCTCATACCACGTGCGGCTGTACGCGCCCTCTGAAGAGACTGCCATCGATGCTGCGTCGCCGGGTCCCCCTGTGACATTGCGGCCGGAACCAGAGCTCTCTTCTGAGGATGACGCTCTCGCCGTATCCTCCGCGGCGTCATCGGCGAGAGCAGCTTCTTCGTTGCTGAGGCGGTACCGGGCGATCTGCGACTGACAGGTGATTGGGTTGAAAGCGATCTCGTCGGAACGAACGGCCAATCCCCCGGGTGGCACAGACCCGGAGTCGCTGATTGTGCAAGACCCATCAGGATTCTTTCTGCCTTCGATGGTCACGACCTTCGCAGACACCGGGACTGCATCTGCATATATTGTCCAATCCGGTCCAGCGGGAGCGGGAATACGACGGGTTGCGCCGTCAAGCACGCTGTTGCTAGGGGGGGCCTCTATTGCGCTGGCAATGCTAGTCAGGGATGCGCTCGTGACGAGCGCGATGCCCATCGCGAAAAGAAGTGATAAGCGACCTGTTCTCATCGTCTGTCCCTCCGACGGACTCTGGCCCTCTACCAGACTGATGGCAACGATCCTCCCCGGTCGGAGGCACGTCAATGGGCGTGAGTAGTCAGTCGCGCGCTCTACGACCCCTTGAACAGATCCGGGACCAATTCGGGCCGCGCGGACAGGCCGTGCTCAAACCGCGGTGTGGGTGACCTCGACTTCGAGCTTGCGCCGCGGAGCGACCTCGACCAGCAGCATCGCGGCCAGCACGAGTCCACCTCCGAGGATCATCCGCAGTGTCGGGTCCTCCCCGCCGAGCATCACGGCGAAGGACGCGGCGAAGACGGGCTCCATGCTCATGATGATCGCGCTGCGGGTCGGGGGGAGGTGCGCCTGTGCCCATGTCTGACCTGCCATCGCGAACGCTGCAGCGAACACCGCCATGTAGAGGACGCTTGCCCAGTCGCCCCACCCCTGCGGCAGCACGATCCCGTCCGGCGCGGTGGCGACGAAGCAGACCAGTGCGATCACGCCGAGCTGCATGATCGACAGGCCCATGGCTTGTTCGGGGGTGCTCCAGGCGCCGAGGCCGACGATGTGCAGCGCGTAGAGGACGGCGGCGACGAGGGTGATCGCCTCGCCGTACCCCAAACTCAGACCGCTCAACGTGAGGACGGCAAGGCCGATCACGGCCAGTGCCACTGCCCCCCACGTGAGCCACCCGATCCGCTGCTTGAGCAGGGGCGCGGCCAGCAGGGGCGTGCACACGACGTACAGGCCGGTGATGAAGCCGGACACGCTGGCCGGGGTGTGAGCGAGCCCGGCGGTCTGCAGGATCTGGGCGAGACCGTAGACCAGCCCCAGGGCGACCGCATGACGGCGGGACTCTCGGGTCAGGCGCGAGAGGGCGCGGGGGAACAGCAGAAACAGCGCGACCGTCGCGATGGCGAAGCGAACGGCCAGGAAGTCGAGCACCGGGACCCGGTCCAAGAGGTCCTTGATCAGGAAGAAGGTCGATCCCCACATGGCGGCCATCGCCAGCAGCGCCGCCGATGCGAGCAGCCGGGTGCGTTGCTCAGACATCGACGGACTCGGCGCGGAGCCGGTGAAGCAGTGCCGTGCTGGGGTCGCCGACGTCGCGGGACCCGGGCGTCTCCAGGATGAACGGCACGCCGTCGAGCTCGGGGTGCGCGAAGAGCTCGGCGAACGCGCCCACCCCGATGTGGCCTTCGCCGATCCGCTCGTGGCGGTCCTTGGCTGAACCACGCGGGTCCTTGGAGTCGTTGGCGTGCACCAGGCGCAACCGTCCTCGACCGGCTACCGCGACGAGACGGTCGACGGTGTCGGTGGTGCCGCCCGGCTCGTCCAGCGGCTCGCCGGCGGCGAAGACGTGGCAGGTGTCGAGGCAGATGCCGATGCGCGGGTGGTGGTCGAGTGCGTCCAGGTACGCCGACAGGTCGGCCACGGTGCCGCACAGCGTGCGGCCCTGTCCCGCCGTTGGCTCCAGCAGCAGCCACGGACCGTCGTCGTCGAGGTTGTCGAGGATCGGTAGCAGCCCCTCGCGGACCTGCCGCATCGCGGCCTCGAACGAGCCGTCGTCGACACAGGAACCGGTGTGCACCACCACCCCCTCGGCGCCGATCTGCCGCGCTCGCACCAGGTTGTGTGCGACCGTGTCGACCGACCGGGAGTACGTCTCCGCGGTCGGGCTGCCCAGGTTGACGAGGTACGGCGCGTGCACGAAGGTGCGCAGACCGCGGTCGGCGGCGGCTTTGCGGAAGGCCGCGTCCTTGGCCGGGTCGCCCTGGGTCAGGGCCCAGCCGCGGGGGTTGCCCAGGAACACCTGGATCGTCTCCGCCCCGATGAGATCGGCCTGTGCCAGGGCGCCCTCGACCAAACCCTTGCCCACCTGCACATGGGTGCCGATCGGGTTGCGGAGCGCGACCTCGGGCGGGCAGGCCGGTGCGACGGACACCAGGACTCCTTCGGAAGAAGTGGTGGATCAGATGATGTAGAGGGTCACGACGCTGCCCTTGCGGAGCATGTCGCCGCTGCCCGGGCTGTGCCGCGCGACGCGGTCCAGGCCGATGTAGAACTGGGTCTCCACGATGTCGACCCGCAGGCCCAGCGCCTCCAGCTCGGTCGTCGCGTCGGCCACCGACTTGGTCTGCAGGTTGGGGACCTCGACCAACACCGGCCCCTTGGAGACGACCAGCTCGATCGTATCGCCGCGGAACCCTGTGCCGCCGTCGGGTGACTGCGAGATGACCCGCCCCTCGGGAACGGAGTCGCTGTGCTCCTCGGTGACATCGAGAGAGAAGCCGAGCCCCGAAAGACGTTCTTGTGCGCGCGCCGAGCGCTTGCCGGCCATATCGGGGATCTTGATCGGCTCCGGGCCCTTGCTGACGGTCAGCGCGACGGTCTCACCGGGACGCAGCTCGGTGCCCGCGGGAGGAGAGGCGGAGATGACGACGTCCTCGGGGACCTCCTCGTGGAAGACCCGGGTCACCTCCGCGCGCAAGTTGGCGCGCTCGATCATCCGCTCCGCTCGCGGCAACTTGCGCCCGCCCACCCGGGGCACCTCGTAGCGCTCGGGACCGAGAGAGACGACCACCTCGACTGTGCCGCCCTCGACCACCCGCTCGCCGGCAGGAGGATCGGTGCTGATCACCGCGTCGGCCAGGACTGTCTCGGAGTGCGCCTCCTCGACGACCTCGAGCTCGAGACCGGCCGCTTCGACCTCGACGGTCGCGTCCGCGACGCTGAGGTTGATCACCCCGGGCACGGAGGTGTAGCGCCCGATGCCGAGCCACCATCCGCCGTACGCCGCCAGCGCGGTGAGCACA
>JBHWSH010000211.1:0-8684 GCA_043427135.1 Marmoricola sp. | reverse complement strand
GGAGTTGTTTGAGGCTCTGAACGAGCGGCTGTCAGGCGTCTTCGACCGGATCACCGGCCGCGGCGTGCTGACCGAAGGCGACGTCGATGCGGCGATGCGCGAGGTGCGCGTGGCCCTGCTCGAGGCCGACGTCGCCCTGCCGGTGGTGCGCGAGTTCATCTCGCGGGTCAAGGAGCGTGCCAAGGGCGCGGAGGTCTCCGAGGCGCTCAACCCCGCCCAGCAGGTCGTCAAGATCGTGCACGAGGAGCTTGTGAAGATCCTGGGCGAGGAGACCCGCCGGATCCGCTTCGCGAAGCACCCGCCCACCGTGATCATGCTCGCCGGTCTGCAGGGCGCCGGCAAGACGACCTTGGCCGCCAAGCTGGCGCTGTGGCTGAAGGACCAGGGCAACAGCCCGATGCTCGTGGCGGCCGACCTCCAACGTCCCAACGCCGTGACCCAGCTGCAGGTCAACGGCGATCGTGCCGGGGTCACGGTCTTCGCTCCCGAACCTGGCAATGGTGTGGGGGACCCCGTCGACGTCGCCCGTCGCGGTGTCGCCGAGGCGCGGCGCACCTTGCACGACGTGGTCATCGTCGACACCGCCGGCCGGCTCGGTGTGGACGCGGAGCTGATGCAGCAGGCGGCGAACATCCGCGACGCCGTACAACCCGACGAGATCCTCTTCGTCGTTGACGCGATGATCGGCCAGGACGCGGTCAACACCGCGCAGGCCTTCCTCGACGGGGTCGGGTACGACGGGGTCGTCCTCACCAAGCTCGACGGCGACGCGCGCGGTGGCGCAGCGCTGTCGATCAGGTCCATGACCGGCCGGCCGATCATGTTCGCCTCGGCCGGGGAGAAGCTCACCGACTTCGACCTGTTCCACCCCGACCGGATGGCCTCGCGCATCCTCGACATGGGTGACGTGCTCACCCTGATCGAGCAGGCGGAGAAGGCCTTTGACGCCGATCAGGCAGCGGCGGCCGCGGCCAAGCTCACGGGCGGCGGGGACTTCACCCTCGACGACTTCCTGCAGCAGATGCAGGCGATCCGCAAGATGGGCTCGCTCAGCAAGATCATGGGCATGTTGCCGGGGATGGCGCAGTTTCGCGATCAGCTGGCCAACTTCGACGAGCGTGAGATCGACCGGGTGCAGGCGATCATCCAGTCGATGACGCCGGGCGAACGCGCCAATCCCAAGATCATCGACGGCTCTCGACGTGCGCGCATCGCGAAGGGCTCCGGCGTCCACGTCTCGGAGGTCAACCTCCTCGTCGAGCGGTTCTTCGAGGCCCGCAAGATGATGCAGAGCCTGGCCAAGGGTGGCGGCATGCCAGGCATGCCGGGCATGCCTGGGCCCGGCAAGCGGGGCAAGGGGAAGCAGTCCAAGAAGGGCGGCGGCGGCGGCAAGGCGAAGCGCGTCTCGGGCAACCCCGCGAAGCGCGCCCAGGAGCTTGCCCAGGAGAAGCAGCGGGCCGCGGACGCGCCGGCCGCCAACCCCTTCGGGCTGCCCGCGGGCGAGGACGCTCCCGACCTGGGCGACTTCCAGCTCCCGCCCGAGGTCGCCAAGTTCCTGAAGTAGTCACCGTCCGAGTAGGCACCTGATGGGCAGCGTTCTGGTCGTCGACGGCGCCAACGTCGTGGGTGCACGCCCCGACGGCTGGTGGAACGACCGCGCCGGGGCGGCACGTCGGCTGCACGACCAGCTGCTCGTCGCCGACACTCCCCAGGACGAGGTGGTCCTCGTCCTGGAGGGCCAGGCCAAGAATGGTGTGCCGGCCGGCCGCGACGGGCACTTGGTCACGGTGCACGCGCGCGGGGACGGCGACGCGGCGATCGTCGCTGCGGCACGTAAAGCGGCTGCGGAGGGGCACAACGTCGAAGTGGTCACCGCGGACCGATTGCTGCAACTGCGGGTTGCTGCTGTGGGCGCGACCACGCGCTCTCCCACCTGGCTGCTCGATTTGTTCTGACGCGGCTCTGCCCGGGGAGCTACGTTGCAGCGATGAGTGCGTTGCGTTTCCGCGGACCGATCCTGCCGGACGGAGAGCCGCGAGACCTGTACGTCGTCGACGGTCGGGTGACCTACGAGCCGCATCCCGGCGCGGAGAGCGCGGCCGAGGGGTGGATCGTTCCCGGGCTCGTCGACGCCCACTGCCACGTCGGCCTCGACGCGCACGGGGCCGTGCCCGAAGAGGTCCAGGAGCAGCAGATCCTCGCCGACCGCGCCGCCGGCACCCTGCTCATCCGCGACGCGGGGTCGGCGGCCGACACCTCGTGGATCCACGACCGCGAGGACCTGCCGCGCCTCATCCGCGCGGGCCGGCACATCGCCCGCAGTCGCCGCTACATCCGCAACTACGGGCATGAGATCGAGCCCGAGCAGATCGCCGACTACGTCGCGCAGGAGGCCGCGCGCGGCGACGGCTGGGTCAAGCTGGTCGGCGACTGGATCGAGAGGGAGGCCGGCGACCTCAAGCCGTCGTGGCCGCCCGAGGCCGTCCGGACAGCCATCGAGACCGCGCACGCCAAGGGCGCTCGGGTCACCGCGCACGTCTTCGGCGAGGAAGCGCTCCCCGACCTGATCGAAGCCGGCATCGACTGCCTCGAGCACGGCACCGGTCTCTCCCTGCCGCTGATCGACGCGATGGCGTCGCGCGGCGTCGCGCTGGTCCCGACCGTCGTCCAGCTCGACAACTTCCCCAAGTACGCCGCCGCAGGCGCGGACAAGTTCCCGGCGTACTCGGCGCACATGCTCGGGCTGTGGCGGAACCGCCGCGAGACCATCGGCGCGGCGTACGAGGCCGGCGTCCCCATCTACGCGGGGACCGACGCCGGCGGCGTGCTCGGCCACGGGCTCATCGCCGCGGAGGTGATCGAGCTGACCACCTACGGACTCACGGCGTACGACGCCCTCGGCGCGGCGTCGTGGCGGGCGCGGGAGTGGCTGGGTCTCAGCGGCACCCTCGAGGAAGGCGCCGAGGCGGACTTCGTGGTCTACGACGCCGACCCGCTGGAGGACCTGGCGATCCTGAAGAGCCCCCGGCAGATCGTGCTGCGCGGGCGGGTCGTCGCCTGACGGTCCTCGATTGGGTCGAGCCCGCGACGTCTGGCAGAATGACCCGCTGAGTCCCGCCCGACCGGACCCTCTCATCCGACGTCGGGCTGGCCCCACGAGCCCGACGGCCGGTGCCCCACCTGGCTTCGGACGGCTCACCCACCACGACATCCCAAGGAGACACCACACTCGTGGCCGTCAAGATTCGCCTCAAGCGCATGGGCAAGATCCGCGCGCCGCACTACCGCATCGTCATCGCCGACTCCCGCACCAAGCGGGACGGTCGCGTGATCGAGGAGATCGGCAAGTACCACCCCAAGGAGGAGCCCTCGCTGATCGAGGTCGACTCCGACCGCGCGCAGTACTGGCTCGGTGTCGGCGCCCAGCCGAGCGAAGCCGTGGCCGCCATCCTCAAGATCACCGGCGACTGGCAGAAGTACAAGGGTGAGCCGGGCACCGAGGGCACCCTGAAGGTCAAGGAGCCCAAGCGGTCCAAGCAGGACGTCTTCAACGAGATCCTCAAGGAGTCGGGCGAGGAGTCGTCCGGCGCCGCGACGACCAAGAAGTCCAAGAAGGCCGAGGAGCCCAAGGTCGAGGAGCCGAAGGCCGAGGAGCCCAAGGCTGACGAGCCCAAGGCTGAGGCGCCGGCCGAGGAGAAGGCTGCTGCGGAGTCCGGCGAGGACACCCCGGCCGCAGAGAGCACCGAGGCCTGAGCCGTGCTGGCCGAAGCACTGGAGCACCTGGTCCGCGGCATCGTGAAGCACCCCGACGAGGTGTCGGTGCGTGACAAGCAGCTGCGTCGCGGATCCCTGCTCGAGGTCCGGGTCCACCCCGAAGACCTCGGCAAGGTGATCGGCCGCAACGGCCGCACGGCGACCGCGCTGCGCACCGTCATCGCCGCCCTCGGTGGCAAGGGCGCCGCCCGCGTCGACTTCGTCGACGTCGATCGCGGACGCTGAGCACGCGCCACCGCGGTCGACGACGCCGATGAAGCGCTCAGCAGAGCACGAGGTCGTCGTCGGCCGCATCGGCCGGCCCCACGGCGTACGCGGAGAGGTCACGGTCGAACCGCGGACCGACGAGCCCGAGCGCCGGTACGCCGAGAACGCGCGGCTGCTCGTCCGCCGGCCCGACGGCGGCCCCGCGGCGTACCCGGCCCTCACCGTCGTGTCGTCGCGTTGGCACCAGCAGCGGTTGCTGGTGCGCTTCGCGGAGCTGTCGGACCGGAACGCAGCCGAGGCCGCTCGTGGCTTGCTGCTCGCGGTCGTGGTGGATCCTCGCGAGGCGCCCGAGGATCCCGAGGAGTACTACGACCATCAGCTCGTCGAGCTGCTGGTCAGCACGACCGACGGGCGTGACGTCGGCACCGTGCGGGAGGTGCTGCACTCGGGTGCTCAGGACCTGCTCGTGATCGACCGCGACGGCGGCGGTGAGGCGTTGGTGCCCTTCGTGACGGCGCTGGTCCCGGAGGTCGACCTGGCCGGCGGCCGGCTCGTCGTCGCCGACCGTCCCGGCCTCCTCGATCCCGACGAGGCCGAGGGGCGCTGAGATGCGCATCGACGTCGTGTCGATCTTCCCCGACTACCTCGCGCCGCTGCACCTGTCGTTGCCGGGCAAGGCGCTCGCGGCAGGCTTGCTGGACCTGCACGTGCACGACCTGCGGCAGTGGACCCACGACCGGCACCGGACGGTCGACGACACGCCGTACGGCGGGGGTGCCGGCATGGTGATGCGCCCGGAGCCCTGGGGGGAAGCGCTCGATGAGCTGCTCGCAGACGGCAGCGTGCTCGTCGTTCCCACTCCCAGCGGCCACCGGTTCGACCAGGCAACCGCGGCCCAGCTGGCGAGCGAGGCGCACCTGGTGTTCGCCTGCGGTCGCTACGAGGGCATCGACCAGCGGGTGCTCGACCACGCGGCCGGGCGGACCCGTGTCATCGAGGTGTCGCTGGGCGACTACGTGCTCAACGGGGGAGAGGTCGCCGCACTCGCGGTGATCGAGGCGGTCGTGCGGCTCCTTCCCGGGTTCATGGGCAACCCGGACTCGTTGACCGAGGAGTCGCACGCCGACGGCCTGCTGGAGTACCCCGTCTACACCAAGCCGCCGTCCTGGCGAGGGCTGGACGTGCCGGAGGTGCTGCGCTCCGGCGACCACGGGCGGATCGCGGAGTGGCGGCGCGCCCAGTCCCTGGCCCGCACCGCGGCACGGCGCCCCGACCTCCTGCTGGCCGCGCCGGACGTGCCCGAGGAGCTGAGGGAGCAGGTACGCCGCCTGGCCGGGCAGCGGGCCGAGGCCTCGGCACCGAGCGAGGCTACGCCGGACTGAGCGATTTCGTGCCCTCGCGGCGCTGTGGCAGAATCGACCCTTGGTCCGAGCACGTCATGGCCTCGACGACCACGCCGTCCGCAGCGGACGGGGTCGGCGACGCACCTGCCACAGGGGGCGAGTCGCGGAGGCTGATGCGGACCACGACCGAGCACGCATCACACTGCCGTGGGCGACCTGTGGCGCCGACAGGAGACATCATGACCAACGTCATCGACCAGCTCGCCGACGCTCAGAAGCGCCACGACATCCCGGAGTTCCGCGCCGGAGACACCCTCAAGGTGCACGTGCGCGTCGTCGAGGGCAACCGCTCGCGCGTCCAGGTCTTCCAGGGCGTCTGCATCCGTGTCCAGGGGGCTGGCATCGGCCGCACCTTCACGGTGCGCAAGGTCTCCTTCGGTGTCGGGGTCGAGCGCACCTTCCCGCTCCACTCGCCGATCTTCGAGAAGATCGAGGTCGTGACCCGCGGCGACGTCCGTCGCGCCAAGCTCTACTACCTGCGCAACCTGCGCGGCAAGGCCGCCAAGATCAAGGAGAAGCGGGAGCACTGATCCCGCTCACGAGGCCAGCCCTCGCATAGGGTCGCTGAGTGACCGATCACCCGCGCAAGCACCTGCCGTTCTGGCAGGAGCTGTTCCTGCTGCTCGGGCTCGCACTGGTGCTCGCCGTCGGCATCAAGGCGCTGGTGATGCAGGCGTTCTACATCCCGTCGGGATCGATGAACGACACCTTGGTCCACAACGACCGCATCCTCGTGCAGAAGATCTCCTACTGGGGGGACCGCTCGCCCGAGCGCGGGGACATCGTGGTCTTCGCCGACCCCGGGGGCTGGCTGGACAGCGAGGACATCTCCGGACCTGCCAACCCACTGGCCAGAGCGATGGAGTTCGTCGGTTTCTTCCCCACCGGGGGTCACTTGGTCAAGCGCGTGATCGCGGTCGGTGGGGACACGGTCAAGTGCTGCGACCGCAAGGGTCGTGTCCGGGTCAACGGCGAGCCCCTGTCCGAGGCCGCCTACCTCGCGCCCGGGCAGAAGCCGTCACTGGTCGCCTTCGACCAGGAGGTGCCCGCGGGACACCTGTGGGTGATGGGCGACAACCGCTCGGAGTCCGCCGACAGCCGTGCCCATCTCGGCAACCCTGGCGGGGGATTCGTCCCCGTCGACGACGTCGTCGGCAAGGTCTTCGCGGTCGTGTGGCCGGTCCGGCACGCCAAGCTGATCCACCGGCCCGAGGCCTACGAGGCCGTCGGGCCATGACAGGGCTGCCGCGAGGCTTGACCGTACGCCGCGACGCCGGCATTCAGGGCTACGAACGGGCGCTGCGGCGCCAGATGCTCGCGCCCGTCGCCGGCGCCGACGAGGCAGGTCGAGGTGCGTGCGCGGGACCCCTCGTCGCCGCGGCGGTCGTGCTTCCCGAGGGAGACCGCGGGGTGGTCCCCGGACTGGCCGACTCCAAGCTCCTCACCGCACGCGCGCGGGAGCGCTGCTACGCCGAGATCGTGCGGCGGGCGGCCGCATGGACGGTGGTAGCGATCTCGCCGCAGGAGTGTGACCGACTGGGCATGCACGTCGCCAACGTCCAAGCGCTGCGGAGAGCCGTGGCACGGCTCGAGGTCCCCCCGGCGTACGTCCTGGTCGACGGGTTCCCCGTCGACGGTCTCGGCGTGCCGAGCCTGGCCGTCTGGAAGGGAGATCGGGTGGCGGCCTGTATCGCGGCCGCCTCGGTGCTCGCCAAGGTGACCCGTGACCGGATGATGCTGCAGGAGCACGAGCGCTATCCGACGTACGACTTCGCCACGCACAAGGGCTACATCACCTCGGCGCACACCGCAGCCCTGCAACAGCACGGGCCGTGCCAGATCCACCGGCGTCGTTTCATCAACGTCCGCAGCGTGGAGCGCCCGGGACAGTCACGCATGGGCCAGTCCTGGGACGGGGTCGGCGTGGGAGACAATGGGCACGACCGGATACCGGTCCTCGAGGAGGCCTGGTGAGAGCGGTGACGCCATGACACTGGAGGACCAGTGAGCGCCGAGGACCTCGAGAAGTACGAGACCGAGATGGAGCTGCAGCTCTATCGCGAGTACCGCGACGTCGTTGGGATCTTCAAGTACGTCGTGGAGACCGACCGGCGCTTCTACCTGTGCAACCAGGTGGATGTGAAGGCGCGCACGGAGGCGGGGGACGTCTTCTTCGAAGTGTCGATGACCGACGCCTGGGTGTGGGACATGTACCGGCCGGCACGGTTCGCCAAGAACGTCAAAGTGCTGACCTTCAAGGACGTCAATGTCGAGGAGCTCGCAGACTCCGACCTGGAGCCGCCGAAGCCGTGACTACGGACAAGTAGTCCGTTTGGACACGAAGCATGGGCGAGATGGGTGACATCGGGACGTAAGTCCTGTACCGTCCTCTTTCATCGGATCGTCAGGAGAGGGCGGTCCGAGAGCAAGCCCGACCGACGCGTGTCGTCCGACCAGGGGTGGGAGTCCCAGTCGGGCGGAGACGGCCGGCGCGGCATCCTTCCCGGATGCGGGGTGGGTCCGTGACACGCGGTCGAGTTCCTTGGGAGGGGAAGACGACATGGCTGCGCTGCATCGCCTGTTCCACCGGGTGCATCACCCCCGCAGAGGGAGCTGTGGCGAGCGTGGAGTCGCGGCCGTCGAAGCAGGACTGGTCACGGCGCTCCTCAGCCCGATGCTGGGCGGCGTCTTGTGGTTCGGCAACTACTTCTGGCAGCAACAGGTCATGTACGAGCCGACCGTCACGCAGTCCCAGGTGGTCGGGGTCTTCGCGGACTGCCAGAACCTCATCGACCAGGTCAAGGGCACCGTGCTCGCCAACGCCGCGAGCGTCTCCGACGCAGCAGGCATCGGCATCGAGGACGTGGTGGTCGACGTCGTGGACTTCGTGCCCGACCAGGTCGGAGTCGATGTCCGGATCAGCGTGCGGGTGCCGGTGACCGGGGCAGCGCTCAGCTGGCTGCTGCCCAACGACGGGGATGTCGTGTCCGAGGTGCTGACCCGTCTGGAGAACGTCCGGCTCACCGCGCCCAGCTGCGCCTGATCATGGCTGGGGTCATGGCGCGCGGACGCCGCACGCGCCGACGCGACGAGGGCGGCGTCGTCGCGATCGTGTCGGCGCTGGTCTCGATCACGCTGCTCGTGGTCAGCGCGTTCGTCGTCGACCTGGGGATGACCTGGGAGCGCCGCGGCAAACTGCAGGTCCAGGCCGACAAGGCAGCCGTCTTCGCCGCGCAGGCACTGCCTGCCGTCACGCCAGAACAGCGCCTCGCGGTGGCGAAGCGCGTGGCCTACTACATT
>JBHWSH010000210.1:0-5003 GCA_043427135.1 Marmoricola sp. | reverse complement strand
GATCTGTGGTCGCCGTCGCCTCAGAGGCCGTCGACCGGCGGGCGTGCGCGGCCTTCTCCGCGTGCGTGTACGCGCGCTGCGACCGCTCCCGGCCATCCGACTCCAGCCGAGTCAGTCCGTGCTCGACCTCTAGCTCGCGGCAGGCCTTCTGGGCGCGTCGGTAGTCCTGATGGATGCTCGCCTTCGTCCCGTCCTCGCGCACGAGGTTGACCACGAGGTGGATGTGGTCGTTGCCGTTGCCGCTCAGTCCGTGACGGACCGCGGCCCACCGCATCGGCGCCTTGGTTCCCTCGGCGTCGTCGAAACCCATCCGTGTCATGAACGACTCGGCGATCTGCGCCCACTTCTCGTCCGGAAGTTCCCCGTCCTGCGGTGGCAGCGACAGCGAGCAGTGCCACACGTGACCGCCTTTCACCTCGACCCCACGGGCTCGGCGCGGCTGGTCGAGATGATGCGCGATGGCCCGGCCACTCTCACCCGAGAGCTCGTTGTCGTCGTGCCACGCCATGACTGCAGGGTCACCCGCGACCAGGTGCGGGTCCGTGTGCTCGTTCGAGCGGCCCGGACCCACGAGGTAGGCCATCAGTCCACCGACGCGATCCCCGCGCCCCACCTTCGGGATCATCGCCGCGCCGCCAGCTCGTCGACCAGCGCCTCGACCCGCACTGCGGTACGCCGCACGACGTCGAGGACCTCACCTGTCTGCGGGGGCATCTCCCCGGTGCCGTGCAGCGCCTTCGTCATCTGGTTGACGTTGTTCGTCACGTTCGCCAGCAGGCGATGCACGCCGAACAGCTCCGTCAGCAGCGCATCCCGCACCGAGTCGTTCGCAGCGCCCGCCTGAGCGCCACCCGCCAGCGCCGAGTCCACGAGCAACTTCGGGACGCTGACCCGGTAGCGCAGAGCCAGCGCGAGCAGCTGCGCCTCTTCCTCGGGCGTGACCCGCACGACGTGCCGGTGCTGACGACCGCCTTCGACCCGTCGGCGACGCCGAACCTGCCGATCCGAACCCTCGGACTCAGCCATCCCGCACACCTCCTCAGCCAGCGCAGCGACCCCGCCCCGCGGGGACCTCGTCTACCCAAGGTAGACCAGCGCGGCGTCAGCCGCCACCGATCCGGGCACCGGAGCGTATAACTTGCTCCGCTTTCTCCCTTCCGCTGATCGGCTGCGGTTCTCCGGTGGCGGGGTAAGCATGGGCCTCATACGCTGAGGGGCATGGGACAAGACTTGACGATGGAGCAGGCCGAGCGCAGGGCTCGGGAACTACTCGACAACCGCATGGAATCGGTCCGCGTTCTGGTGCGCGCTCAGCAGGGCGTCAGCGACGCCGAGGAGCGGATGCGTGAGGCCCAGGTGGAGAAGGCGTCCGCGTGGCGCTCGGCGGTGCAGAACGGGTGGAGCGCCGAGGAGTTGAAAAAGCTCGGGATCGACGAGCCCGTCCGGGTCCGTAAGCCGCGTCGCCGTGAACCGTCGCGTCAGGCCGGCGACGCTGGCCAGGCTGTGCGCGAGTCTGACTGACCGCCGCCGCTAGTCGCGGCCGGTCTCAGGGCCTTTCACGGGAGCCCGCAGCGATCTGTCCGGGCGTTCCGTCACGGCGCTGAGCGATCCCGGCCGGGACCGCTGTGCTGGTGGCCCGGGCCGTGTCAGCTTGATCCCCGAGGCGTCGACCGCGCGAGTGGCATCTACCAGACGCACCGCGGCCGGGTCGTGCATAGGAAGCGTGACCCAAGCTCGGCCGCCGAAGCGACGCGCGGAGTCGACCCCCTTGTTTCCGTCGGGCCGCGTCAGCGCGGTCGCAGGGATCGCCAGCACCTCCGACGTGGCCGCCGACGAAACGGCCTGCGCGTACCGGGCGGAGAGGTCGGTCATGACATTCCGCGCCTGGTACTCAAACCGTCGCAAGGCAGCAGGATCCGCGAGGCGGTCCGGGCTCACCCAGCGATTCTGGTGGTCTCGGAACTCGCGCCCGAGAACCGTCTGCAGATGCCGGCTCGCGACGAGCAGACCCGCGTCAGGTCGGCCGCCGAGAACTGGCGGCGGGCTCTTCCACTCGACGTCGACCTGCATCCACGCGCGGGCGTGCTCGGTCCATCGGGCTGACAGGTCGGACGCGGCTTGGCCGGGCTGGGTCAAGGCCGCCCGACGGGCCGCCGCGGCGACCACGGCGCTGGTCTCCGCGATGGCCTGCATCGCGTGCGTGCTTGACGCCGCACCGCTCGGAGTCAGGCGCTCCCTCGCCACGACCGCCCAACGATTCAGCGCGTCCTCCAGACCGCCCTGCGGCACCCCTGTCAGGGCCGAGCGCTCGTCGAGGTGGTTCAACGGTCGCTCAGTGCGCTGCAGGTCGATGCTGACCGCCAAGTCATCGAGACGCTGCGCCCGCGTCTCTCCCGGAGCCGTGGCGGGAAGCTGTGAAGAGCCCACCGCCCGCGCGGTGTGAGAGAGCGTGGTCAAGATGTGGTCACGCACCTGTGCGCGCTCGGGCGCGGACAATCCTCCGCTGAGGTCGGCAACCGCCGCGAAGCACTCCCCCATGCGTGTCAGATCGGTGTCCGGGGTGGCTGACACGGACTTCTCAGGCGGGTTGGCACCACGCCGCAGCTGCTGAAACAGAGAGGCGTCCTCAACACCTGTCGTTGCCAGGGCTCGCCCCGCACCCTCGGCGAGGTGGTCCCAGCCAGCCCCGAGGGCGGCACGTCGGGTCCGCAGCTGCTCCTCGCTGCCGTGAAGAATGTCGGCGGTGCTCTCCATGACGCGCAGAGCCAAGGTGCGCGATTCGTTCAGGAACTGCTCGACGTTGGCCATCAGAGCCACCCGTGGAGGAAACGGACGGCGGACCACATCTCAGAGACCGCGAGGAACTCGTCCTCGGTGACCTCGCCGCCGACGAAGAGGCCGGCGGCCTCCCGCAACCGGGCGTCCGCGCGTCGCGCGGCCTCCTCGCTGGTCAGCGAAGGGGGCATCTCGCGAGTCGCAGCCGGCATCGCCCCCGCGGCCAGCAGATACGAGTGGGCATTGCCGACGATGCTCACTGCGTCGACGAGCTCGAGCCCGTTCTCGTCGTTCAGTGCTGCGCTATGCAGCGCGTCGATGGCCTCGAACACGAGCGATATCGCCCGGTCGAGCCTCCCCTGCTCGGTCATGGGTTCAACCCTAGGTCGGGTCATGGATTCTCACCTCCTCACAACTGCCTGTCTCAGCAGCGTCAGTGACGGTGACTCTCCGCTCCCAGCAGAACCCAGGAACTGTGGACGATCTAGTCCCGGTTCGGCCCCTGTGGACGCATCGCGGTGCTTCGCCCGACCGCCGGGCGGTCGCGGCGGGCGACCGGCGCCTGCTCCCCTGCGCGTGGACCGTACGTCGCGCGACCCGTGTAGGCGGTTGCCGCGGCCTCTCTGGCCTGCGCCAGATCCCCATCGTGCTCAGATGGCGGGCGCTCGACGACGATCTTGGCGAACATCTCGCGCAGCAGGGCGGACCGGCTCGACACCGACCCGGGGCTCGTCGCGCGACGCCTGCGACAGCCTCCGAAGGACTGGACGCAGGCCGACCTGACGGTGTCGGGGGAAGGGGCGTACTCCCCGCACGAGACGGCGCAGTTCGCCGGTCCGAGCGTCATGCCTCTCGGGACGTGGCTGCTCGGCACGGTCCTCGCCACCTTCGTGATCGCCTGGGTGTGGTGGTCGCTCTCTCGCGTCGTCGCGCCGAGCCCTACCGGGCGTGATCGCTATGACGACGCCGCCAGGGGCCGTGTTGTCTAGTCACGCTTGCCGAAGTAGTAGCCGACGACAGTTCCAGCCAGAGCGACCAGCCCAGAGAACAACTCGGCGCCACCAAGCTCCTTCATCTCCTCGGCGGTGAGTCGGCCAAAGAGCACGCCGAGAAGCATGACGAGGTAAAGCGCTGGCACTCCAACCACGACCGAGCCCGTAACGATCAGCCGGACGTGATCGTCCTGAGCCCACTTCGAGGTCGCGAGCGTGAGGTTGGACTGCCCGGGCGGTGCGGGTGGCTCATCTTCCACTATCTCGTAGACGGAGCTCCCGTCGTTGGGCGTCGGCGGCTGGTCCTCACTGAACTCGTCGTCGACGGCGTCAGCCATGACTGACCTCAACGATCGCCAGGCAGAACATGGGCGGCCCGGGGTCGTAGAACTCCACGTAGGAGTCGTAGTTGGGGAGCGGCACCGGCGTGAGCGTGGTCCACGGCTCGCCCTCCCCCGCCGGGAAATTCTCCGAGATCTCAGCATCAAGGGCGCCATCTCCGTTGGGAGAGGCGCCCTTGGCGGGGTGAGGCGCTGTCATCAGGCAGTCGACCGAACCGTCGCCACAGGAGCAGTCCGGCCAGGCGAGGCACGGCTGCTGATGATGCTCGGGGGGGCCTCCGGTCATCGGAGCCTCCTAAGGGCTTAGTTACATCACTGGCATTTTCGACCTTCAGGGTACGCCCAGGTCAGGCACGCACACAAGGTCCGGGGTGCGCCGTAGGCACATCAGATACACATATGACGCACACGCTGTGATGGCTAGATGTGTTAACAGGTGTGGAAAGGATGTGGGGAAACATGCGCTCGGAGGTTGTCCATAGGTGTTACATCGGCGTACGCTACCCACATCGCCACCAACGACTTGACTGCAACGACTGAGACTGATACCGGGGTCTCATGTCTCGTCTTTAGTGGCGATCGACCAACCACCCAAAGGAGAGCCCCGATGAGCGCCGACACCGCCGCACCGGCCGCCAAGCCATCGCGCGATGCTGGAGCGAGCTCCACGCGCCTGAGCGTCAACATCAACGCTCGGACGGCCAGCGACCTGCGCCGACTTGCCCAGTCCCAGAACATCACCTACACCGAAGCCGTGCGCCGCGCGGTTGAGGTCCTGGCCTTCCTCACCGACGAGCGTGAGGCAGGCAACGCGATCCAGGTCGTCGACCCCAAGCACAAGGTGACCCGAGAGATCATCACTCTTTGATCGAACTCGCGCTGTAGTCACGAGTCA
>JBHWSH010000209.1:0-8823 GCA_043427135.1 Marmoricola sp. | reverse complement strand
TGTCTCGATCGCACCAGGGGCGTCGAGGTCGACGGCCAGAGCCGCCCGGACGTCGGCGACGAGCTCGCCGGCGCGGGCCGTGTCGACGGTGGGGAGCGCTGCGCGCCATGCCTCCAGGCGGCGTACGGCCGCGGGCAGGTCCGACTCGGTCCATTCCCAGTCGCTGCGGTAGTGGTGTGCCAGGAGCGCCAGACGGATCACCGTCGGATCGACTCCCTGCTCCCGCAGCGCCGAGACGAAGACGAGGTTGCCCAGCGATTTCGACATCTTCTCGCCGCGGTAGCCGACCATGCCTGCGTGGACGTAGGCGCGGGCGAAGGGCGTGCCGGGGTACGCCGCCTGCGCCTCCGCCGCGCTCATCTCGTGGTGCGGGAACACCAGATCGCTGCCACCGCCCTGCACGTCGAAGGAGTGCCCCAGATGCTCGAGGGCGATCGCGCTGCACTCGACGTGCCAGCCAGGCCGTCCCGGCCCGAACTCGGAGTCCCAGGACGGCTCCCCCGGCCGGGCGGCCTGCCACAGCAACGAGTCGAGCGGGTGCCTCTTGCCGGGCCGGTCGGGGTCGCCGCCGCGCTCTGCGAAGAGAGGCAGCATCTGCTCCTCATCGAGGTGGGACAGCGAACCGAAGGCGGGATCGGAGAGGACGGAGAAGTACAGATCGCCGTCCACGTCGTACACGTGCCCCTCGTCTCGCAGGTGGCGGATCATGTCGACGACGGTCGGGATCGACTCCACCACGCCGAGATACTCGTCGGGAGGCAGGATGCGCAGCGCCTCCATGTCGCCGCGGAACCGGTCGATCTCGCGCTCGGCCAGCTCGTGCCAGACCTCGCCTGTCTTGTCCGCTCGCGCGAGCAGCGGATCGTCGACGTCGGTGACGTTCTGGACGTAGCGGACCTCGTGGCCGGCGTCGCGCCACGCCCGGATGAGTAGGTCGAAGGCGACGTACGTCGCGGCGTGGCCGAGGTGCGTGGAGTCGTACGGCGTGATGCCGCACACGTAGAGACGGGCCGGCCCGTCTGGCGCAGTGATGGTGAGCCGGCCGGTCGCCGTGTCGTGCACCTGGACCGCCGGTGCCGGCCCGAAGGAGTCCAACGACGGAACGGTCACGCTCTCCCAGGCACGCATGGGAGCCAGCCTACCGACGGCGTGCTGTCAGAAGGCCGGCCAGGGGATCGTCGGCCACGTGCCCGTCGGCAATGGCATCGTGCCGTCGCTCAACAGCCTGCGCGTCCGCGCTGCGAGGGCCTGGAGTTCGTCCGGGCTCAGCAATGCCGTCAGCTCGTCCAGGGGCGACTGCAGGGTCTGCAACCGCTCCTCGAGGTCTGCGACAGCGGGGACGTCATCAGCATGCAACGGCTCGCCTGCCCAGCCCCAGAGCACGGTGCGGAGCTTGTCGTCGAGATGGAAGCAGACCCCGTGATCGACGCCGTACCGATGCCCGTCGCTCATGGCGAGCACGTGCCCGCCCTTGCGGTCCGCGTTGTTCACCAGGACGTCGAAGACCGCCATCCGGCGCAATGGCCTGGAGTCCTCGTGCACCAGCGAGACGAGCGTTCCGTCCTGGTCAGAGGCATCCAGCACGTGTCGGTAGCCCGCAGGAACCTGCCCGACCGGGCACAGGTCGACCGCATCGACGTCGGCATCGGCTTCGCGCCACAGTTGGACCATGCCCACGCCGAAGGGCCCCTCGCGCAAGATCGTGCGCGGCACGATGTCCCAGCCCAACATCTCGGAGACGACGTACGCCGCCCGCTCCCGCGCCGCCAGGGTGCCGTCGGGGAAGTCCCACAAGGGCCGCTCTCCGCGCACGGGCTTGTAGACGCATCGCAGGGCGCCGTCGGGCGTGGACACCTCCGCGAGGAAGGTCGCGTTGGAGGCCGGCAGCACCCGGCCGAGCAGGGTGAGCTCACCCGTGGCGAGGTCGTCGTCCTGCGTGAGGGGCGGTGTCATCGACTCAACGCCGACGGAAGCCGTTCGCTCGCGGGCAGAGGTGACCCGAGGGGTCGAGCGGTCCCCCGCAGAACTGGCAGGGTGGGCGGCCGGCCTCGACGACGGACTGGGCGCGCTTGCAGAAGGCGCGAGCCACTGCCGGGGTCAGGCTGACCACCAGCGCTTCGCCGGACGGCTCGCCATCGGGGGTGAGGTCCTCGGCTTCGACCGCGAACACCTCGATGACGACGCGATGAGACTCCGGGTCCCAGGCGAGAGTCATCGTCCCGGCGCGGAACTCCTCCTCGATCGGCTGGTCCAACGGCGCGGAGTCCTCCAGGGCCGGAGGGGCGATCGCGGGCACGACCTCGGTGGCCTCCGCTGTCGTCATCACCTGGTCGAGCAGGCTGTCCACGCGCTCGGCGAGCACCGCGACCTGCTCCTTCTCCAAGGCGACGCTCGTCAGACGGTTGCCCTCGCGCGCTTGCAGGAAGAACGTCCGCTGGCCGGGCAGGCCGACAGTGCCGGCGACGAATCGGTCCGGCTGGTCGTAGCGGTGGATGGGCGGCACGCCGTCGAGACTATCGCCGCCGGCCAGCGGGTCCGGCGCCGCCGCCCACCACGGCATCGGCCTCCGAGGCGCGGACCCGGCGCCGCTTCCTGACCGGCGGACGCAGGTGGGAGAGGTCGCCGTCGTGGGTGTTCATGCCGAGCACGAACGGCCGGTTGGCCGTGTAACGCACGACGGAGGCCGACCCCGGGTCGACCACGATGCGCTGGAACTGGTCGAGATGGACCCCGAGGGCGTCGGCGAGGACTGCCTTGATGACGTCGCCGTGTGAGACCGCGACCCAGACGGCGTCCACTCCGTGCTCGGCCTCGACCTGCGCGTCCCAGCGGCGTACGGCGGCGACCGCGCGCGCGGACATCGCGGCCATCGCCTCGCCGCCGGGGAACGTGACTCCGGCGGGGTGCTCCTGCACGGTGCGCCACAGCGGCTCTTTCACGAGGGTCTTGATCTCCCGCCCGGTGCACTCGCCGTAGTCGACCTCGACGAGTCCGCGCTCGCGCACTACGCGCGCTGCGCCGTCCTGTCGATCGGCGATCCGCTTCGCGGTCTCGCGGCAGCGTTCCAACGGGCTGGACACGACCGCCGCAAGACCGACGTCGGCGATACGGTCCCCGGCGCGCTCAGCCTGCGTCCGGCCAGTGTCGTCGAGGTGTACGCCGGGACTGCGGCCGGCCAGCACACCGGACGTGTTGGCGGTCGTGCGGCCGTGCCGGACCAGGATGACCGTGGGCATACGCGCCACCCTAGGCTCAGCCGGGGCTCAGCACGCCATAGCCGAGCAGGACGAAGACCAGCACCCCGAGTCCGATGCGATAGATCACGAACGGCAGGTAGGAGCGGGTGGTGACGTACCGCAGCAGCCACGCGATCGCGGCGTACCCCACGACGAAGGAGACGACGGTCGCGACGATGGTCGGCCCGACGCCGTAGGCGTTGTCGCCGCCGGGGATCTCCTTGAGCTCGTACAGGCCCGCACCGACGACGGCGGGGATGGCGAGCAGGAAGGCGAAACGGGTCGCCGCCTCGCGGTCGTAGCCCAGGAGCCGTCCCATGCTGATGGTCGCTCCGGAGCGAGAGACACCCGGCACCAGCGCCATCGCCTGGGCGAGTCCGAGGTAGATCGCGTGCTGCAGCGTCATCCGCTCAATCGTGCGGTCGTTGCGCGAGATGCGATCCGCCACGCCGAGGACGATGCCCAGGACGATGAGAGTGGTGCCGATGATCCACAGGTTGCGGAAGTCGCTCTCGATGAGGTCCTTGAGCGTGACGCCGAGAAGCACGATCGGCAACGACCCGATGATCACGAACCAACCCAGCCTGGCGTCGGTCTCCCCCCGCCAGGCCGGGTCGAACAGCGAACGCGTCCAAGCCGTGACGATGCGTGCGATGTCCTTGCGGAAGTACAGCAGCACGGCGATCTCCGTGCCGATCTGGATGACCGCGGTGAACGCTGCTCCCGGATCGCCCCACCCGAAGAGATCCGGAAAGATCCGCAGGTGGGCGCTGCTCGAGATCGGGAGGAACTCCGTCAAGCCCTGCAGAACGCCGAGCACGACGGCTTTGAAGAGGTCGAGCACCGCGAACTCCTGTGCGTCGTGGACGGGCCGCAGACAGGGTACGCAGTAGGTTGTCCCGCATGGAGCAGCGCTACCTGGGACGCAGCGGCCTGCGCGTGTCGCGCATCGGCCTGGGCACCCTCACCTGGGGACGCGACACCGACGAGCACGAGGCACGCGACCAGCTGAAGGCGTTCGTCGAGGCCGGCGGCACGCTCCTGGACACCGCGGCGGGGTACGGCGACGGGTCCAGCGAGGAGCTGATCGGTTCGCTGCTCGGCGACGTCGTCCCCCGCGACGAGGTCGTGGTGGCGACCAAGGCGGGAGTGTTCCGTCATCGGGGCGACCGCCAGGTCGACGTGTCCCGCGGACGGCTCCTCTCGACCTTGGACGCGTCGTTGCGCCGACTCGGCGTCGACCATGTCGACCTGTGGCAGGTCCACACCTGGTCCGACGCCGTGCCGTGGGAGGAGACGCTCGCGGCTCTCGACCTGGCCGTGTCCTCCGGCCGGGCGGCGTACGCCGGGGTCTCGAACTACACCGGCTGGCAGACCGCGATGGCCGCGACCTGGCAGCGAGCCGGTCAGGGCAGGACTCCGCTGGTGTCCAATCAGGTCGAGTACAGCCTGCTCAACCGATCCTGCGAGGACTCGCTCGTGCCGGCGGCCGCCGAGGTGGGGGCAGGCGTACTCGCGTGGTCGCCTCTCGGGCGTGGCGTGCTGACGGGGAAGTACCGCTCCGGCACACCGGCCGACAGCCGCGCAGCCTCTCCGCACTTCGCGAACTTCGTCGGCACCTACTTGGACGCGCGGGCCGCTCGGATCGTCGAAGCGGTGGTCCGCGCGGCCGAAGGCCTGCAGTGGTCCCCCACCGAGGTCGCTCTGGCGTGGGTGCGCGACCGTCCCGGGGTTGCTTCGGCGATCGTCGGGGCACGCACGGCGGCGCAGTTGCGAGGATCGCTCAGCGCCGAGGAGTGCGTTCTGCCCGCGGAGATCGCCGCCGCACTCGACGACGTGTCGTCCGCGCAGGTCGGCGACAACGACTGAGAAAGGTCAGACGTACGTCGCGCGCTGGCGGATGATCTTGCGGCGCAGCACGACCTTGCGGGTGCCGTCGTGAAGGATCCGCACTCGGTCGAGCTCCCAACCGCCACGTTCGGCACGGTCCACCAGGAACCGGGTGACCACGTTGCGCGAGAAGGCCCGCGGGAACGTCAACCGCTGGAACTCGTACTCGATACCTGTTCGCAGGGCCGCCCGGGCGGCCTTGGGATGAGAGGGAGCGCGAGACACACCGACATGGTGCCATGTGAGCCGAAAGGTCAGCTCTCGTAGCGGCTGCGAAGGCGTTTGATCTCCCCGCGCCGCTTCTTGGCCGCGATCCGCCGTTCCTGGGACCCGCGCGTCGGACGGGTGGGGCGCCTGGGTCGCGGAGGCGGGGCGGCCGCGTCGCGGAGGATCTGGACGAGCCGCTCGCGAGCCGCCTTGCGGTTCGCGTGCTGGGCACGGAACTCGCTGGCGGTGACAGTGAGCGTGCCGCGAACCAGGCGGTCCGCCAGGCGTTGCAGCACGCGGTCGCGAAGGTGTGCGGGGATCGAGGCCGAGGCGGCGACGTCGTACACGAGCTCGACGCGGCTGTCGGTGGTGTTCACGCCCTGGCCACCGGGACCGGAGGACCTGGAGAACCGTTCGGCCAGCTCGGCCGCCGGGATCAGCCAGCTGCGGCTGACGACAAGATCCTCGGCCATGGTCAGGTCCGCTCAGGCCAGGTCGAGGAACCGGTCGAAGACCCGGGTGCCGAAGCGCAACGCGTCGACCGGCACCCGCTCGTCGACACCGTGGAACAGCGCCGTGAAGTCGAGGTCGGCCGGGAGACGCAGGGGCGCGAAGCCGAAGCAGTCGATGCCGAGCTTGGCCCAGTGCTTGCCGTCGGTGCCGCCGGACATCAGATAGGGCACGACGGTCGCGTCGGGGTCCTCGGCGAGGAGGGCCGCGCTCATCGCATCGACCAGATCGCCTTCGTACGGCGTCGTGACCGCGTCCTGCTTGCTCAAGTATTCGATGTCGATGCCCTCGCCGACGAGCTCGGCGATCGTGGCGAAGAACTCGTCCTCGTAGCCGGGCAGGAACCGCCCGTCGACCTGAGCGGTGGCCTCGCCGGGGACGACGTTGACCTTGTAGCCGGCCTGCAACACGCTCGGGTTGGCGGTGTTGCGGATGACCGCACCGAGCATGCGGGCGGCGGACCCGAACTCTTGCACGAGCGTCTCGGCGTTCTCCGGCGTGGCCTGGGTGCCGGCGACCTCACCGACGGCGGCCAGCAGGACCTCCATCGTCGGGGTGAGGCGGACCGGCCACTCGTAGGTGCCGATCCGGGCGACGGCCTGAGCCAGGCGGGTGACGGGGTTGTCGGAGTTGCGCATCGAGCCGTGTCCGGCTGTCCCTTTCGCCGTGAGGTTCATCCAAGCCATGCCCTTCTCGGCGGCCTGGATGAGGTACATCCGCTGTCCGCGCACCGTGGCGCTGAAGCCGCCGACCTCCCCGACGGCCTGGGTGCATTCGGCAATCAGGTCGCGGCGCTCGTGGATCAGGTACTCCGCGCCCTTGTGACCTCCGGCCTCTTCGTCGGCGGTGAACGCCAGCACGATCGGTCGCTCCGGCTCGCGTCCGGAGCGCACTCGTGCCCGGATCACGCTGAGCGCGATGGCGTCGAAATCCTTCATGTCGACCGCGCCGCGCCCCCAGAGGCAGCCGTCCTGGATCTCCCCGGACAGCGGGTGCACCTGCCAGTCCGGTGCGTACGCCGGCACGACGTCGAGGTGGCCGTGCACCAGCAGCGGAGGCCGGCTGCTCGACGTACCTCCCCAGCGTGCCAGCAAGCTCGTCCGGCCGGGCTCGGACTCGAGCAGCTCGGACTCGATCCCGACCTCGTCGAGCAGGGCCGCGACGTGCTCGGCGGCCTTGCGTTCGCCGGGTCCCGACGAGTCGCCCGCGTTGGTCGTGTCGATGCGGATCAGGTCGCGGCACAGCTCGACGACCTCGTCCTCGGCAGCCTGCGGAAGCGTCTCCATCGCTCCATCATGACCGGCCCGCACCGGTGACGGGAAACCCCTTGCCCTTTGCTAGAGTTGCCGCCGCACGTCCCCCGGGAGACCCGCGGGGCGGTCACTCGTCCGGGTGGCGGAATAGGCAGACGCGCTAGCTTGAGGTGCTAGTGCCCCAAAAGGGCGTGGGGGTTCAAGTCCCCCCTCGGACACCGAAGGACCAGCGCATGTCCAGCCGCCAACGGTGCGCGGCGGGCACCATGGCGCGGACCAAAGCGCCGTCACCAAGGCTCATGCGAGAGGGACGGCCAGCGTGCTGCGTATTCCCGGACCTTGGTCTCGTAGACCTCTCGAGGGGCGAGTCGACGGTGAGGCCGCATGTGCATCGCGAATACATCGGTCAAGTCGTACGGGGCGTAGACGCGCAGACCTTGGGCGTCGCGGGTAACGCCAACGGAGCAGGTGGTCGACGCGAACGCGTCGATGGCGTCGGTCGCGCTGACGAAGGGCTCCGCAGGCTTGCCGAACCTCGCTTCGTACCAGAGATGTACACGGGCTTCGTTTCGCACTTCGATATTGGCGGCGACGTCGCCGAACAGCTCCGCGGCGGCTGTGATGACACGATCTTCCGCCTCCCACGAGAGGTCGGAGTTGTCGAAGTAGAAGACGTGGTAGTCGTTGATTCCGTAGCCAGGTGTTCGTCCTTCGACCGCGTTCCAAATGTTCTGGAAAACGGCGCCAGCGGTCAGCCACCACTCCGAGAGCCCCAATCTCGGAGTTCGGTCGAGGATGGCTCGGCACACCGGATCGGCGAGAACGGCAGCGACGACGGCAGCCTCGTCCTGGCGCAAGTGAAGCCGCCTTCCGTACTCGTCAACGTGGTCCACAGTATGCAAGGCGGGCTGCGCGCCGATCGACCTCAGTGGTCAACGCAATGCCGGGCGAGCTTTCCGACGAAAACGTCGAGAACCGACCCGGAATAGAGCGTGTACGTCGGAAAGCGTCCGGGTCTGGCCGAGTACCCGGACCTCAGTCCTTCAGGGCGGCCTTGACGGCGTCGCGGGTGCGGTCGATCAGGGACGCGAGGGGGCCGGCCATGAGGTTCGTGGTCATCGAGCTGCCCACGGACGGGTGCGGGTGCGTCGGCGCGATCGCCTCGGCGGCACGGACAGCGGTCGCCATCCGACGCAGCGTCTTGTCGTCGTTGTCGGCGCGCAGCAGCGGGAACTCCTGTTGCTCTTCGGCCTCGGCGTGAGCCAGGACAGCCACGCGCAGAGAGGCGAGTCGCTCGGCGAAGCCGAGGTCGGTGACCTTCATGCCATCGAGATCGGCGAGCATCTTCTTGGCCTCGGTCTCCTCCTCGAGACGGGCGTCCACGACGTCGTTGCCGCCCTCGGCGAGGCGAGCGGCCGGGTGAATGACGAGCTCCTCGGCGGTCTCGTGCACTGCAAGGAAGGCCCGCAGCTCCTCGAACCTCTCCTGCTTGGCCTCACCTGAGGCGTTGTCGATCGCGGTGAACAGCGAGCGGATGTGCTCATGCTGCTGCTTCAGCAGGTCGACGACATCGAGATGGTCGGTGCTGGACATGGGCTCTCCATCGTGAGGTTGGTGGTGGGGCTGCCGCACCCCTACCCCATAGGTGCCGAGGCATACCCGGTTCCGCAATCACCGCGGTCCTCGAGGGCTAGCCTCGATCTTTCGTCGGGCTGTGGCGTGAGCCG
>JBHWSH010000208.1:0-7729 GCA_043427135.1 Marmoricola sp. | reverse complement strand
TTTGTAAGGCATCCGTCGGGGACATGCTGAAGAACGCCGAGTGCGCCTCGATCATCCAGGTCGTGGGGGCCGGGTCGGGCCGGACCTTCGACGTGGAACAGGCCCGCTACGGCCGGATCATCTTCATGGCCGACGCCGACTCCGACGGCGCCCACATCCGCACCCTGTTGACGACCCTGTTCTTCAAGTACATGCCCGACCTGATCCTCTCGGGTCGGGTCTTCTCCGCGGTGCCGCCGCTGCACCGCATCGAGCTGACCAACCCCAAGAAGGGGATGGACCGGTACGTCTACACCTACTCCGACGCCGAGCTGCAGCGGAAGCTGGCCGAGCTGACCAAGAAGGGCCTGCGCTGGAAGGACCCGGTGCAGCGCTACAAGGGACTCGGTGAGATGGACGCCGACCAGCTGGCGGAGACGACCATGGACCCGCGCTATCGCACGCTGCGGCGCATCACCGTCGACGACGCCGAGGCGGCGGCCGGGATCTTCGAGCTCCTCATGGGCAGCGAAGTGGCGCCGCGCAAGGAGTTCATCGTCGCAGGGGCCTTCGAGATCGACGCAGAGGCGATCGACGCCTGAGCAGCAGGAGTACGACGGCCGCAGCCACGCCGCCACCGCCGAGCCCGCCAGCGGCCGCGGCAACGAGGCGGCCGTCGTTCTGCTCCTTCGGCGCCGGCGCCTCCCGCTCGTGATCAAGAGTCCCGTCGGCGACCGGCGGGAGGGGTCGATCGGGCGCGTGCTCCCGGACGTCCGAGACGCGCCACGACGAGCACGGGTTCACCGAGCGGTTCGACGGCGCGAACGCCCACTGCTCTGGTGAGCTGTAGCCGTCCGGGACCCCGCCGTCGGGTCCGGCCCAGGCCGACCACTCCGGGAGGTCGACCCGCAGCCAGACCCGCCGCTCGACGGGGCCGCCCTTCCAGATCTCGTCGACCTCGATCAGGACCGTTCCCTGCGCCGCGTCCGCGATCCGCCCCGCGAAGACCTGATCGGCGTCGGCGATGGCGTCGTCCGGACCCACGCACGACAGGGCGTGGGCGGGAGCCGCTCCGGCCACGGGGACCAGCGCGGCGAGGACCATGGTGACTGCGAGCGTCGTTCTCATGCAGGTAGGACGCATCCTGATGCTCGGCGGTTCCACGGCTGTCTGTGCTGGTCGTCTTCAGGACGGGAGACTTTGTCGTACCTGGCACGACAAACGCTCCCGTCCTCAGGGCTTGGCCGGCCGGTCAGGGGGCGAAGTGGCGGCGGAGGCGCCGGTGCCGGTGGGTGAAGAGAGCGGTGACGATCCGAGCGGCGACCGGTGTGAGTGGTGTGAGCGGCCCGCGGAGCTCGAAGGTGAGCGTGTCGACGACCTCGGATCCCGACGGGTGATCGAGCACCTCCCGGTCGTGCCACCACTGCGACATCAGCAGCATGGTCGACCGCTCGTGAAAGGAGCGTCCCGGGTGCACCTCGGCGAGGGTCAGGTCGTCGTACTCGACGAGGAGGACGCCGAAGAGCAGCAGCCAGGCACGACCGAGCGGCTCGCCGACTGGCACCTGCTCCAGCGTGCGGCCTCGCCAGCGACGTGGGAAGCGCATGCGCAGCAGCGGTCGGAGCTCGTCGTCGATGCCCTCCGACGTGGTGACGCGGGCCCACACCTCGGCGGGCGCGGCAGAGACCGCGGTGCGGAGCTCGAGGCGCACGTCGACGTACGCCTCAGACCTTGCGGTCCAGCAGCCCGGTGTCCACGTCGTAGATGAAGCCGCCGACCTTCACCGTGTCGGGCACCAGGGGGTGCGAGGTCACCCGGTGCACGTCCTCACCCAGCGCGGCGACCTGGTCGTTGACGACGTTGAAGCGCTGCCAAGCAGCGTCGACGCCGGCGGAAGCTTCCACTCGGCGGCGCAGCTCCTCCTCGCTGTTGCTGGCGACCGCGCAGCGGGTGTGCGGCACCACCAGCACGCGGTCGACATTGAGCAGGTGCACCGCCAGCACCAACGCCTCGAGGGCCTGGTCGGTGACCCGGCCGCCGGGGTTGCGGAAGATCTTGGCGTCGCCGGGCTTGAGACCGAGCATGCCGAGCGGGTCGATGCGCGAGTCCATGCAGGTCACGATCGCCACGCCCGCGTGGGCCACGCCGTCGAACCCGGCGAGGTCGAACGAGGCGGCGAAGTCGCGGTTGGCCTGCAGCAGGTCGTCGAAGTCAGCCGTTGTCATGCCCGCGAGAGTAGCGGCGCTCAGTCCAGGAGTTCGACCGAGCCCACCACGTGGCGCCGCATGGGCAGCGGGGGCTTGCCGCAGGACTCCGCCCGCTCGGCCGCCGTCTCCTCGGTCCCGACCTGGACGCGCCAGCGGCGACCGTCTCGATGCGCCACCTGCCAGGCGTCGCCGTCGCGGTGTACGACGAGCGCGTCGAGATCGCGCTCTCCCGTCGCGGCGCGGACTGCGTCCTCGGCTGCCTGCCCGGCCGCGGGCCAGGTCGAGCGGCCCCGGAACCCGGCGAGGGTGAGCAGCCCGACGTCGGCGTCGTCGAGCAGGCGGGCACCCCCGTCGAGAGGGACGCGACCGTGCAGGACCCCGCTGGGCAGAAGCACGGTCGCCGGGGCGAAGCGGTGCCCCGACGTATGGGTCACCTCCCACACGCGGCCTGGTCGGACGGCGGCTGCGGCGGCGACGACGGGCCGGCCCTCGGTCGCGCAGCAGACGTCCCGGCTGCCGTTGGTGCAGACCAGCAGGTGCGCCTCGACGCAGTGGCGGAGCCCGGGCAGGGACTGGGCTACTGCGTCAGCATCGCCGGCGGCCAGGGCGTCGAGGTCGGCGTCGAGGACCTGCGCCGGGTCGGCCACCGTGCCGTGCAGCAGCCAGGTCGCGCCGGGCACGGTGTGCGCCAGGAGAACCAACCGCGGCGCTGTCCGCGTATCGGCATGCCGTCCGGGACGCCTGATCAGCACCGGGCGTACGCCGGCCGCGGTCGCACGTGCCTCCAGGGCAGCCCCGAGGGCCTGGTCGAGATGGCTCTGGGTGAACGCCTTGGCGCCCCAGGGGCCGGGCTGCTCGAGAGCGAGCCAGGCGACGGCGGTCGGCGCCGAGCCGACCAGGGGCTCCTCGGCGCGGAGCGACTGCAGGCTGCAGGCGTCCGGGCGTCTCATCCGACCCCCGTCTCCAGCGCGGAGGTGCGCACCGCCCGAGTGTCGGCGCCGCGCAGGAGGACGACCGCGACCAGCCCGGCGATGAGGCAGCAGACCGCGGCACCGATGAAGATGGTGTGCAGCTGGGTCAAACCGGCCTCCCGCAGGATGAGGTTGAACTCCGAGCAACGGCTGCTGCCGTCACACACCGATTGTGGTGTGGGCAGGTCGTCCTGCCCGGCGTAGTACCGGCGCAGGCCGAGCGTGGTCAGGACACTGATGCCCACCAGTTTGCCGACCGTCCGGGCAACGATGAGCAGCGCCGAAGCGACGCCGTGCACGGCCGAAGCGGTCGAGGCGAGCAGCGCTGCGTTGACAGGTGCCATCGAGAGTCCGATGCCGGTGCCTGCCAGGACCAGCGGCACCGTCGTCCACGGGTTCTCCAGGGTGGTCAGCCCCCAGCGCGACATCTCCAAGAACGCACCCGCGGCCAGCAGCATGCCGATCAGTGTGACGACGCCCGCCGGCATCCGGTGGGTCAGCCAGCCGCCGGCGACGGCCCCCAGGGGCAGGCCGATCAGGAAGCGCACCAGCACCAGCGACGCGAGCACCTGCGAGTCGGGATAGATGGTGAGCCGCGCGAAGATCGGGATGTCGACCAGAGCCGCGACGAGGGCGGCGCCGATGAAGAGGCTGACGACCATGGCGCCCCAGGCGGGGGTGGCAGCGACGGCGCCCGGAGGGACCAGGGGACTGCGCGCGGTGCGGTTGCGTTGCCAGAACGCGACGGTGGCCAACGCGCTTCCGGCCAGCATCCAGATGCCGCCGGGAGCGAGCATCGAGACCTGGGGGTCCGCGCCTCCGAACGCGACGATGACCCCCGCGAGCGCCAGGGCGAGCAGAGCCGATCCGGGCACGTCGACCTGCCGGGCGAGCGCAGCCCACGACCGCAGATCGACGAGCGGCCGAGCAGCGGTCAGGCAGCGCCACACGAGCAACGCCAGCAGGACCAGCGCGGTCAATGCGAGCGGGGAGAGCCAGCGCGAGTCGCCCGCCACGGAAAGGAACGCCAGTCCCCAGGTGATGTCGTGCACCAGGGCCTCCGGCCGCAGCATCACCAGGAGTACGGCGAGCAGCACGCCGGCGCTGAGGACCAGACCCCATGGGTCCAGCCGCCGACGGGGTGCGTTGTCGCTGCGCGATGGGCTCTGCCGAATCACCACGGCCAGGACGAGTCCGACGGCGAGGTTGATCCAGAAGATGGTCCGCCAGTTCGCGAACGCCAGCACCAGCGCGCCGTACACCGGGCCCACGACGTTGCCGAACTCCTGCACCGCGCCCACCACGCCGAGAGGCACCCCGCGCCGGTGCGGCGGGTAGAGGTCGGCGACGAGCGCCAGGGTGGCGGGCAGGAGGCCGCCGGCGCCCAGGCCTTGCAGCACGCGTCCGGCGACCACCGAGTTCAAGTCGTACGCCGCGGCGGTCACCAGCGAGCCGAGCGCGAACACCACCAGCGACCCGACCAGGACGGGCAGCCGGCCGCGGAGGTCGGCGATCCTCCCGATCAGGGGCAGGACCCCGATGTAGCCGAGCATGAACCCGGAGATGATCGGCGCCCCGCGTTGCAGGTCCTCCGCGGACAAACCGGAGGAGGCCATCATGTCCGGCAGGGCGAGGACTACCACGTAGTTGTCGGCGGCGGCGAACGCCACCGCCACCGCGGCGAGCCCGAGCAGGACCCGACCGACGGGGTCGACGGCCGAAGCCGACTCCGCGTCCGTGCGGCTCACGGCCGGACGATCTCCTTTTCGGCGCCGTAGCGGTCGAGAGAGACGGTGTAGGCGACGTCCGCACCGCCGGCGTAGAACGGGCCGGTCACCTCGACCCGGCGCAACTGCTGCGCATCGTCGAGGAAGAACGTGGCGGGGAAGTCGGCGTCGACATCGGCGCTGGGGATGACGTCGGCCACGGCCGCACCTGGCAGCGTGCCCGTGTAGCCGGTCAGCACGTCCTCACCGTCCCGGGTCTGCTCGCCGGTCTCGACGCCGGTAGCCGCGG
The DNA here is from genome assembly GCA_043427135.1 of Marmoricola sp. Classification (GTDB taxonomy): domain Bacteria; phylum Actinomycetota; class Actinomycetes; order Propionibacteriales; family Nocardioidaceae; genus Marmoricola_A. Next base: position 2,556 of record JBHWSH010000208.1, on the reverse strand, counting down.
TCAGCCACGAGGAGATGCCCGCCTCGGGGTCCATCAGCTGCGCAGGGTCCGGTGCGTCGTAGTCGGACGGATCGATCTCGGAGAACTTGGAGGTGAACGGCAGCTCGGCGTAGACCACACCGTCGACGGCCACGACGGGCACGTCGACGGTCACGCTCTGGATCCGCACGGTCAGCTCGCCCTCGAAGGCGGGTGCGCGGGTGCCGGTCCCGGTGGCCTCGAGGACGCCGTCGACCCCGGCCGGAAGGCTGTCGGTCGACAACGACAGCTCGACACCCGAGGTCTCGTCCAGCTGCTCCTTGGCGGAGGCCAGCGCCTCGTCGGGGGACATCTCGTCCGAGTCGCTGCTGCACGCAACGGTCGCGAGCAGCAAGAGCGGTGTGGCGAGCGCTACGCCGAGGTGCCGGAGCGGCGTACGGCGAGGGGCCGGGCGGGACCCGTGGGACGACTTCATGTCTGCAGCCTGTCATGGACGGGGGAGGCGACCGCGGCGATCGGCTGGGAGGCCGGCTCTCCGGAACCGTCCCGGCGCCCCACGGGATCAGGCAGCTCGACGGGCGTGCCCGAGGCGGCAGAGGCGCGCGCGGGGGCGTTGCCGGCCCAGGCGAGCACCAGCGTGTCCTCCCCTTTGAGGAAGCGGTGGCAGCGCACACCGCCGGTAGCACGGCCCTTGCCTGGGTACTCGGAGAACGGAGTCACCTTGACCGACCCGGCTTCCGTGCCGGGAAGGGCGGCGGCGGATCCGGAGACCGTGACGACGTGCGCCTCTCGGTCGCCGTCGACCGCGCCGAAGAAGACCGCCGCTTCGCCTGCGCTCAGGCGGATGCCCGCGATGCCGCCGCCGCTGCGTCCTTGCGGCCGCACCGCCGCGGCCGGGAAGTGGAGCAGCTGGGCGTCGCTCGTCACGAAGCACAGCTCCTCTTCGCCGGTGGCGAGCTCCACCGCGCCCACGACACTGTCGCCGTCGGCGAGGCGGATGATCTCCCAGGCGTCGCGGTTGAGGACCTCCGGAGTGACCCGCTTGACGACGCCGCCCCGGGTGCCGAGCGCCAGTCCGGGGCCGTCGGCACGCAGCGCGCAGAGCGCCAGGACCGCCTCCCCGCCGTCGAGAGCGAGGAAGCTGTCCACGGGCGCGCCGCCCTGCAGGTGCGGGTGGTTGGCGGTGGGAGGCAGGGTCGGCAGGTCCAGCACGTCGAGGCGCAGCACGCGTCCGGTGGTGGTGACCGCGCCGACCTGGCCGCGAGCGGTCGTCCGCACCGCGGAGACGACGACGTCGTGGTTGGTGCGGTCGCCGCCGGCATGTGGGGGTTCGACGTCGGTGGTCCGGGCGAGCAGGCCTGCAGAGGAGAGGAAGACGAAGCACGGGTCGTCGGCGACCTCGAGCGGGACGGCCGCGGACACCGATTGGCCGGCCGACTGCAGGAGGACGGTACGTCGCGGCGTGCCATGTGCCTTTGCCATGTCGGCCAGCTCGGCGGAGACCACTCTGCGGAGCTCGGCTTCGTCGTTGAGGATCGCGTCGAGACCGGCGATCGTCTCGGCAAGCTCGTCCTTTTCCTTTTCCAGCTCCAGGCGGGAGAACTTCGTCAGCCGGCGCAGCTGCATGTCGAGGATGTAGCTGGCCTGCGGGTCGGTCAGATCGAAGACCGACATCAGCCGGTCCTTGGCGAGGGTGGCGTTGTCGCTGGTGCGGATCAGCTGGATGACCTCGTCGATGTCGAGGATCGCGATGAGGAGGCCCTCGACGAGATGGAGGCGGTCGGCGGCTTTGGCGCGGCGGTAGGCGGAGCGGCGGCGTACGACATCGAAGCGGTGTCGCAGGTAGATCTCGAGCAGCTCCTTGAGCCCCAGTGTGCGGGGCTGGCCGTCCACGAGCGCCACGTTGTTGATGCCGAAGGAGTCCTCCATCGGCGTGAGCTTGTACAGCTGTTCGAGGATCGCCTCGGGGTTGAAGCCGTTCTTGACCTCGATGACCAGGCGGAGTCCGTGCTCGAGGTCGGTCAGGTCCTTGACGTCGGAGATGCCCTGCAGCTTCTTGCCCTGCACGAGCGTCTTGATCCGCTCGATCACCTTCTCCGGCCCCACGCCGTACGGCAGCTCGGTGACCACGATGCCCTTGCGGCGCGGCGTCACCGACTCGATCCGCGCGGTCGCCCGCATCTTGAACGTGCCGCGTCCGGTCTCGTAGGCGTCGCGGATGCCGTCGAGGCCGATGATCTTGCCGCCGGTCGGCAGGTCGGGGCCGGGCACGAACCGCATCAACGCGTCCAGGCCGGCGGTGGGGTGGGTGATCAGGTGACGCAGCGCCTGCACGACCTCGACCAGATTGTGCGGTGCCATGTTGGTGGCCATGCCGACCGCGATGCCGGAGGCCCCGTTGACGAGCAGGTGGGGGATGGCTGCGGGCAGGACGGTCGGCTCGAGCTCACGACTGTCGTAGTTGGGCTTGAAGTCGACGGTCTCCTCGTCGATGGACTGCACCATCGACAAGGCCGCCGGCGCGAGTCGGCACTCGGTGTAGCGCATCGCCGCCGGTCCGGCGTCGGGCGAGAGAAG
>JBHWSH010000207.1:0-12272 GCA_043427135.1 Marmoricola sp. | reverse complement strand
CCGGAGAAGCAGGTCGTCCCGGCCATCGAGCGCGTCTTCCACAAGGCTCGGCGCCGGATCATCGTGGCCTGCTTCTCCTCCCACGTGCACCGCGTCCAGCAGATCCTGGACGCCGCCGCGGAGGACGGCCGCAAGGTGGCGATGGTCGGCCGCTCGGACGGGCCTGTGAAGAACGTGGACGAGCGTGGGATGCGCACCGAGCTGGAACCGCTCACGAAGCGGTTCCCTGCCCTCGGCGAACCGCTCTCGGCGCAGTGGGAGTCGGGGACGCTCGGTGACGACCGGGTGCCCGGACCGACGTCCTACTGGATCGACGCGGTGGTCGAGCTCGACCCGCAGGTGGCCGACACGATGCGCCGCGACGCGCAGCCCCCGTCCGGCCAGCGACCTGACCTGACTCCGGACGTCGCCGCCGAGGTCCCGGACGGGCGCCTGGCCGCTGTGCCCGATCTCGACCACGACGGCTGGGACGCCCAGGCCTGGCTCGTCGAGGGCTCCGACACCCTCGTATTGTCCGCGCGGGGACAGTGACAAGGGCGCGGTGCCCACGGTGTCGGGAGCTTGCGCGGGGACCACTAGACTCCTGGCGGCGCGACCTTCGGGATGGGATGACAGGGGAGATGACATGCCACGCGTGCGTGGGCTCGTGGGTGGGGCGGCAGCCGTCCTGCTCCTCGTGGGGTGCGGAGGCGATGGTGGCGACACCGACGGCACCAGCTCGACGAGCACCTCGTCCAGCGCCTCCACGTCCTCGTCCACCTCGTCGGAGCCCACGGCCTCGAAGCCGACGGCGGACCAGAGCACGGCGACCGGAGCCGTCGTCGCCTTCGTCGAGATGAGCGACAAGCTGGCCCGGTCCCCGCGGGGCGACCTGACCCAGCTGTCCCAGGTGGCCCGCGGCGACGCGCGCAAGGACAAGATGGAGACCCTGACGATCTACCGGTCCAAGGGCTGGCGTTCCAAGGGCACCACCGGCCTTGACGACGTGCGGCAGACCTCGTCACGCAAGGACGAGGCGAAGGTGTCGGCCTGCATCGACTACTCCGACCTGGACGTCGTCGACGGCACCGGCGACTCCGTCGTCGCCGACGATCGTCAGGAGCGCGTCCTCCACACCTACACCGTGGTCCACGACGCCAAGGCGGACGCCTGGTTCGTCAGCGGCCTCGAGGACGGTGGACCCACGTGCTGACGCTGCGCTCACGGGTCGCCGCCCTCGCTCTGGCGGTGCTCGTCGTCCTCCCCCTGGCGGGCTTCACCCTCGGTGACCCTCCTGCCGGCTGCCAGAAGTGGGACGAGGCGACGTCGACCTGCCTCATCGAGGTCGAGGTCCCCGCGGACCCGCAGGACCCGCCGCAGGACGGCGGGGACACCGACCCCGTCTCCGGTGGTGAGCCGGACCCGCACCGAGGGCACCGGCGAGGATGAGCCCGCCGACGAAGACGCCGACGGCGCGGTACCCCCACTCCGGGCCGACCGTGTCACGGATCGCCGGGGAGAGGCCGCCGCTCACGAGGATGGCCAGTGCGAGCACCGCCACCCGCCACGTCATGAGGCGGGTGCGCTCGGTGTAGTCGCGGGTCAGCTCGGCCGGCATCGAGACGTACGGGACCTGGAAGAAGGCGTACGCGGTGGCGCAGGCGAGGAAGAGGACGGCGACCCACACCGCACCGAGCGCGGTCGAGCCCGTCGGTCCGGCGAAGAGGAGGGCGAAGAGCACGGCGAGCAGCACCCCGGCCCGCAGCAGGAAGGGGCGGCGGCGCCCCTCCGGGTGCTCGAGACGGTCCGAGATCCGCCCGGCGACGGGGTTGAGCAGGACGTCCCAAGCCTTGGGCAGCAGGACGATCAGACCCGCCAGGCCGGCAGCGACCCCGAGCCGGTCGGTGAGGTAAGGCAGCAGGAGCAGCCCGGGCACGGTGCCGAAGGAGCCGGTCGCGACCGACCCCAGCCCGTAGCCGCGTCGGACCCGACCTGGCAGCGCTGCCGTCATGCGGGGACCCTAGCGGCGGCGGGCGAAACCTGGGTGCGTCTCCGCGAGATCGCCTGCGAGGATGACGCCATGCGCACGATCCGCCAGAGCCGCAAGCTGATGAACGTCCGCTACGACGTCCGGGGGCCGATCCTCGTCGAGGCTCAGCGGCTCGAGGCCGAGGGGCACAAGATCCTCAAGCTCAACATCGGCAACACCGCCCCCTTCGGCTTCGAGGCGCCCGAGGCGATCGTCGCCGACATGACCCGCCACCTGCCGAGCTCGCAGGGCTACGTCGACTCGAAGGGCATCTACTCGGCGCGGACCGCGGTCGCGCAGTACTACCAGTCGCGCGGGCTGCGCGACACCACCGTCGAGGACGTCTTCATCGGCAACGGCGTCTCCGAGCTCATCTCGATGGTCCTGCAGGCCTTCGTCGACGACGGCAACGAGATCCTCGTCCCGGCACCGGACTACCCCCTGTGGACGGGCGCGGTCGCGCTGGCCGGCGGCACCCCGGTCCACTACCGCTGCGACGAGGAGAACGGCTGGGACCCCGACCTCGCCGACATCGAGTCGAAGATCAGCGAGAACACCCACGCGCTCGTCATCATCAACCCGAACAACCCCACCGGGGCGGTCTACAGCGAGGAGACGGTCAAGGGACTCGTCGACATCGCGCGGCGTCACGACCTCGTCGTCATGGCTGACGAGATCTACGAGAAGATCATCTTCGACGACGCGGTGCACAGGCATGCTGCCGAGTTCTGCGGCGACGACGTCCTCTGCCTCACGTTCTCCGGGCTGAGCAAGGCCTACCGGGTGTGCGGCTACCGCGCCGGATGGGTGATGATCTCCGGCCCGAAGCACATGGCCGAGGACTACCTCGAGGGTCTCACCCTGCTCGCCAACATGCGGATGTGCGCCAACGTCCCCGCGCAGCACGCGATCCAGACTGCGCTCGGCGGCTACCAGTCGATCGAGGAGCTCATCGTCCCCGGCGGGCGCTTCTACGAGCAGGCCAAGCTCGCCTCCCGGCTCCTCAACGAGATCCCTGGCGTCTCGTGCGTCGAGCCCCGCGGGGCGCTCTACTGCTTCCCTCGCCTCGACCCGGAGGTGTACGCGATCGAGGACGACGAGTCCTTCGTCATCGACCTGCTCCGGGCCAAGAAGATCCTCGTGACCCACGGGACCGGCTTCAACTGGTTCGAGCCCGACCACTTCCGCGTCGTCTGCCTGCCCGACGAGGAGGTCCTCACCGAGGCGATCGGGCGGATCGCCGACTTCCTCGAGACACGCCGGGCCTGACCCGTGCTCCCGCCGTCGGTCGAGGTGCGACGAGCGCAGCGAGGAGCCTCGAGACCTGCGGGCGGGCCTCGGGGAGTGGTCCTCACCGTCGCCGCCGGCGGCGCGCTGGGGTCCCTTGGCCGGTGGGCGCTCGCCGGCGCGTTGCCGGAGGCTGCTGACGGGTGGCCGTGGGGGACGCTCCTCGTCAACGTCACCGGCGCGCTGGTCATGGGTCTGCTCATCGCCTGGATCGCCGACCGCGAGTCGCCGGCATGGATCCGCCCGTTCGTCGCCACGGGTTTGCTCGGCGGGTGGACGACCTACTCGGCCTTCGCCCTCGACACGGTGAGCCTCTCCCCCGTCGTCGCCGTCGGGTACGTCGCGGCCACGGTCGTCCTCGGCGTCGGCGCCTGCGCACTCGGGCTGATCACCGGTGAGCGGCTGCTCACCGAGCAGGAGGTTGCGACGTGAGTGCGCTGCTCGTGGCGGTCGGTGGTGGGCTGGGCGCCGTGCTGCGCTGGCAGCTCTCGACCCGGGCCAGGGCGAAGGGGGCGACCCCGGCAGGCGGCACCCTGCTCGCCAACGTCACGGGGTCATTCCTCCTCGGCCTGATCGCGGGATGGGGCGGGCGGCCGGACTGGGTGATGCCGCTCGTCGGCGCAGGTCTGTGCGGCGGGCTGACGACCTTCAGCACCCACGCGCTCGAGGTGGCTCAGACCTGGCGCGACCTCGAGCGACGGCACGCGATGGTCAACCTCGCGCTGTCCGTCGTGCTCTGCACGGCGGCAGCCGGGCTCGGCGTCCTGGCCACCTCCTGATCCGCGCCGCTTGACCTGTGGTCGCTCATCGACCCCGACCAGGCACCCGAGCTCGTCGACCTGTGGGGGCCCGCCTTCGACGAGGCCTACCGCGCGGCGGAGGCCGCCGGCAAGGCCAGCCGCCAGGTGTCGGCGCGCACCAACCTCATCTGCTTCACCGCGGTCATCGAAGGGCTCTTCTTCTACGGTGCCTCCGCCTCCGTCTACTTCCTGCGCTCGCGCGGCCTGCTCAACGGGCTCGCGTCGGGGACCAACTGGGTCCGCGACGAGTCGATGCACATGGACTTCGCGTTCAGCGTCGTCGACACGGTCCGCGAGGAGGAGCCGGACCTCTTCGACGACGAGATGGCCGCGCAGGTACGGCAGATGCTCATCGAGGGAGTCGAGGCCGAGGCGCAGTTCGCCGAGGACCTCCTTGGCGGCGGCGTCGCCGGGCTGTCCGTCGCCGACATGCGCAGCTACCCCGAGCACGTCGCCGATCGGCGGATGCAGCGGCTCGGGCTCCCCATCATCGACGGGTCGTCGAACCCGCTCGCCTTCATGGAGCTGCAGGACGTGCAGGAGCTCTCGAACTTCTTCGAGCGCAAGGTCTCGGCCTACCAGGTGGGGGTGAGCGGCTCGGTGGGCGTCGACGAGGACTTCTGACCAGGTGAGGCGAAGGCGGAGCCGCTCGGCTCCCCCTTCGTCTGGCGGATTGGCCGGGACCGCGCAGCGTTCGGCATCATGGGGTGACGGCGCTCACAAGGCGCCTGCTGCTCGCACCGGCGCGAGGTCCACGAGACGTCGCGTCGCCGACCGTCGACGAGGACCCCCATGACCGCCGAGGCGCCTGCCCGTCCCGCCCTGCACACGCCGACCCACCCCGTGCGCTTTGTCACCGCGTCCGCGCTCTTCGACGGGCACGACGCGTCGATCAACATCATGCGGCGCATCCTGCAGAGTCAGGGCGCCGAGGTCATCCACCTCGGCCACAACCGCTCGGTCGCCGAGGTCGTCCAGGCCGCGATCGACGAGGACGTCCAGGGCATCGCGATCAGCAGCTACCAGGGCGGGCACGTCGAGTACTTCGAGTACCTCGTCCAGCTCCTCCGCGAGCGCGGCGCCGGTCACGTCCAGGTCTTCGGCGGTGGCGGCGGGGTCATCGTCCCCACCGAGATCCAGCGGCTGCGGGACGCCGGGGTGACGATCTTCTCCCCCGAGGACGGCCAGCGTCTCGGCCTGCCGGGGATGATCAACACGCTCATCACGACCTGCGACGTCGACCTCTGGGAGCAGTCCCAGGCAGATGTCGACGCGGTCCTCTCCGGGGACCGGGCGGCGGTGGCGCGCGCGATCACCGGTGCCGAGACCGGCCGGCTCGACGACGCCTTCATGACCCGCATCCGCGAGGCGGCGGCGGCCCGCACCGTGCCGACCCTCGGGCTCACAGGTACCGGCGGCTCCGGCAAGTCATCGCTCACCGACGAGCTCGTGCGCCGCTTCCGGGTCGACCAGGAGGACAAGCTCTCCATCGCGGTCATCGCGGTCGACCCGACCCGCCGCAAGGGCGGCGGCGCGCTGCTCGGCGACCGCATCCGGATGAACGCGATCGGGGACACCGGCGACTCGCCGGTGATGTTCCGCAGCCTGGCGACCCGCGGTGCGCACGAGCTGCCCGATCACGTCACCGACGTCATCGACATCGTCAAGGCCGCCGGCTTCGACCTCGTCGTCGTCGAGACCCCCGGCATCGGTCAGGGCGACGCGGCGGTCGTCCCCTTCGTCGACCACGCGATGTACGTCATGACGCCCGAGTACGGCGCCGCCAGCCAGCTCGAGAAGATCGACATGCTCGACTTCGCCGACACCGTCGCGATCAACAAGTTCGAGCGTCGCGGCGCCGAGGACGCGATGCGCGACGTCGGCCGGCAGATGGTCCGCAACCGAGAGGCCTTCGGCCAGCGCCCAGAGGACATGCCGATCTTCGGCACCTCGGCAGCGACCTTCAACGACGACGGTGTGACCGCCCTCTACCAGCACCTCCGCGATGCCCTGCGAGACAAGGGGCTCCAGGCGACCGAGGGCACCCTGCCCCCGGTCGACGTCAAGCACTCGACCCGCATCGGTCAGGTCGTCCCGCCCGAGCGGGTGCGCTACCTCGCCGAAGTCGCCGCGACCGTCCGCGGCTGGCACGAGGAGACGCACCGGCTCGCCGAGGCCGCTCGGAGGGTCCAGCGGATCGAGGCGGTCACGGCGGAGGTCAGGTCCTCTCGAGGCTCGTCGCAGACCTCCTCGCACCTCGAGGAGCACGGCTGTGAGACCTCCGCACATCTCGAAGGACTTGCGATGGCGGCCCGCGCGGACCTCCCGCAGGAGACGGCCGACCAGATCGCCGGGTGGCCAGCCGTCGTCGAGTCGTACTCGGGCCCCGAGCAGGTCGTCCGCATCCGCGACCGTGAGATCCACACAAAGCTCACCAAGGAGTCGTTGTCCGGCAACGAGATCCGACGCGTCGCGCTCCCCCGGTACAGCGACCACGGCGACCTCGTCTCCTTCCTCCGCCGGGAGAACCTCCCGGGCCGCTTCCCCTTCACGGCAGGCGTCTTCCCCTTCAAGCGGGACAACGAGGACCCGGCGCGGATGTTCGCCGGCGAGGGCGACCCCTTCCGGACGAACCGCCGCTTCAAGCTGCTCTCCCAGGGCCAGCCCGCGACCCGCCTGTCCACCGCCTTCGACTCGGTGACCCTCTACGGCCGCGACCCGGACGAGCGCCCCGACATCTACGGCAAGGTCGGCACCTCCGGCGTCTCGGTCGCGACCCTCGACGACATGAAGGCGCTGTACGACGGCTTCGACCTCGTCGACCCGACGACGAGCGTGTCGATGACGATCAACGGCCCCGCGCCGACCGTCCTCGCCTTCTTCCTCAACACCGCCATCGACCAGCAGGTCGACGCCTTCCGCGAGCGCGAGGGCCGCGAGCCCACGGGAGCCGAGGCCGAGGAGATCCGGACCTTCGCCCTGCAGACCGTCCGCGGCACCGTCCAGGCGGACATCCTCAAGGAGGACCAGGGACAGAACACCTGCCTCTTCTCCACCGAGTTCTCGCTGCGGATGATGGCAGACATCCAGGAGTGGTTCATCGAGCAGGGGGTGCGCAACTTCTACTCGGTGAGCATCTCCGGCTACCACATCGCCGAGGCCGGAGCGAACCCGATCAGCCAGCTGGCGTTCACCCTGTCCAACGGGTTCACCTATGTCGAGGCCTACCTCGCCCGCGGCATGGACATCGACGACTTCGCCCCGAACCTGTCGTTCTTCTTCTCCAACGGCATGGACCCCGAATACTCCGTGCTCGGCCGGGTCGCGCGCCGCATCTGGGCGGTAGCGATGAAGGAGCGGTACGGCGCGAACGAGCGGTCGCAGAAGCTGAAGTACCACGTGCAGACCTCCGGACGGTCCCTGCACGCGCAGGAGATGGACTTCAACGACATCCGCACCACCCTCCAAGCGCTGATCGCGATCTACGACAACGCCAACTCCCTGCACACCAACGCCTACGACGAAGCCGTCACCACCCCCACCACCGAGTCCGTACGCCGCGCGCTGGCGATCCAGCTGATCATCAACCGCGAATGGGGCCTGGCGATGAACGAGAACCCGCTGCAGGGGTCGTTCATCATCGACGAGCTCACCGACCTCGTCGAACAAGCCGTCCTGGCCGAGTTCGACAAGCTCTCCGAACGCGGCGGCGTCCTCGGCGCCATGGAGACCGGCTACCAACGCGGCCGCATCCAAGACGAGTCGATGCTCTACGAACACCGCAAACACGACGGCACCCTGCCCATCATCGGCGTCAACACCTTCCTCGCCCCCGACGGACCCCAAGCACCACCAGCCCTCGAGCTCGCCCGCGCCACCGAAGAAGAGAAGCAGTCCCAGCTCACCCGGGTCCAGGAGTTCCGCGACACCCATCGCGACGAGGCAGCCGCAGCCCTCGAGCGCCTCAAACAAGCCGCAGTCAACGGCGACAACGTCTTCGCCGTCCTCATGGACGCCGCCCGCGTCTGCTCCCTCCAACAAGTCACCGACGCCTTCTTCGAAGTCGGCGGACAGTACCGCCGCAACGTCTGAGGCGATGCGTCCTCAGGGACGACGGTGCAGCAGCAGCGGGAGTACGCCGCGGGCCCCGGCACGGCGCAGGATCGCGGCGGCCAGCGTGACCGGCCACAGGGTCGAGCTGGCGTCCACGACGAGCAGGACCTGACGACCCTGCACGACCTGGGTGGCATCGCCGACGTCGATCCCGTCCCGCCAATGCGCGGCCTCCTCAGCCGAGCTCAGCTCGCGCAAGTCCTGCCCTGCCGGCGGAGCGCCGAGGGTCGCTCGTGACATCTTGCCGATCTCCGCGAGGTGGTCGGCCACCGAGCCGGCGAGGCGCGGCCGCCCGGCTGCGGCGAGATCCACCACGACCTCCGGGCGTGCCGACCACGACTCCTTCCAGCCGACCATCAGCCGCACCGCGGCTTCGAGGACGTCGGCGTCCGCGGCGGCATCCCCCGCGCTCCACGTGGCGACCGTGTCGCGCCACTCGGGAGCATCGGCGTGCACCAACACGCGTCCCTCGGCTGCCATCTCCTCGGGCGCGATCCTGCCGCGTGACCCGAAGGTGCCGCCCGGCCACATCCGCCGTGGCTCCAGCACGTGCGTCTCTCCGCGCAGCAGCTGTCGCACGCGCGCCACGGTGTCGCTCGCGGGCCGTTCGGCGAACCTCTCGGGAAGGCCGCCTCGGCACACCGAACACCGCCCGCAGGGCCCGGCGTGCGGGTCGTCGAGGGACAACTGCAGCAGCTCCATCAGACAGGAGTCGCCCCGGGTGTAGGCGCGCATGATCTCGGCCTCGCGCCGGCGTACGGCCACGACGCCGTCGTAGTGCTCGGCATCGTGCGTCCACTCCTTGCCGGTGGCGATCCAACCGCCCTCGACCCGCTCGACCACCTCGTCGACGGCCAGCTGCTTGAGGATCAGCTCGACCCGGCCGCGGCGTACACCGCTCTGCGCCTCGACCGCGACCACGGACGCGGGCTCCTGCCTGTCCAAGACGGCCAGCACCCGGCGCACCTGGTCGGGCACCGGGATCGTCGCGGTGGCGAAGTACTCCCAGACCCCGTCGTCGGCGCTCGAGTGCAGCAGCACCGCGTGCGCATGATCGAGAGCGCGCCCGGCGCGCCCGACCTGCTGGTAGTACGAGACCGGCGAAGGCGGGGCACCGACGTGCACCACGAAGCCCAGGTCGGGCTTGTCGTAGCCCATGCCGAGCGCCGAGGTCGCGACCAGTGCCTTGACCCTGTTGGCGCGCAGGTCGTCCTCCAGGCGCTCGCGCTCGGCTGTCTCGAGCTGGCCGGTGTAGGCCGCGACGCGCGCGGACGCGCCATGCGTGGCCTGCAGGACGGCGGTGAGGCGATGGGCGTCGGCCACGGTCAGGACGTAGACGATCCCCGATCCGGGCAGCGTCGGCAGGTGGTCGGCCACCCAGGCGTAGCGCTCGAGCGGAGAGAGCGGCCCTTGTCCTGAAGCTGTCGAGGGGACCACGGAGAGCTCCAGGCTGCGCCGGGCGAGCGGTCCGCGGAGGACCAACGTCGTCGAGCCGAGCTGGGCCGCCACGTCGGCGGTGACCCGTGCGTTCGCCGTCGCGGTGGTGGCCAGGACCGGCGTCTCGGGGTTGAGTCGCCGCAAGACGTCGGACACGCGACGGTAGTCCGGCCGGAAGTCGTGACCCCAGTCGGAGACCGAATGGGCTTCGTCGATCACGACCAGGCCGAGACGTCCGGTGAGAGCGTCGAGGACCCGGCGCCCGAAACCGGGGTTGGCCAGCCGCTCGGGCGAGACCAGCAGGACGTCCAGCTGACCGGCGAGCAGCGCGCTCTCGGTCGCCGCCCAGGCGTCGATGTTGGAGGAGTTGAGGGTGGCGGCGCGGAGCCCGGCCCGGGTCGCCGCGGCGACCTGGTCGCGCATGAGCGACAGCAACGGCGAGACCACCAGCGTCGGCCCGGCGCCCTCCGATCGGCGTACGCCGGTCGCCGCCCAGTAGACCGCCGACTTGCCCCACCCTGTCGCCTGCACGACCAGCGCACGTGCGGCCGGCTCGCACAACGCCGCCACTGCCGTCTCCTGGTCGGGCCGCAGGCGCGCCTCGGCCCCGGCCATCGCCGTCACCACCCGGCCCGCGACCTCCGCGCGCTGCGGGGACAAGGTGATGGACGGGGCATCTGGCTGGCTCACGGGGCCCACCGTAGGCGCAGTCGCCGACGTTCCACGTACGTTGGCCTCCCACCTGTGGAGAGAGAGAAGGAGTCCTCGTGCCCGCCAACCGCGTCCTGCCCTCGGAGGAGGCCAAGAGCCTCATCGAGCTGACCCGCGACATCGCGTCCAAGGAGCTGGCTCCGCGCGTGGCCGCCGACGAGGCGAGCGAGACGTTCCCGCGGGACGTGTTCCGCACCCTCGGGGCGGCAGGGTTGCTGTCCTTGCCCTACCCCGAGGAGTACGGCGGCGGGGGTCAGCCCTACGAGGTCTACCTCCAGGTGCTGGAGGAGATCTCGGCGATCTGGGCGAGCGTCGGCGTCGGCGTCAGCGTGCATGCGCTGTCCTGCTTCGGGCTGTTCACCGCAGGCACCGAGGAGCAACGTCGGCGTTGGCTGCCCGAGATGCTGAGCGGGGAGCTGCTCGGGGGCTATGCCCTTTCCGAACCGCACGCGGGGTCGGACCCCGCGGCGATGACCACGCGCGCGGAGCGCGACGGCGACGACTACGTCCTCACCGGCACCAAGGCCTGGATCACCCACGGCGGCCATGCGGACTTCTACAAGGTGATGGCCAAGGTCTCGACCGGTTCGACCGACGACCAGCGCGGCGGAGGTATCTCCTGCTTCCTCGTGCCCGGCGACGCCGAGGGCCTCGTCGCCGATCCCCCGGAGAAGAAGATGGGGCTCACCGGTTCCGCCACGACCATGCTGCGCTTCGACGGCGTACGCGTCCCGGCCGACCGTCGTCTCGGTGCCGAGGGCGACGGGTTGCAGATCGCGTTGGCCGGCCTCGACTCCGGACGGCTGGGCATCGCGGCGGTCGCGACCGGCCTGGCCCAAGGCGCCCTGGACCACGCCACGGCGTACGCCAAGGAGCGGCAGACCTTCGGCCGGCGGATCATCGAGCACCAAGGCCTCGCCTTCCTCCTGGCGGACATGGCTGCTGCGGTGGAGTCCGCGCGTGCGACGGTCTTGCACGCAGCACGGCTCAAGGACCGCGGACTGCCCTTCTCCAAGGAGGCGTCGATCGCCAAGCTCATAGCCACCGACAACGCCATGAAGGTGACGACGGACGCGGTGCAGGTGCTCGGCGGCTACGGCTACACCCGCGACTTCCCGGTCGAGCGCTACATGCGCGAGGCGAAGGTGATGCAGATCTTCGAGGGCACCAACCAGATCCAACGCATGGTCATCGCACGACACCTCGACAAGCACCGCACCGGCCAGCTGTCCGTCGACGAAGGTGCCGTCTGATGGCCCGACAGGACTGGGCATGCGAGTACTGCGGCAACCGCGGCACGACCAGCGAACCCGTCGACACCGTGCAGTGCCCGGACTGCGGGGAACCCGTGGTGCCGACTTCCTGACCGGGTGATCTGGGCCGCGTTACGGCACGACAGGAGGCGGGTAGATCAAGCCCATGACGACGAACACGCGCACCATCGACGCCTCTCCTGAGAAGGTCTGGGAGGTGCTGTCGGACGGTTGGCTCTACCCGTTGTGGGTGGTCGGCGCGAGTCGCATGCGCGATGTCGACCCCGAGTGGCCGTCGGTCGGCGCCAAGCTGCACCACTCGGTCGGGGCCTGGCCGGGCCTCATCGACGACAACACCGAGGTGCTCGAGGTCGAGCCGCAACGCCGCATCGTGCTGCAGGCGCGCGCCTGGCCCGCCGGTGAGGCGACCGTCGTCATCGAGCTCGAGCCGCAGGGGGCCGGCACGCTGGTCACCATGCGGGAAGACGCCACCGCCGGCCCGGGCAAACTCGTCCCGATGCCGATGCGCGCTCCCATGCTGAAGTGGCGCAACACCGAGGCGCTGCGGCGGCTCGCCCATCTCGCCGAGGGGCGCACCCGCACGCGCGACTGCTGAGCCTGCGCGGCGGGCTGCCGGCGGTCGAGGTTGCTCGTCCTGAAGCA
>JBHWSH010000206.1:0-3028 GCA_043427135.1 Marmoricola sp. | reverse complement strand
ATCTGGCCGTTGCACACCTCGACGACGTTGGCGTGGAGCACGGCGGCGGGGGAGCGCGGTGACGCCCCGGCCTCTTCGAGCGCGGCGACCACCGACCAGTCGGGGCACCACACCACCATCACGCGCATCGGAGCCTCATCCGGTCGCTTGGCGTACGTCGTGCTGCCGGTCGAGGCGGTGGACGCTCGGCCAGCTCAGGTCGACAGGTCGTGCCGACCGTCCACGGCGCTGCACTACGACGCTGGCGCGCCGCTGCTCCAGCCAGCCGGTGCCCGCGACCGGACCGCTCCAGGCCGACTCCCGGGTGCTCAACCTCGCTTCCACCCGTGGCCAGTGGCCCTGCACCACGAGCACAGCCGAACGGTTGCGCAGCCGCGAGTCGAGGATCGACGCAGCCCGCTCGTCGACGGACGCGGGCGGGCGCAGGACCACCACACGCAGCACGTCGACCAGCGCCGCGGTCACCTCCAGCCAGTGCTCACCGGGGTCGGGCACCAGCACCGTGCGCGATAGCTCCATCCCCAGCTCGGCCGCGGCCTCCGCCCCGAAGTCACGGCAGCCGGCGAAGCCGACCCACTCACCGGCTTGGGACGCCCCCGCGGCCACCGCCAGCGCGAGCGAGGCCGAGTCGACGGCGTACGTCGCCCCGGCGTGCAGCGGCAGGACCTCGGCCAGCGCCGGCAGGGTAGGGACCCGCTCGGCCGCCGGCCTACGCTCCATGGCAGCCATCCGCTCGCGCAGCTGCTCCACGACCGGACGCGCCGGATCGAGCTGGATCGAGCGGCTGGACGACATGGGTCCATGGTCGAACACATGTTCGAACAGGTCAAGTGGCGGGGTACTCCGCCGCCGCAGATCACTGTCCGGATCGGTGCCACCGACTGACACCAATCCGGACACTGATCCTTTCAGCGGCGCACCGTCAGCCGTCGCACCCCGCGGTGCCAGTAGCCTCGATCGCCTCGGCGAGACGGTCGCGGACCTCGCCGATGACCACGGGGTCCTGGGTCCAGCGCCGCCAGCTCGTGGCTGCCGGGCGGAGGATCTCCGCCGGGTCGCAGCCGGCTTGACGCAGCAGGTCGACGTAGCCGTAGTCCTCGATGCCCTCGCGGACCCACGCCAGCCGCGTGGTCGGGATCGCGCCCCGGATGCCGGCCGGCCCGCCCGGGTAGAGCAGCGTGCCCTCGCCCGGGTAGCAGCACCCGCTGTCGGCGTACACGACGTCGTTCCACGGGTTGGGCCGCCAGTAGTCGACCGCCCAGTAGAGGATGCCGGTGTAGCCCATCGCGGCGTTGAGGAACCCCGGCAGGATGCGGAAGTTCGCGGCGGGGAAGTCGATCTGCCAGCTCGGCGTCCGCTTGCCCTGGACCAGCGCCTGGTAGGACCACAGCTCGCCCCCGGTACGCCGGATCCGCTCGATCATCTCCGGCTCGACGTCCTTGGCCTGGGTGGGGAGGAGCACCCAGATGTCCACCGCCGGACGACGTCCGGTGCCGTCGTCTAGCAGGTTCTTGCGCGGCATCATCGTGACCAGCTGCTCCGCGCCGGCACGGTGGAGGCGGCGGGCGTAGGTGCGGAGCCGTTTGGTCAGGCCGGGGCAGTGGGAGATCTCATCGGCGGTGAAGTTGATCAGCCGCAGCCGAGGGTCGTGGCGCGCGGCAGCCCGGTTGATCGCCCGCTGCGTGGGCGGTCGCCACATCGTGCAGGTGAAGGTGTCGGCACCGCTCCAGAAGCCGAGCGGCGCCAGGCCGAGACCCCGGTCGATCAGGTCCGGCTCCCGTGCGATGTCGTACTTGTCGGGCTGGACGCCGAATCTCAGCAACAGCCGCTCCTTCGCCGCCGCACCCTTGCGCCAGATCAAGAACTGCGATCCGGCGGCCGGCGTGCGCGGCAGCGTGAAGTCGCGCACCCGGACGGTGACTCTGCCTGAGACGTCACCTTGGTCGGTGCGGACCGTCCAGCCGCCTTCGTAGGTCCCGGCCGGGGTGTCACGGGGCACCTGGACATCGACCCAGAACGGCTGCATCCGACCGGCTTCGACGACATACGGGTACGCCGCGTGGGGTGCGGTTGAGTCCGCGGGCTTACCGGTGTTGGGGTCGGTGAACGGCAACAGTGCATCGGTGAACCAGCGTCTGGGCAACGGCTCGTCACCCGGATAAGCCCAGCTGTGCCGGCGTACGCGCACGAAGTGCTCGCGGTAGCGCGTGATGGCGCTCGCCGGGATGACGGCGTCGCCGGGGCCGTGCAGTGGTTGGACCTCGAGGTCGCCGCCGGTGAGCCGGCCGCCCTCGGCGTGCACCGCGATCTGGAACGGCTCGGTCTCGCCGCGAGCAGCGCTGATCGAGACCTCTCGTTGGGTCTCGGGTGCTGCCGTCCTGGTCAGTTGCTGCATGCCGTCGACGGCCCAGGCGCGCGGCGTGGCGCCGGACTGCGAGGGCACGGACCGGGCGACGCTCGTTGATCCCAGCGGCATCAGCGCCAGCGCGAGCGAGGTGATAGAGAGGGACAGCGCGACGCGGAGCGGCATGCGGCGATGCTAGTTCGGAATGATTCGGACATTCCGGGCGGGGTTAGGCGGCTCAGGATCTCCCATCCGCTGCGTTATCCACAGTCGATCCGTTAACCGTTGATGGATGGAAGGAGAAGGCGAAGTCTACGATCCATGGGCTATCAGACGGACTTCATCGGTTACCTGCAGATCGAGCCTCCGTTGGGCGTGCGCGAACAGTCAATCGTCAACGGCATCTCGGGCTCACTGTTCCTCCGGTACGCGGGTTCACTTCGCGTAGCTAACGAAGACGACGAAGTCCTGCGTCGCTTCATGAGCGAGGCACCCTACGGCTGGTCGAACTGGACCGTCTGCGATGAAGGATGCTGCCTGAGCTATGACGGGCGTGACAAAGCGAACCACATGGCGCCGTGGTTGAAGTTCCTGATGGCCACCTTCCTCGTGCCGGGGGCCGCCGCCGAGGGCATCGAGGGCCTGAGCTGTGACCACGTCTTGAACGGAATGGTCGTCGAGAAG
>JBHWSH010000205.1:0-7798 GCA_043427135.1 Marmoricola sp. | reverse complement strand
TTCTGTGGTTTCGAGACGCCTCGCCCATGGGGGGCTCGGCTCCTTAACCACCAAGGATCTCGGTGGTTGAGGAACGCCTGGAGCGCTAGCGGAGGGCGTGTCTCGAAACCACCCCGGCCTCGGCCAGCACTGCTGCGCGGTCCTCGGCCAGGACGAAACCAGCCGCGACGGCATGGTCCACGGCTTCTTCGTACGCCGCCAGGTAGGCCTGGCGCGACGGGTACAGCGCGCGAAGCACGTCGGCGGTCAGCGGGACGCTCCTGCCGAGAAGCCGGCACAAGAGCGGCGCGTCCGGAGAGACCAGGCCGGAGTGCATGGACGTCGGCACATCGACAGCCGGGGTGCGTACGCCGCCACGCACGTTGCCGACGTCGTCGAGCACGAAGCGTCCCTCCTCCACCTGCAGGACGGGCGCAGAGGGCGCCGCTACCCCGTCGCGCAGCCACGCGTCGAGGTGGCGCAGCGCGGCGCGCACGACGTACACGTGCTGGCCGCGGTTGATGGGGTCAGAGCACGGCAGGAGCTGTTCGAGGTCGCCGATCTGGAACTTGTCGGCATGCGCCGTGCCCGCGACCTCCCACAACCGGAGGCGCTCGGAGTCCGATTGGCGGGCGGGCAGATAGTTCAAGTCCCCGAGCAGGTCGGTCTCGGTCTGCAGCACGATGACCGGTACGGCGAGGTCGTCGCGGATGCGCGTCGGCACGCCGTGTGGACGCCCGGCGGCATACAGGCCCGTCCCTGGTTCGCCCAACGGAGCAGCGATTCCCGCCCTGCTGTGCACGAGGAACGCGTCGTAGACCTCGACGAGTGTGTGCGGGCCGTTGACGTACGCCGTGAGGGCGGTCGCCGACTGCGACTCCCCCCTACCGCGACGACGCGCTCGACCCTCAGTCCCTCCATCGGTCCGGTGCCGGCACGCAGGGCCGCACCGACCTGGCTGAAGATGTCGTAGCACCAGGCATCGCCGGGATGGTGCAGCTCGCCGTAGCGCTCGGGATCGGCTCCCCTCAGCCCAGGACTGCCGAACCCCTCGACCTGCACCAGCGCACTGCCGCCCTCGACTCCGGCGTGCTGAGCGGAGACTCCGGCCCAGGCGTGCCCGCTGCGGATGATCTCTTCGGCCAGATAGGTCCAGTCCGGCGAGGCGTCCTGCCCCGAGCTGACGTTGAGCCACTCGACCACCAACGTTCCGGAGTACGCCGCCGGGTCGGTTGGGCGCCGCACGACCACACGCGTCGCGAAGTCAGCGGAGTCGCCGCGGGCGACCTGCCAGCGACCGTCGGCAGGCCGTGCTGCGGCGGAATGGCGTACGGCGCTGCCGCGTGCGACGTACTCCGTCTCGCTCCATCCGCGGGCGGCCAGGTCCGGCCCCGGACGGGCGGACATGAGTGAGACGGGTCCTGTCGCCATGGTGGTGAACACGAGCCGATCCGACCATCGGGGCGCGTTCGCTGTCGAGCGAGGGTGCGCGACTGGCCTCAGAAAGCGACCGTGCGGACCGGGTGCAGCGTCGGCGCTTCGAGGACCTCGGCGGGTTGTCCCGACCCAGGGTTGGAGCCGGCGGTGAAGACTCGTTCGGCATTGCGGGACTGAGCGGTCCCGCCGATCCGCACGACGGAGATGCGTTCGACCTTCACTACGGCGTGCTCGCCGCCTTCGCCGTCCAGGACCACGCCATGGCCGTCCATCCCGGCGACCTGGCCGCTGAGCCACTGGCCCTCCACCAGCAGGTCCACCGTGCGGTGGTGGTCCAGGGCGCGGCCGAGGGCCGTGCCGATGGTGTAAAGAGTCGAACTCATCTCACCCTCCCCGTACCCGTCGAGAGGTGGGCAGTCCGGACGCTCGCGCTGACCTGATGTCTTCACGCTGGTATCGGGCGTCCCGTTACAAGACTTTAGGCCTGATCCGTACATTCCGCTGCAGTTCGCCTATGGTTGACGGCGGCGTAGTGAAGCAGCACGGCAACCAGGGGGATGCGGATGAGATCCGATCCCGGCCTGCGAGGTGGGTCGGCAGGTTCGGCGCGCGTGCCGGATCTGCTGACGATGTATCGCGCGGGCTTCGAGCAGTCGCTCGTGCCCCAGGTCTTTCTCGACGCGTCCGGGCGGATCGTCGAGGTCAACCGCGCCTACTGCAACCTGCTGGGACGTGACGTGTCCGACCTCGTCGGTCGCGCGAGCCGTGAGTTGCTCCACCCGAGCAATCCCGAACCGGTCGACCCAGACCGAAATCTGCGAAGCATCCTCGACGGGTCGGAGCTGACTGGTCAGGTCGAGCGGATCCTGCAACACGCCGATGGACGCCCGATCGCAGTCCGCGTGGACGCGACCGCCGTACGCGACGAGCACGGCAAGGTCTTCGGACTCGTCGCCTTGCTGCAGGACCTCACTCCTCTCCGCGACGCCGAGGAGCGGATGCGCGTCCAGGAGGACTTCTTCCAGGCCATCTCCCAAGAGGGCACGGACGTCGCGATCGTCGCCGACCCGCTCGGCACCGTCGTCTACGCCTCGCCGACCTTCGCGGTCCGCCTGGCTTACGACCTCACCGATGTGGTGGGCAGCCACGGCAGCGACTTCATCCATCCCGACGACATCGAGCGCAATCGGGAGGTCTTCCAGAACGCGGTCGTCGGGGGCGGTTCGGGGACCCTCACCCTGCGGGTGTGCGATGCACACGGGCAGTACCGCTGGTACGAGTGCACCTATCGCAACCTCTTGGACACCGCGATCGGTGGAGTCGTCACAAATCTGCGCGACGTCACCGACCGGCTGGAGGCGGAGAAGGCTCTCCGTGTCTCGGAAGCGCGCTACCGGGCGATCGCGGACCATGCCGACGAAGGCCTGTGGCTCGTGCGCTGCGACGGCCGCACCCTGTACGCCAACAACCGGCTGTGCGAGATCCTGGGAGTGTCCGCAGAAGAGATCTACGAGCGCAGCGCCCCCGACCTCTTCGGCGCGACGGGATCGGTGATCGCGCAGAAGCTCGTCCACCGCCACGAGGTGGGCCCCGAACGCTACGAACTGACCTACGACCACCCTGACGGTCGGCAGCGGGTGCTCAGCTTCTCGACAGCCCCGCTCCCCGACGAGACCGAGCAGGAATGCTCGATCGGCCTCATCACCGACATCACCGCCTCACGCCGTCTCGAGGAGGAGCTGCGCGACGCCGCCTTGCACGACAGCCTCACCGGCCTGCCCAACAGGGCGCTCCTCCTGGACCGTCTCGAGCAGGCACTCGCCCGCGAGCAGGACTCCACCGCGGTCATCTTCATCGACATCGACCACTTCAAGGTGGTCAACGACGCGCGTGGTCACATGATCGGTGACGAGCTTCTCGTCGCGGTCGCTGACAGGTTGCGCAACACGGTTCGCCCGATCGACACCGTCGCGCGCTTCGGCGGCGACGAGTTCGTCATCGTGTGCGAGGGCGTCACCGACGTCTGGGCCATGACCGCAGCGGAGAACCTGCTCGCCGCCTTCGAGGAGCCTTTCGTGGTGACCGGCGGCCCGGTGCACAGCACCGTCTCGGTCGGCGTCGCCCTCTCGCCGCCCGACAACGCGGCCGACCTGCTGCGCAACGCCGACACGGCCATGTACGCCGCCAAGAGCGCCGGGCGCCAGCGGGTCCGGCTCTTCGACCAGGGACTGGCCACCGAGGCTGCGGATCGCTACTTCATGGCGGCCGAGCTCCGCAAGGCGCTTTCCGCCGACACCTTGGAGGTGCACTACCAGCCCATCGTCGACCTGAAGTCGGGCGACGTCCTCGGCGCCGAGGCGCTCTGCCGCTGGCACCACCCGGAGATCGGAACGATCCCTCCGGCAAAGTTCGTGCCGCTGGCCGAGGAGGCCGGTCTCGCCCCAGAGCTGGACCGTTGGGTCGCACACCACGCGCTCGAGGGAGCCGGCAGGTTGCGGGAGGCCGGCGCGCTCCCGCCGACGGCGTACGTCGCGATCAACGTCTCGCCGCGCAGCCTCCTCGATCGCTCGGTGGTGGCGCACCTCGTGGACTGCACCCGGAGGGCGGGGCTCAGCCCGCAGCACGTGGTCATGGAGGTCACCGAAGGCGCGCTGATGGGCGACCCGACCACCACCGCGGAGATCCTGGGCCGGATCCGTGCGGCAGGACTGCAGGTGGCCATCGACGACTTCGGCACCGGGCACAGCTCGCTGGCCTACATCGACCGCTTCCCCGCCACCATGCTCAAGATCGACCGCAGCTTCGTGACCGAGCTGGCGACCGACGCGACCAGCCGGGCCATCGTGTCCTCGATCATCGAGCTCGCTCGCGCCATCGGTGTCCAGGTCGTCGCCGAGGGCATCGAGAACGAGGAGCAGGCCCGCTTCCTGCGCGACCTGGGGTGCCTGGCCGGACAGGGCTGGCTGTGGAGCCGTGCAGTGTCGCTGGAAGATGCGCTCGCGTGCGGCGTACTCGCCCAGCGGCGCGACCTGCCTGGCTGAGGACTCTCAGTCCAGCGACGGCAGGAGGGCGGTGTGCCCGCCGCCGTTGTTCTTCGCGCGATACATCGCCTCATCCGCGAAGCTCGCGAGATCGGTGAACGGCACCGGCGGCGAGACCGCGATGCCGATGCTGCCCGACACCGTGACCTCTCCCTGTTCCAGCACGATGGGACGCCCGAGTGCGTCGTGAATGCGTTCGGCCACCAACCGTGCACCGAGCTCGCCGGTGTCCTCGCAGAGCACGACGAACTCGTCGCCGCCCACGCGCGCCACGGTGTCGGTGGAGCGGATCCCCTGCATCAACCGGGCGGCGACGTCAGACAGGATCCGGTCGCCGCCCGCGTGGCCGAACTCGTCGTTGATGGCCTTGAAGCCGTCGAGGTCGATGTAGAGCATCGCAGTGCTCGGCGTCTCGGCGCGGCGATGTCTCGCGTGTGCCATGCGCAGGCGGTCGTGCAGCAGTGCTCGGTTGGGCAGTCCGGTGAGGTGGTCGTGCAGAGCCTGACGTCGCAGCGACTCTTGCGCGTCACGGGCGTCGGTCACGTCGGAGACCATGTAGAGCGCGCCCATGGGCTGACCACTCCCCGGCCCGGTCAGCGCGCTGCGCGTCACCGACAGGAAACGCAACTGGTGGCCTGGTGTCGCGTAGACGGTCTCGTAGCGGTCGACTTCGTCGATCGAGGTCTCCTGGTCGGACGCCGTCCTGGCGAGCATTCCCCTGATGGGCCGGCCGTAGAGGGCGGTGAGCGGCAGCTCCAACAACGCAGCCAGCTTGCGATTGGCCAGCACGGTCGTGCCGTCCTCTGCCACGACGAGGATGCCTTCCTGCGCGGTCTCGACGATGGCGCGGTGCAGCTGCTCGGTCCGGACGACCTCCTGCCGTCCTTCGATGACCGGAGCGAGATCGCGCAACTCCAGCACGACCGCGCGAAAGTCGGGATCGGCCAGGCGGTTGGTCGCGGACTGTTCGACCCAGCGCCACGCGCCCTCGTCGTCCCGCATGCGCGCGGTGAACCGCTCGGTGTGACGTGGGGCCACCAGGACCCGGTCCAACAGCGGCTGGATCCTCGCGACGTCCTCCGGGTGGTAGAGCGAGGCGGCGGGTACGTCGAGCAGCTCGCTCTCCGCGTATCCCAGTAGTCGCGCCGCCGAGGGCGACACGAAGACGATCCGCAGATCGGCACCCGCCAGACAGACGCCCTCGACCTCCGACTCCGCCAACGCATGGCCGCGCCGATCCCGCAATGCCGAAGACTGCGGAGACGTGTCGGCGGACGCCGATCGGGCCACCACGCCGACGGCGTACGGCTGGCCGTGCCGGTCACGCAGCAGCGAATCGTCGATAACGACGCGGCGGGTGCCGCCATGGCGCCCGACCAATACGAGTTCCACGCTCGAGGGGGCCCTCGCCCGCACGGACACGGTCGAGCGCCGTCCTTGCGCTGGCGCAGGTCCGTGTAGGTGACCACCATCTCGTCGCGCAGCACTCGTCTCAGCCGATCCGAGCGCAGGTCCAACGTCGCCGCCGGGAGGAACTCCCGTGTCTGCCGACCGACGAGCTCCTGTGCCTCCCAGCCGAACTGGCTCTCGAAGGTCGACGACACCCACAGCACCCGGTCCTGCAGGTCCGTCGCGACCACGGCGTCGCACGCGGTGGAAGCGATGCTGCGCAACAGGAGATCGCCTTCGACCCCGACTGCCTCGACGGTGCCGGCCATCTGTTCCCCTCCGTGCGGGCGATGCTGCCCCTGGCCGGCTCCCCCTCCCTCCCAGATAAGGGGAGCCGACGCAGATGCGGCGGTTCGCGTGCAACTGCCAAGATGATCGGGTGATGAACGCCCCGACTTGAGGCCTGCCGACAGGAACACGACACATGGCGACACACCCTCCACTGCCGGACATCGACCTGCACGCCCTGCCGTTGCCGGAGCTCCGCGCTTATCGGGCCGCCCTGGAGGCCGAGGAAGACCGCGTGTCCTACTGGCGACGGCTTCTCCACGCGCGCATCGACCTCGTGACGGCTCAAGCCGAGTCGGGCGTCCAGCTGAGCACCGCTGACCTCGTGCGTGTCCTCGGCGACACCGGCAGCGGGAAGCGCCGCCGCGCACTCCAGCGGATCAGGGCGGCCGAACCTCTGCCGGAGCTGCCCGAGGTGGCTGCTGTCTGGTCGGACCTGCGTCCGGGCGACCCGGGCGAGGACGCTCGGGGGCTGGACGCCCTCCGCCGCGCCGAGCATCAGCTGACCGAGTACCGACGTGCGCTGCACGCGCGCATCGATCAAGCCGCGGAATGCCTGATCGAGAGGTATCGGAGCGACCCCGGCGCGGCGCTGTCCCTCATCCCCGCCGAGTGACGGATCGAAAGGCCCCTCCACATGACGGTGACCGAAGCGGAGCAGGAGCTCTGGACGCGCTTCAAGGATCAGGGCGACACAGAGGCACGCAACCGGCTGGTGGTGCACTACTCGCCCTTGGTGAAGTACGTCGCGGGGCGCGTGCGCTCGGGGCTGCCGGCGTCCGTCGACCAGGACGACGTCATCTCCGACGGCGTCATCGGTCTCATGGACGCATTGGAGAAGTTCGATCCCGGGCGGGGGCTGCAGTTCCAGACCTACGCCGTGACCCGCATCCGCGGCGCGATGGTCGACGCCTTGCGCTCCGGCGACTGGGTGCCGCGCACGGTGCGCGACCGCGTCAAGCAACACGACGCCGCCACCCAGGAGCTGACCCGCACGCTCGGGCGGACCCCTACCGAGAGAGAGCTCGCCGAGAAGCTGGAGCTCACCGTGGAGGCGGTGCGCCGTCAGCGCAGCGACTCCGCGCACACCCGGATGGCCAGTTTGGACGAGTCGGTGGAGGGCGATGACGACCACCTGGCCGGTCAGCTCGAGCTGCGTGTCGCCGACGACGACCTGCCTGCCGGCTTCATCAAGGCGATCCGCGCGCTCCCCGAGCGGGACCAGATCGTCCTTGCCCTCTACTACTGGGAGCGGTTCACCCTCGCCGAGATCGGGCGCGTGCTCGGCGTCTCGGAGTCGCGCATCAGCCAGTTGATGAGCCGTGCCACGAAGTCATTGCGAGTCGGCTTGGCCGAGGCTCGCGACCACTGACCCCGCTCGCCGAGTTCTTTGGCCTCGCGCCCTCAAGTCAGACCCGTGGGCGGCCGAAGACACTCGTGACGGGACCCCACCTCCCCGTCGGCCCCGACCCCCGCGCCTGGGATCCCTCCCACGGACTCGCGCAGGCTGGGCCCCAGACCCCCGGGCTCCCTCCCGGGGGTCTCCCGTATCCGACCTCATGGACCCGACTCCTGACGCTCGTCGAATACTGTTGACGCAAGGA
>JBHWSH010000204.1:0-11706 GCA_043427135.1 Marmoricola sp. | reverse complement strand
GTCTGAGTCGTCGGTGTACCTGACTCGTTGGCCGCGCACCGTGCCGTTGCCCTCACCACCGGCGCGGGCCGCGGTGGGTGCGGCGAGGATGGGCTCGAGGAGGGCCTCGAAGATCCGGCAGGCCTGGTCAGCGACCGGCAGGTCCCGGGCGCGGACCAGCGCGCACAGCAGACCGTCGAGGTCCAGCACGTTGCCCCGGACACCGAGCCGGGAGCCGATGGTGCCCGTCCTGGGGTTGAAGGCGACCCCCAGGTTGCCCATCGCGCTCGGAGCCACATCGAGGATGGTCTCCAACGCGACCTTCTCCGCCGCCACGGTCTCCAGCACGCTCGCCAGATCGGCCACGTTGTCGGCCAGCAGCCGGCGGTTGCCCTTGACGAAACGCTCCACCTTGCCCAGCACACCGGCCAGCGCCGACAACGCTGCCTGCAGCTCCTCGCCCTCGCCTGCCAACTGTTGGGAGACATTGCCGAGGTCGGTCATGAACCGGGAGACGGCCGCGTCGTTCTCGGCGAGCGAGCTGGTGAACTCGTCGAGCGACCGCACAGTGTCGAAGAGCTCGCCGCTGCCCTCGCCGAAGGTCTCCATGGCCCGGGACAGGTCGAGGATCGTCTGGTTGGCCTTGCTGCCTTGCCCGTCGAGCAGCTCAACGCCTGCGTCGAGGACGCGGTCCAGGGTGCCGTTCTTGTTCACGCCGTTGGGCCCCAGGGCGACGGAAAGGTCGGACAGGCTGCGGTAGATCCGGTCGAGCTCCACGGGGGTGCCGGTGTCTTCGACACCGATCTCGGCGCCGTCCGCCAGCTTCGGCCCCGAGGTCCACGCCGGAGTGAGCTGGATGAACCGGTCGGCGGTGAGGGTGGGCGTGATGATCACGGCTTGGGCGTCGGCAGGGACGGCGTGCTCCGCGGCGTACTCCATCTCGACCCGCACTGTGTTGCCGGCCGGCACGACGGCGGTGACCTCGCCCACGGGTACGCCGAGGATGCGCACCTGAGTGCCCTCGTAGATCGCCACCGCCCGGCTGAAGTGGGCGGTGACCGCGTGCGTCTCGGCACCGGATCGACCGGCGAGGAAGGCAGCGACCAACAGCACGACGACGAGTCCCACCAGGACTTGGCGCACGCGACCGCTCAGGACATCGCTCATCGGCCGCCTCCCGTCGGTCCGGGCACGAACTCGCCGGTGCCGAGACCGACCAGGTTGACGGCGTAGGCGTCGAACCACGGTCCGGTCCCGATGATGTTGCTCAGGATGCTCACGTAGGGCCCGAGGTTGTGGATGCTCGCCCGGAGGTCCTTCTCGCGGCGGACCAGAAGGCCGGTGACCTCCTGGAGATCCTCGAGCATGGGGCCGATCTGCTTCTGGTTGTCGTCGACGAGGCCGCCGAGCTCGCGGGAGAGCGTGCGGGTGTTGATCAGGAGGGTGTGGATGGCCTCGCGTCGGCGACGCAGCTCCTGCAGCACCAGATCGCCCTCCTTGACCAGAGCGACCAGGTCGCCGCTGCGATCGGCGAGCAGGCCGGAGACCGCGTCGGCGCGCTGCAGCAACGACTGCAGCTCGGCGTCACGTGAGGCGATGGTCGAGGAGAGTCGGGAGAGGCCGTCGAAGGTCGCCTTGGCTTCGTCGCTGCTGCGACTCATGGTGTCCGCGACAGTGTTGAGGGCGGTCTGCAGCTGAGGGATGTCGATGCCCTCGGTGGTGTCGGCCAACTCGCTGAACACGCGCACGATGTCGTAGCCGGCCTCGGTGCGGTCCAGTGGGATCTGCCCGCCGGCTTCGATCTCCCCCGATCCGGACGGGGAGAGATCGAGGAACTTCTCCCCGAGCAGGTTGAGCACCTCGACCGAGGCCCGTGACCGCTCACCGAGCCGCACGTCGGCGTCGACGTCGAAGTGCACGACCACGCGATCGCCGGCCAACTCGATCTCGTCGACTCGTCCGACTCGGATGCCGGCGACCTGGACCATGTTCCCCGGCCGCAGACCGCTGGCGTCGCTGAACTCTGCCGTGTAGGAGACGCCGCGCATGCCGGGGAACTTCTGCAGGTTGAGCGCGGCCGTCATGAGGACCAGCGCCACCATCACGGTGGCCGCGCCGACGCGGGCGATCTGGGCCGGGGTGCGGTCTCGCATCACGCGCACCTCTCCGCGGTGGAGCGGAACGAGAAGCTGCGCAGCTGTCGGACCAGCGCATCGGAGATGCCGAGCTCACGTGGCAGCTTGATCTCCACCTGGGCGTCGCAGACGTAGTAGTTGTACCAAGATCCGTAGGTGCCGGTGCGGGTCTGATCCTCGAGCATCTCAGGGAGGTTGTTCAGGATCGTCTCCAGCGCCTGCTGGGTGTCCTCCTGGGACAGCACCGAGGTGAGTCGCCGCAGCTGGGCGACGTCGCTCTTCAGCAGCGGCCTGCCTTCGCTGAGCAGCCGGGCGAGGGACTTGGTGAAGTCGGACAGATGCCCGACCGACTCACCGATCTGCACACGGTCCTTGGCGAGTCCCCCGACCCACCGGCGCAGCTGCTGGACCAGCTCGGTGAGCTCCTGGTGCCGACTGTCGACGGTGCCGAGCAGCTCGTCGAGGTTGCCGATCACCCGTCCGACCAGCTCGTCCCGATCGGCGATAGCGGAGGTCAGCGATGCGGTGTGTCGCAGCAGGCTCTCGACCGTGCCGCCCTCGCCCTGCAGCACTCGGACGAGGTTGAGCGAGAGCTCGTTGACCTGGCTGGGTTCCAGCGCGGAGAACAGCGGCGCGAAACCGTTGTAGAGCGCGGTGAGGTCGAGGGCCGGTGTCGTCCGGGTGGCCGGGATGGTGGACCCCGGGTCGAGTGGCGGCGCCTCGGGGCGATCACCCGGCAGCACCGTCAGATAGCGGTCGCCGACGAGGTTGAGGTAGCGGATCTCCACCTCGGAGGACTCGGTGAGCTCGAGATCCGCGCCGACGGTGAACCTGACCTTCGCGTGATCGTCGCCGTGGATCTGCACATCGCGCACCTTGCCCATGACGACTCCGGCGACCCGGACTTCGTCGCCCTTCTGCAGCATGGTGGCGCTGGTGAAGACCGCGGAGTACTCGTGGGTGTCGCCGCCGCCGAACTTGCCCATGATCGCCACCAGGGTGCCGGTCACCACGAGCGAGGCCGCGGTGAAGACCGCCAGCTTCACAGCCGCGGAGAGAGTACGCCGGTCCATGCTCATGAGCCGATCTCCCGGTCGCCGACAGCCAGGGGCGAGTAGAGCAGCGCGGACAGGGCCGGTACGACGTCAGGCCCTACGCCGGAGCGCCGGCTGAGGGTCGCCACCGCGGCTCGACGCTGATCGTCGTCGGCCCCGAGCTGCGCTGACGTGCGGGAGGACAGGGAGTCGAGAAGGCCGGCCAGAGCCCCCGGGGCCGGGGTGGCGCCGCCGGGGAAGTAGCTGTTGCCCCGGCCCTGCTCGGAGTCGATGTCGGTGCCGTTGGCGAGGTCGAGGCCGGGCCACGGGATCGGCGGATTGTCGGGCAGCCCCCAGCAGCGCGGCCCGCGCTTGTCGGCGTACTCCGGGATGTCGCGTTGGTCGTAGCCGCGGGTCTGGTTGGTGGGGAACTCGATGAACTGCTTGACTCGGCCGCCCTCGAACGTCTTGGCCAACACCGGCTTGTAGCGTGCGATGCCGCGCAGGAGGCACTCGTACTCCGGGGAATACTTGTCCATCACCTCGAGGAACGGCACACCGAGCTCGAGAGCCCGGATCGCGTCGGCCTCGTTGTCGGTCAACACCGTGGTCCCCTGGTCCGCGGTCGAGCGGACCTCCCCGAACAGGTCGGTGATGTCGTCCTCGTGGGCGGCCACAGTCTCCGAGGTGACGGTGAGGTTCGCCAGCACCGAGACCAGGTCCGCGGTCGAGAGGCGGTAGACGTCGGCGACCGAGGCCAGCAGCCGCAGGTCCTGGCGCAGCGTGGGCAGGTGGACATTCATCTCGGTCAGGTAGTCGTCCAGTTGCGTCATCGTCGCGCCGATCGCGTCCCCGCGACCGTCGAGTGCGGTGGCGAGCGCACCCAGGGTGGCGCTCAGGTCGCCCGGGCGCACCGCGCGCAGCAGGGGGAAGAGCCGGTCGAGCACCTTGCTCAGCTCGACGGAGGTGTGCACCCGCTCCGGGGGCACCACCGTGCCGTCCTCGATGCCGGTGGGTCCGCCGTCGCCGGACGGCACCAGCGCGACGTACTTCTGACCGAAGAGGGTGGTGGGCATGATGTCGGCGTCGATCTCGCGGGGCAGGGCGCGGGCGGCGTCCGGCTCGAGTCCGAGCTCGATGCGTGCGGTGTCGCCGCTCTGGCTCACCTTGCGGACCTGTCCCACGAGCACGCCGTTGTAGCGGACGTCGCCGTGCTTGGACAGCTGCAGGCCGGCGCGGTCGGCTTGCAGGACCACGGTCGTGACCGGTGTGAAGGCCTTGTTGTAGATCGCGATGGACAGCGCGATCAGCCCGAAGACCGTCGCGAGGTAGACGAACCCCGCCACCAGGAGGCGGAAGTGCTCCCGCGGGTCGTTCTCGCGCCGCATCATCACCAGCATCGACAGCTCACCCCGTGATCCGGACCGTCGTGGTGGAGCCCCAGATGGCGAAGCTGAGGAAGAAGTCGGCGACCACCACCGTCACGATCGAGGCGCGGATCGCCTTGCCGACGGCCAGCCCGACCCCCGCCGGACCGCCGCCTGCGCTGTAGCCGTAGTAGCAGTGGATGAGGATCACCAGGACCGCGAGGACGATGAGCTTGAGGAAGCTGTAGACGACGTCCATGGGCGGCAGGAAGACCAGGAAGTAGTGGTCGTAGGTGCCCGCGGACTGGCCGTAGATCATCGTGGTGATCAGGCGCGGAGAGAGGTACGACGCGAACAGCGCCACGATGTAGAGCGGGATGACCGCCAGGAACGCAGCCACCATGCGGGTCGTCACCAGGTACGGCAGCGACGGCACCCCCATCACCTCGAGGGCGTCGATCTCCTCGCTGATCCGCATCGACCCCAGCCGAGCCGTATAACCGCAGCCCACCGTCGCAGCCAGCGCGATCGCGGCGACCAGCGGCGCCACCTCGCGGGTGTTGAAGTACGCCGAGATGAACGCGGTGAACTTCGAGACGCCGATCTGGCTCAGCGAGGCGTAGCCCTGCATGCCGACTTCCGTGCCGGCGAAGAACGCCAGGAAGGCGATCACCCCTGCGGTGCCTGCGATGAGGGAGAGCCCTCCGGCGCCGAAGGAGACCTCCGCGAGGATCGAGAGGATCTCGCGCTTGTATCGCCGGACCGCCCGAGGCGTCCAGGCGAGCGCCCGCAGGTAGAACAGCAACTGGTCGCCGTACTCCTCGACCTGGCGGCGGCGAGCTTGGAGGAAACCGCCGCCGAGGGCGCTGAGAGCCGACATCACAGACCCGCCTGGGGGACGACCTGGAAGTAGACCGCGGTGATGAGCGCGTTGATGAAGAAGAGCAGCATGAAGGTGGCGATCACCGACTCGTTGACGGCCTTGCCAACGCCCGCTGGTCCTCCTCCGGCCGACAGGCCCTTGTAGGAGCCGACGATGGCGGCCAGCCAACCGAAGATCACCGCCTTGACCAGGGCGATGACCAAGTCGGCGAGAGTGGCCAGGGTGGTGAACGAGGACAGGAACGAACCCGCCGATCCCCCGGCGACGATCACGTTGAAGAAGTAGCCCCCGCCGATGCCGGCGGCGATCACGATGCCGATGATCATCAGCGATACGAACATCGTGGCCAGCACACGCGGCACCACGAGGCGCGCCAGCGGGTCGACGCCGAGGACCTCCATGGCGTCGATCTCCTCACGGATCTTGCGCGCGCCGAGGTCTGAGCAGATCGCCGACCCGGCGGCTCCCGCGATGATCAGGGCCGCAGCGATGGGAGCCGCCTCGCGCACGGTCGCGAGGACCGCGGTCGCGCCCGCGAACGACTGGGCGCCGAGCTGACCGGTGAGATTGCCGACCTGCAGCGAGATCACCGCGCCGAAGGGCACCGACACCAGGATCGTGGGCACCAGCGTGACGCTGGTGACGAACCAGGCCTGCTGGATGAACTCCGCCCATTGGAACGGGCGCTTGGGCAGCCGCTTGGTCACGTCCCAGATCATGAACGCGATCAGCCCTGGCCCGTGCAGCGCCGAAGAGAGGGACACCGCCACCACCCCTCCCGAGCGCGTCCGCAGCGTCCCGATACTAGAACGCGTTGTCCCCTTTGACGAGGACCGCGTTCATTGGACCAGCCGCGGCGCCACCGTGGCTATGGACCAACGGTCTAGCGGACTCCGGCTTCCATCATCTGACGCAGCTCGCGCTTGAGCTCGCTGATCTCATCGCGCAGACGTGCCGCCACCTCGAACTGCAGCTCGGCGGCGGCCGCGTGCATCTGGTCGGTGAGCTGCTGGACGAGCTCGGCGAGGTCGCGGGAGGGCAGGCCGGCCAGGTCGGGGTTGGTCTCCGTCATCCGCGACAGCCCCGGCACGGGCGCCTTCTTCTTGCGCGGGTCGAGGTGTTGGTAGGTCTTCAGCAGCTCTTCGGTGCTCTCGTCCTCGCGGGCGAGCATTTCGGTGATGTCGGCGATCTTCTTGCGCAGCGGTTGCGGGTCGAGGCCGCGCTCGGTGTTGTAGGCGACCTGCTTCTCGCGGCGGCGGTTGGTCTCCTCGATGGCCGACTCCATGGAGGGGGTGACGCGGTCGGCGTACATGATCACCTGGCCCGACACGTTGCGCGCAGCCCGGCCGATCGTCTGGATGAGCGATTTGTCGGAGCGCAGGAAGCCCTCCTTGTCGGCGTCGAGGATCGCCACCAGCGACACCTCGG
The DNA here is from genome assembly GCA_043427135.1 of Marmoricola sp. Classification (GTDB taxonomy): domain Bacteria; phylum Actinomycetota; class Actinomycetes; order Propionibacteriales; family Nocardioidaceae; genus Marmoricola_A. The sequence goes on along the minus strand of JBHWSH010000204.1, from coordinate 4,880 downwards.
GCAGGTCGAGGCCCTCACGCAGCAGGTTGATGCCGACCAGGACGTCGTACTCTCCGAGTCGCAGCTCGCGCAGCAGCTCGATGCGGCGCAGCGTGTCGACCTCGCTGTGGAGGTAGCGGGTGCGGATCCCGGCCTCGACGAGGTAGTCGGTGAGATCCTCGGACATCTTCTTGGTCAGCGTCGTGACCAGCACCCGCTCGTCGCGCTCGGCGCGGACCCGGATCTGGTGGATCAGGTCGTCGATCTGACCCTTGGTGCCCTTGACGATGACCTCGGGGTCGACCAGGCCGGTGGGCCGGATGATCTGCTCGACCACGACCGGCTCCCCGTCGGCGCCGCGCACCCGGTCGAGCTCGTAGGGCCCCGGCGTCGCGGAGAGGTAGATGGTCTGGCCGATCCGCTCGAGGAACTCCTCCCAGCGCAGCGGACGGTTGTCCATCGCGCTAGGCAGGCGGAACCCGTGGTCGACGAGGTTGCGCTTGCGCGACATGTCGCCTTCGTACATGCCGCCGATCTGCGGGACGGCGACGTGCGACTCGTCGATGACGAGCAGGAAGTCCTCGGGGAAGTAGTCGAGCAGCGTGTTGGGTGCAGAGCCGCGCGGGCGGCCGTCGATGTGGAGGGAGTAGTTCTCGATGCCGGAGCAGGTGCCGATCTGACGCATCATCTCGATGTCGTACGTCGTCCGCATCCGCAGGCGCTGCGCCTCCAGCAGCTTGCCCTGTCGCTCGAACTCCGCGAGTCGGTCGGCGAGCTCGAGCTCGATGCCCGTGATCGCCCGCTCCATCCGCTCCGGACCGGCGACGTAGTGGGTCGCCGGGAAGATGTAGAGCTCCTTGTCCTCGGTCAGGACCTCGCCGGTGATCGGGTGGAGCGTCATCATCCGCTCGATCTCGTCGCCGAAGAGCTCGATGCGGACGGCGTTCTCTTCGTAGACCGGGAAGATCTCCACCGTGTCGCCGCGGACCCGGAACGTGCCGCGGACGAATGCCTGGTCGTTGCGGGTGTATTGGATCTCGACGAGGCGGCGGAGCAGCTGGTCGCGGTCGATCTCGCCGCCCACCCGCAGACGCACCATGCGGTCGACGTACTCCTGAGGGGTGCCCAGACCGTAGATGCAGGAGACGGTGGAGACCACGATCGTGTCGCGCCGGGTGAGCAGCGAGTTCGTCGCGGAGTGGCGCAGTCGCTCGACCTCCTCGTTGATCGAGGAGTCCTTCTCGATGTAGGTGTCGGTCTGGGGGACGTAGGCCTCGGGCTGGTAGTAGTCGTAGTAGGAGACGAAGTACTCCACCGCGTTGTTGGGCAGCAGCTGGCGCAACTCGTTGGCGAACTGGGCGGCGAGCGTCTTGTTGGGCTGCATGACCAGCGTGGGGCGCTGGAGCCGCTCGACCGCCCAGGCAACCGTTGCGGTCTTGCCGGTGCCGGTCGCGCCGAGGAGCACGACGTCCTGCTCCCCCGCGCGGATGCGGCGCTCGATGTCGTCGATCGCGGTCGGCTGGTCGCCGGAGGGCTGGAAGTCGGAGATGACCTCGAACGGCGCCACCCTGCGCTGGACGTCGGTCACCGGCCTCATGTGTCGAGCCTACTGAGCGGCACCGACACTCGGGATCGGTAGCGGCGTCCACGGGAGCGTCGGCGCCCGGCCCGGTCACCGGTCTGGATAGATTCGACCCCGTGGACGTGAGCGCGGCACTGCCCCGGGTGTGGAGTGCGGTCAAGCGCGTCCTCATGGTGACGCTGGGCCTGCAGCTCGTCCTCGCGGTGGCGCTGACCCTGGTCGACTCCTACCGGCGTCGCGGCAAGAAGCCCAAGCCCTTCCCGGTGCACCGCTCCGAGGGCGTCACGATCGGCGAGGGCACCGTCACGACGTACACCTTCGGCCAGGACCTCTACGAGGACATGCTGTCGGCCATCGAGCACGCCCAGCACCAGGTGCTCTTCGAGACCTACATCTGGAAAGGCGACGCTGTCGGCGAGCGGTTCAAGGCCGCTCTGTACGCCGCCGCCAAGCGCGGCGTGGAGGTCTACGTGATCTACGACGGGTTCGCCAACCTCGTCGTGGACCCGCGCTTCAAGCACTTCCCGAAGCCGCTGCGCGTCCTGCGCTACCCGATCTACAACGCCGGGCTGCGCTTCTTCGACCTGCGCCGCTACGGGCGCAACCACCGCAAGATCCTGGTGGTCGACGACGCGGTGGCGTTCGTCGGCGGCTACAACATCGGATCGGCCTACGCCACGGAGTGGCGCGACACCCACGTGCGGATCACCGGCCCTGCCGTCTGGGATCTCAAGCGGGCCTTCGCCGACTTCTGGAATCTGCACCGCCGCCGGCGGCAAGGTCCCGCACTGCTGCTCGACACTCCGTCGCACTGGGAGCCGCACATCCGCGTGCACCGCAACGTGCCGCGGTTGTGGATGTTCCCGATCCGGTCGATGTACATCGAGGCGATCAACCGCGCCAGCCGCAACATCTACCTGACCCAGGCGTACTTCCTGCCCGACTCGGAGTTCGTCAACGCCCTCGAGCAGGCCGCCGAACGCGGTGTCGACGTGCAGATCCTGCTCCCGGCGAAGTCGAACCACGTCGTGGCCGACTGGATCGCGCGCGGCTACTTCGGCGAGTTGCTGGCCTGCGGCGTGCGGATCTGGCTGTTCCAGGACGCGATGGTGCACGCCAAGACCGCCACCATCGACGGCGCCTGGAGCACCGTCGGGACGGCCAATATCGACCGGCTCTCGATGACCGGCAACTACGAGGTGAACGTCGAGTTCACCGACGCCGACATGGCCGCGGAGATGGAGAGCATCTTCGCCGTCGACGTGAGCAACAGCCGCGAGCTCACCCGCGAGGAGTGGGACGCCCGCGGCGTGCACCGCAAGTTTACCGAGCTGGTCCTCGCTCCCCTGCGGCCTTTGCTCTGAGCTATCGCCCCGGCGTGCGCGAGGGCAGGTGCGTCGGCAGCGACATGCGCGGACCGCGCCGTGGCCGCCGGTGGCCCGCGACACCGAGGAGGACCTGCACTCGCAGGCGATGGGGCCGGTAGGGCTCGAGCAGCTCGGCCATCCCCTCGTCGTCGACGGGGGTGCCGGTCAGCGCCCAACCGACGTCCTTGGCGACGTGGTAGTCGCCGAAGCTGACTGCGTCGGCGTCGCCCAAAGCACGTGCCCGAGTCTCGGCGGAGGTCCATACGCCGATGCCGGGCAGGCTGCGCAGGCGCCGGTCGGCTTCCGCGACGGGCACGTCCACGATCCGTTCGAGTGAGGAGGCGACCTGCGCGGCCTGGACAAGAGTGCGGCTGCGTGCGGGGTCGACATGCAGCTGCAACCAAGCCCAGGACGGGATCGACCGGATGGTCTCGGCGGTCGGCGGCACGCGGAGTTTCCGCAGTGCCGCCTGCTCGCCCGGGGCCGGCTCGCCGTAGCGGTGGACGAGCCGGGCGAACCCGGCGAAGGCCTCTTTGCCGGTGACCTTCTGCTCCAGGATCGCCGGCACGAGCGCGTCCATGACCATGCCGCTGCGCGGGATCCGTAGGTGCGGGTGGTGCCGCCAGGCCTCGGCCACGCGCGGGTGATGGTGGCTCTCGAAGCCGGCCGGGTCGTCAGCCGCTCCGAGATGCTCGGGCACCCGGTCGAGGACCCATTCGGCGCCGTCGCCCCAGGCAATGGCATGCACCTCTCCGGCGGCGTTGCGGGCCCGCACCGCGAGCGTGGCCGGGCCCATCGGCGTACGCACTCCGCGCCAGTGGGTGCCGTCCGGGTCGCGGCGGAAGGTCGGGTCGCCGGCGCCGCGGCGGAACGGCCACAGCATCGATCCGACCTGACACGGCCACGCCGGCCGCCACACCAGCTCCCGCGCCTCGACGACCGCCTCTCCCACCCCTCCAGCCTACGTATCCGCCGAGCCACCCCTCGTGCAGGCGACAATGACCACGTGCTGCTCGCCGACCTGGTCCGGACCTCCCGCGAGGTCGCCTCAACCCGCTCACGCAAGGCGAAGACAACTGCGCTGGCGGCTGCTCTGCAGCAAGCTGGGCCCGAGCACGTCGAGCTCGTCGCGACCTACCTCGCGGGGACACCCCGGCAGCGGCGCACGGGTCTGGGTTGGCGGGCGCTCGCCGATCTGCCGCCCGCCGCCGCAGGGCCGTCCCTGACCGTGGCCGACGTCGACCGGGGGCTCAACGAGATCGCCGCCCTTTCAGGCGCCGGCTCGGGCCGCCGCCGAGCCGAGGCGGTGACAAGCCTGATGGGTCGAGCCACCGCGGATGAGCAGGAGTTCCTCCGCGCGCTGGTGTTGGGCAACCTGCGCCAGGGCGCGCTGGACTCGCTGTTGCTGGAGGCCGTAGCGCAGGCAGCGGGCGTGCCCGTCAAGGTCGTACGCCGCGCGGCGATGTTCACCCCCTGGTCGGGAGAGGTGGCGCGAGCGGCGTTCGAGGGCGGGGCCGAGGCGCTGGACCGGTTCGGGCTGGTGCCGGGGCGACCGATCCGGCCGATGCTCGCCTCGTCCGCGCCCGATGTCGCGGCCGCGCTGGCCAAGTTGGAGGGGCCCGCGCTGGTGGATCGCAAGCTCGACGGCATCCGGGTGCAGCTGCACCGGGTCGGCGACGAGGTGACGATCTACACGCGCAGCCTCGAGGAGATCACCGAGCGGCTTCCCGAGATCGTCGAAGTCGTGCGCGACCTGCCCGGGGAGACCGTCGTGCTGGACGGCGAGGTGATCGCGCTCGGCCCGGACGGCCGGCCGCGGCCGTTCCAGGAGACCGCGGCGCGGACGGCGAGCGCGGACGCAGACGAGACCCGTCGACGTACGCCTGTCGTGGTGCAGTTCTTCGACATCCTGCATCTCGACGGGCGGGACCTTATCGACGAGCCCGGACACG
>JBHWSH010000203.1:0-9904 GCA_043427135.1 Marmoricola sp. | reverse complement strand
CGGCCGCTCCTCAACCACCAGGATCGGCCGCTCCTCAACCACCACGATTCGACGATCAGCGGGGGAGGGCGCTGGCCTTCCAGGCGCCGGGCCCGGTGTGGTGGTGCTCGAGTCGCAAGCGTCGGCGCGGGACGGACCACTCCGAGGGTGGGCGCGCGGGGGCAGCGGCCGTGCCGGAGGCGGCGACGGCCTGCAGCACCGTGACGATCGCGGCGATCTCCTCGGGGGAAGCGTCGCCGCGGATTTCCAGAGAAGGTGCGCTCACAGCGGGATGTTCCCGTGCTTCTTGGGCAGAGACGTCGCCCGCTTCGTACGGAGGAGCCGCAGGGCGCGCACGACCTCGACGCGGGTCTCGTGCGGCGCGATGACGGCGTCGACATAGCCGCGGTCGGCGGCGAGGTAGGGGTTGGCCAGCGTGTCGTCGTACTCGGTGATGAGCTCGGCGCGGCGGGCGTCCGGGTCGGAGGCGTCGGCAAGCTCCTTGCGGTACAGGATGTTCACCGCACCCTGTGCACCCATCACTGCGACCTGCGCGGTCGGCCACGCCAGGTTGATGTCGGCGCCGAGGTGCTTGGACCCCATCACGACGTACGCGCCTCCGTAGGCCTTGCGGGTGATGACCGTGACCAGCGGGACCGTCGCCTCGGAGTAGGCGTAGATCAGCTTGGCGCCGCGGCGGATGATGCCGCTGTGCTCCTGGTCGGTGCCGGGCAGGAAGCCGGGCACGTCGACGAAGGTCAGCACCGGGACGTTGAACGCGTCGCAGGTCCGGACGAAGCGGGCGGCTTTCTCGGAGGCGTCGATGTCGAGGGTGCCGGCGAACTGCATCGGCTGGTTGGCGACCACGCCCACCGGGCGGCCCTCGATGCGGCCGAAGCCGACGATCATGTTGGGCGCGAAGAGCGGCTGGACTTCGAGGAAGTCCTCATCGTCGAGCACGGTGGTGATCACGTCGTGCATGTCGTAGGGCTGGTTCGGCGAGTCCGGGATGATCGCGTCCAGCGCCCGGTCTGAGTCGCTGAACTCCAGGTCGACGTGCTCGTCGTACGCCGGCGGCTCGTCGTGGTTGTTCTGCGGCAGGAACGACAGCAGCGCCTTGACGTACTCGATCGCGTCCTCCTCGTCGGAGGCCATGTAGTGCGCGTTGCCCGACTTGGTGTTGTGCGTGCGCGCGCCGCCGAGCTCCTCCATCGTGATGTCCTCGCCGGTGACCGTCTTGATGACGTCGGGTCCGGTGATGAACATCGCGGAGGTGCCGTCGACCATGATCGTGAAGTCGGTGACGGCGGGGGAGTAGACGTGGCCGCCGGCGCAGTTGCCCATGATCATGCTGATCTGCGGGATGACGCCGGAGGCGTGCACGTTGCGCTTGAAGATCTCGCCGTAGAGGCCGAGGGAGACCACACCCTCCTGGATGCGGGCACCCGCACCCTCGTTGATGCCGACGATCGGGCAGCCGGTCTTGATCGCCAGGTCCATGACCTTGGTGATCTTCTCGCCGTAGACCTCGCCGAGCGATCCACCGAAGACCGTGAAGTCCTGCGAGAACACGCAGACCATCCGGCCGTCGACGGTGCCGTAGCCGGTGACGACGCCGTCGCCGTACGGCCTGCGCTTCTCCAGCCCGAAGTTCGTCGAGCGGTGGCGGGCGAGCTCGTCGAGCTCGACGAAGGAACCCTCGTCGAAGAGCAGCTCGATGCGCTCCCGGGCGGTCTTGCGGCCCTTGGCGTGCTGCTTCTCGATCGCAGCGGTGGAGCCGGCGTGAACGGCCGCGTCGATCCTCTGCTCGAGGTCGGCCAGCTTGCCTGCGGTGGTGTGCACGTCGATCGAGGGGCTGTCCTGCGCTTCGCTCACCTTCGAGTTCTCTCCTGCCGTGCGTTGCTACGAGAAAGTCTGCGATCGTCGGTCAATGTAGTGCGTGTGTCCTCCCCAGAGCCGCACCGCCCACCCCTTGACCTCTCCCGGATCACTGCGGGTGCCCCGCCCTGGACCCGTATCGAGGTGGTGGACGAGACCGGCTCCACCAACGCCGTCGTCTCCGGCCGCGCCCGCGAGGGGGCGGCGGAGGGGCTCGTGGTCGCCGCCGAGCACCAGGTGGCTGGACGAGGTCGGCTCGATCGGACCTGGCAGACGCCGGCGCGGTCGGCGCTCACGATGTCGGTGCTGCTGCGTCCGGTCGAGGTGCCTGCGGAGCGCTGGCCTTGGCTGCCCCTGCTGACCGGTGTCGCCGTCGTCGATGCCGTACGCCGCGTGGCGGGCATCGCGGTCGGCCTGAAGTGGCCCAACGACCTGCTGTCGGGCGACGGCAAGCTCGGCGGCCTCCTCGTCGAGCGCGTCGACACTCCCCAAGGTCCGGCGGCAGTCGTGGGAATCGGACTCAACGTCACCAGCACCCGGGAGGAGCTGCCGGTGCCGACGGCGACGTCGCTGGAGCTGGCGGGCGCGGAGCCAGCGGGTCTGGACCGCACCGACCTGATGCTCGGGGTGCTGGCCGATCTCGGCGACCGGTACCGGACCTGGCGGGCAGCTGTCGGCGACGACGCGACGCTGCGGGCGGCGTACAAGGAGTGTTGCGGAACTCTGGGGCAGCGCGTCCGCGTCTACCTGCCCGACGGCAGCACACGCGACGGCGAGGCGGTCGGTGTCGAGGACGACGGCGCCCTTCGGGTGCGCACGGGCCAGGACCAGGACCTCGTCGTGCACTCCGGGGACGTGATCCATGTGCGTCCCGTGACGTGACGAGCGTGACATGATGCGGACGTGGCGATCTCAGCGAAGCTGCTCAACGAAGGCGAGCGCGTCGTCGTCTCGACTCGCACGCACGTCAAGGCGCTGTTCGTGCCGGTGCTGTTGCTGCTCCTGACCGCTTTCGCCGTGTCCTACATCGCCGCGCGCGTCGACGACTGGTTCGACGGCGACGCGGCCCGCACCACGGTCGGCGCCATCACCGGTGGCGTCGCCGCGATCGTCGTCCTGTGGTGGGTGCTGCGGCCGTTCGTGTCGTGGCTGACGACGACGTACACCTTCACCGACCGCCGCTTCATCCACCGCACCGGCTTCATCCGCAAGGAGGGGCGCACGATCCCTCTCAACCGGATCAGCGGCGTCGACTTCGAGATGGGGGTCGTCGACCGCATCCTGCGCTGCGGCACCCTCGTGGTCTCCGACGCCAGCGAGCAGGGGCGCGTGGAGCTGCACGACATCCCGCGGGTCGAGAGCGTGCAGAAGCAGGTCGCCGAAGAGCTCCACCAGCTGGGCCACCGCGAGCGCCACTCCGATGACGGGACCTGAGCAGGGCCTGACGGCCGCGGAGGTCGCGGAGTTCGCCGGCGTCACCGAGGACGACACCCGGCGGTTCTGGCGGGCTCTCGGTTTCGCCGACCCGGGCGGTGACGCCCGCTTCAGCCTTGCCGACGCCGAGGCTCTCAGGACGCTCCACCACGGCGTGCTCGAGGCCGGCCTCGACCTCGACACCGGCATGCGCCTGGCCCGTGCCGTCGGACAGAACGTCGCCCGGATGTCGGACTGGCAGGTGGCCGCGGTCGCGGGTCGCTTCGAGGCAGGCACCGAAGGCAAGGACGCACCGGAGCAGCTGACCTCCGCCACCCACGCGGCCGCCGAGACGGTTGCGAGCGCCCTCGAGCAGGTCCTCGTCTATGCCTGGCGGCGCCACCTCGCCGCGGCCGTACGCCGACTGGGCGGGCACGAGGACGAGGAGGCGACGAGCGCGGAGTCCGTCACGGTCGGCTTCGCGGACCTGGTCGCGTTCAGTGCGCTGTCCAACGAGCTCGACTCCGCACGGCTGGGCGAGCTGGTGGAGATCTTCGAGTCACGATGCGCCGACGTCGTCGCCGCCCACGACGGCCGCATGATCAAGACCCTCGGCGACTCGGTGCTGTTCGTGGCCGACCGTGCCGAGGCGGCGATGGGGATCGCCTGCGGCATCGTCGAGGTCATCGGCAAGGACCGTCGGCTCCCCGACATCAGCATCGGTCTGGCCAGCGGACCCGTCATCACCAAGCTCGGCGACGTGTTCGGCCCGCCGGTCAACTTGGCGGCTCGACTCACTGCGCTGGCGCGACGCAACCGCATCCTGGTCGACCCCGCCACTGTGCAGCGGCTGCCTGCCGGCGACTACGACTTCCTTCGTCTCACTGCGCGCGAGGTTCGCGGCTTCGGCATCATCGAGCCGGTCGCCGTACGCCCGCGCACCGTCCGGCACTGATGCCTCGCGCTCGTCGATCGGCCTGAGGGCCATCGCGAGGTAGCCCTTTCGGGCCAATCGTGGGCGTTTTGTCCGAACTGAACCTGCCGGCCTCCTACGGTTCGGATGTGCTCTCGGTCCAGGACGTTGACGTGGACCCCGACACGCGTCAGGTCTGGCGCGACGGGGTGGAGATCCGGCTGTCCAAGAAGGAGTTCGAGCTCCTGCACGCCCTCATCCGACGGCCGGGGGAGATCGTCACCCGCGACGAGCTCATGCTCGAGGTCTGGAACACGACCTTCTGGACCTCGGCGAAGACCATCGACGTGCACCTGGGGTGGCTGCGCCGCAAGCTCGGCGACGACACCCGTCGCCCCTCGCTGATCACCACCGTCCGCGGCCGCGGCCTGCGCTTCGAGCTGGCGCCGCCGGGCCTGTCGGACGCGAACTGCGCCTGCTGAGGGCCGATCGCTACTCTCGTGGCGTGAGCACCCCCGTCCTCGCCGTCGTCGGCGGCGGCCAACTGGCTCGGATGATGGCCCAGGCGGCGGTCGGACTCGCAGTGCCGCTCCGACTGCTCGCCGAGGCCGAGGGCGTCTCCGCGGCCCAGGTCATCCCCGACCAGATCGTGGGCGACTACCGCGACCTCGAGACCCTGCGACAGGTCACCACCGGCTGCTCCGTGGTGACCTTCGACCACGAGCACGTGCCCACCGCGCACCTGCACGCCCTCACCCGAGATGGTGTGGCGTGCCGTCCCGGCCCGGAGGCGCTGGTGCATGCGCAGGACAAGGGTGTGATGCGGGAGCGGCTCGGAGGGATCGGAGTCCCGTGCCCGCCCCACCGCCTGGTCGCCTCCCCGGCCGAGGTGACCGACTTCGCCGAGACCGTGGACGGCTACCCCGTGGTGCTGAAGACCACCCGCGGCGGGTACGACGGCAAGGGCGTGTGGGTGGTCGACGACGAGTCCGCGTGCGGTCCGGCCTTCGAGACCGCCCAGCTCGCCGGCGTCGAAGTCCTGGCGGAGGCCAAGGTCGACTTCCGCCGCGAGCTCTCCGCCCTGGTCGCGCGCTCACCGTCGGGCCAGGTCGCGGCCTACCCGGTCGTGGAGTCCGTGCAGCGCGACGGAGTGTGCTGGGAGGTCATCGCGCCCGCACCCGACCTCGCCGGGGAGCTCGCGCTTCAGGCCCAGGAGATCGCGATGACCGTCGCTGCCGCGCTCGGCGTCACCGGCATCCTCGCCGTCGAGCTCTTCGAGACTCGCGACGGCCGGCTCCTGGTCAACGAGCTCGCCATGCGTCCGCACAACACCGGCCACTGGAGCATCGAGGGTGCGGTGACCTCGCAGTTCGAGAACCACCTGCGTGCCGTTCTCGACCTCCCGCTCGGCTCACCGCAGGCACGCCAGCGCTGGTCGGTGATGGTCAACATCCTCGGCGGCGAGGGCAATCTCGCCGAGGATCTGTACGCCGGCTACCCGCACGTCTTCGCCCGCGACCCCGGGCTCAAGGTGCACCTCTACGGCAAGACGGTGAAGCCCGGACGCAAGGTCGGCCACGTCACGGCGTACGGCGACGACCTCGACGACGTCCGCGAACGAGCCCGGCACGCGGCCGCGTGGTTCCGGGGAGAGCTGGGACTGGAGAGCGAATGAGCACACCACCGCAGGTCGGGATCGTGATGGGCTCCGACTCCGACTGGCCCACGATGAAGGCCGCCGCCGAGGCGTGCGAGGAGTTCGGCATCGCCTACGAGGCCGACGTCGTCTCGGCGCACCGGATGCCCGACGAGATGCTCGGCTACGGCCGTTCCGCGGCTGGGCGCGGGCTGCGGGTCATCGTCGCCGGCGCCGGCGGTGCCGCGCACCTCCCGGGCATGCTGGCCGCCGTCACACCGCTGCCGGTGATCGGCGTGCCCGTCCCGCTGAAGCACCTCGAGGGCATGGACTCGCTGCTCTCGATCGTGCAGATGCCTGCCGGGGTGCCGGTGGCCACCGTCGCGATCGGCAACGCGCGCAACGCGGGGCTGCTCGCCGTACGCATCCTCGCGACCGCAGACGAGGCCCTGCATCAGCGGATGGTCGAGTTCCAGAGCGAGCTGCGCGAGCTGCGCGAGGCTGCCACCGCCAAGGGCGCGGTCGTCCGCGGCGGCGGCACCCGCAAAGCCGGGTTCTGAGCAGCTACCCCAAGCGGGGCCACTCCACCTTGGGGCACACGTCCATCACCATCGGTACGCCGGCCGCCACCGTGCGCGCGAACGCCTCGTGGTCCAGCACGCCCATCTGGAACCACACCCCCTTGGCGCCGACCGACACCGCCTCGTCGGCGAACTGGCCCGCGTGCTCGGAGCGCCGGAACACGTCGACGACGTCGACCGGGAACGGCACGTCGCTCAAGGTCGCGTAGCCCTGCTCGCCGAGCACGACCGGCGCGTCGGGATGGATGGGCACGATCCGCTTGCCGATCTGCTGCAGGAACGCGGCGATGGAGTACGCCGTGCGGCCGGGGTCGCCGGACAGGCCCACTACCGCCCAGGTGTCGCACTCGCGCAGCATGAACGCGATGGTTTCGGGGTCGGTGTGGTCCGTGTGCGAGATCGGGGTGCTCATACCGACACCTTGACATCGGCACCCTGACATCGGTCGCACGCGCCGGACCGTACGATGCAGCCCCATGACCAGCGGCGGTGGACTCGTGCCCGCCGATCTCGTCCGTCTGGCTGCACTCGTGAGCTTTCTGGTCGCGACCGTCGCCCATGGTGCACTTGCGTTCGCCCTGTTCTTCCTGGTGCTCGGCGGCACGATGCTGCCGCGGGCGCTGGGCTCGGGCGCCCTGCTCGACGCGGCGTACTCCTCGGTCATCCTGTTCGGCGCGTGGGCCGCCCAGCTCGACTGGTACGTCGTGGTGCCCGGCCTCGACCTCGTCGTCCACCTGATCGCCACCGGACTCATCGCCGCGGTCGGCGTCGACGCCCTCACCAGGCTCGGCCTCCTCGCCCCGCGCGCGACCACTGCCCGTGCGGTGATCGCCACCGCGTGCCTCGGCACCACCCTCGCCGTGGTCTGGGAGCTGGGGGAGTGGGCGGGCCACACCTGGATCGACGACGACATCCAGGTCGGGTACGACGACACCATCGGCGACCTGGCCGCCGGGCTGATCGGCGCCACCCTGGCCGGCGTACTGCCCCGGCGGGAAGCGACGTGAACCCGTCGGTGTCGGTGGTGATCCCCGTCCGTGACGACGCGGTCGCCTTGGACCGATGTCTACGGCTCCTGGCTGCCCAGACAGTGAAGCCGCTGGAGGTGGTGGTGGTGGACAACGCGTCGAGCGACGACACCGCCGACATCGCCCGCGCCCATGGCGCCCGGGTCGTGCCGCAGCCCGAGATCGGGATCCCCGCTGCCGCGTCCACGGGCTACGACGCCGCGGTCGGCGACATCATCGCGCGGCTGGACGCGGACTCCCGCCCCGGACCGCGGTGGGTGGAGCGGGTGGCTGCACGGATGGCCGACGAACGGCTGGACGCGGTCACCGGGACCGGGTTCTTCCACGACCTGCCGCGACCGCTCCGGCGTCCGGTCGCGGCGCTCTACCTGACGGCGTACTACCTGCTGACCCACCTGGCGTTGGGGCACACGCCGCTGTGGGGCTCGAACATGGCGTTGCGCCGCTCGACCTGGGCCGAGGTCGCCGACCAGGTGCACCGCCACGACCCGGAGCTGCACGACGACATGGACCTGGCGTTCGTACTCGGCCCGCGCCGGCGCATCCGGCTCGATCCCGGCCTCGACGTCGGAGTCTCCGCGCGCTCGCTGCGTGGCTGGTCCCAGCTTCGACGCCGGTTCGCCCGCGCGGACCGCACGTTGCGGCGCAACTGGGCAGTGCACCCGCCGTGGCTGCGGTGGCGCGACCGGCTCACCCGCATCGGTCAGTAGCCGATCGTCATCCAGAGGAACAGCTGGGTGACCAGGAAGCCGGTGAGGAAGTTCAGCCACAGGAAGCGGCGCCAGCCGGCGTTGGCGCGCTCGCATTCGGCGTCGGGGAGCGCGAGGTAGGGCGCCACGTTGGCGATGTATGGCAAGACGAGTGCCGCAGCCAGCGTCCCGGGCCAGGGCACGGTCAGGAGCAGAAGCCCCGCCACGACGTACGCCGCGAGCGCGAACCGCGTCGTCCTGCTGGCCCCGAGCACGGTGCCGACCGAAGCGAGCCCGCCTTCGCGATCGGCCCGGATGTCCTGCACGGCACCGAACGCGTGCGAGCCGATGCCCCAGGCGAAGAAGCCGCCGATGGCGGCGACGGCCGGCCACGTCACGGGAGCCTCGGCCATCGCCAACCCGAGCACGGCAGGGGAGACGAAGTGCGTGCTCGAGGTGAGCGAGTCGACGAAGGGCCGCTCCTTGAACCGCAGGCCCGGAGCGGAGTAGGCCACCACGGCGAACACGCTGAGGGCCAGGACGGCGGTCGACGCGAGGTCGCCGAGTGCGACGAGCGCGACCACGAAGGGCAGGTTCGACAGAGCCGCTGCCCACAAGGTGACGCGGTGCAGTCGCCGGTCGAGCACGATGCCCTCGACCCCGCCCTTGCGGGGGTTGCGGATGTCGGACTCGTAGTCGAAGACGTCGTTCACGCCGTACATCAACAGGTTGTAGGGGACCAGGAGCCACAGCGTGCCGAGGGCGAGGGTGAGGTCCCAACCACCTCCGGCCAGCAGGTACGCCGCGGCGAACGGGTAGGCGGTGTTGACCCAGCTCAGCGGGCGGGACGAGGCCAGCACCTGGCCGGTGATGCGGGTCGGGGTCGCCACCGGAGCGGTCATCGGCCGCGCCGGTTGGCGAGGAGAGCGAGGGCAGGCAGTCCGGCGCAGGCCGCGAGCGGCCAGGCGAAGTCCTCGATCGGTGCGAGCCCGACCATGACGCCGGAGATGCGGTCCTGCTCGTAGCGGAACAGGTCGACGGCGATCATGAGGTTGTCGAAGACCGCGGTCAGCACCAGCAGGGCGACCGTGGTCGCGCCGGTGGCGATCCACCAGGTGCGAGGAGGCCGGCGCAACACCGCGGCCACGACCAGCAGGAGCAGCGCGGCGAGCAGGAACAGACCGGAGAGTGCGACGTAGGTCATCGCGGACGCTCTCCGATCGCTCGACGCTCGGCCAGCATCGAGAAGAGCCCGTGCAGCACCATCGTGAGGTAGCAGAGGAACACGATGAAGAACAGCTCCTCCAGCGGCAGCTCGGGCAGCACCTCGATGCCCGTCATCGCCGCGGACTCACCGCGGGCGTAGATGCCGAGCTCGATGGCGATCACGTCCCACAGCACGAAGAACCCCAGCCCGGCGGCGACCAGCGCCACCGCGCGGCGGGGACGGTCGAACAGGAAGAGCCGCCAGCGCCGGTCGACCAGGCCCATGCAGAACGTCGACCCCAGGATCGACAGCAGGTAGAGGACACTCACCGCGACATCACCGTGCGGGCACCGGATGGACCGCTGGACCTGTCCCCGCGCAGGTGCTTGAGGACCAGCTCCGCGCTGATCAGGCACATCGGCAGGCCGATGCCCGGCCGGGTGGCGTAGCCGGCGTACAGCAGTCCGTCGACCTTGCGGGAGACGTTGCCGGCCCGGAAGAACGCGCTCTGGCTGAGCACGTGCCCAGGTCCCAGCATGCCCCCGCGCCAGGACCCGAGGTCCGCAGCGAAGTCGCCCAG
>JBHWSH010000202.1:0-2984 GCA_043427135.1 Marmoricola sp. | reverse complement strand
CCTGTCAGCGCGATGGACGACCGGCGGTCACCGGTCCCGGCCTGAGCACGACGTGCGCCCGGGGCGGCGGGAACTCGCGTTCCGGCGCCGCCCCGGGGCGTCTGTGGGTGGTACCTCGCTGCGTGCACTGCACTGTCGCCTCGAGTGGGCCCCGGAGGGGTCCGCGCAGAGGTGACGAAGCGGCTCCGTTCAGCTGGGGAACGGCTCCTGGCCGCGGTGCGATCCGGAGGATCGCAATGTCACAGCGTCACGGCAGGACGAGGCTGAGGGCACCCTTGCCGTAGGTGGGGACCTCGATGGTCAGGTCCACCCGGTTGAAGGCCGCGAGCATGCCGGCGAGGTCGCCGGGCAGCTCGTCGCCGGGGGCGTAGAGCTTGTGCAGCTTCGAGTGCGGCGCGCCCTCGGCGTTGAACAGCGACGCGAGCACGTTGACGACCTCGTGCAGCGCCTCGGCCTGCATGCCGGTCAGCTCGCCGTCCTCCTCGACGGCGTCCTGGCAGCCGCCGGGGGGCAGCAGGGCCAGCGCACCGCCGGTGTAGGCGGCCGCACCCAGGTCCATGACGCACAGCGCGTTGACGGCCATGCCCGGGTCGACGTAGACGGCGACGGCGACCGGCTTCTCGGGCGTCGGGGTCACCGGCGCTCCGGGCTCGACGGTCACCGGCTTGCCCACCAGGCCGGTGAGCATGTCGCGGACGTCCTTGGCGGCGGGCAGCGGGATCGTGCCGGCGGCGGTCACACGATCACCCCGGTCAGAGCGTCCTGGAACGTCTCCTCGTTGAACGGCTTGGCGATGAGGAAGAGGGCGCCGGCGTTGGCGGCCTTCTCGCGCATCTCCGGGGAACCCTCCGAGGTGACGAAGCCGAACGGCACGGTCGAGCCCGAGGAGCGCAGCGCCTGCAGGCACTCGATGCCGGTCATGTTGGGCATGTTCCAGTCGGACAGGACCAGGTCGGGCTGCTCGGCCCCGACCTTGGCCAGCGCGTCGGCGCCGTCCTCGGCCTCGACGATGTCGTGGTCGTCGAAGCCGGCCTGCCGCAGAGTGCGGATGACGATCTGCCGCATGACGCGGCTGTCGTCGGCGATCAGGATCTTCACAGCGTTACCTCGTTCTTCCGGGCAGCAGGTGCAGGTCAGCGGTGGGTGGGGAGCGCGGGCAGCGCGCCCTGGACGGACACGGACACGGGCTCGCCGCGCCAGAGGACGTCGATGCGGCAGGCGTCGGCGGGGTTGCGGACCGCCGGGGCCTCCCCGACGTCCGGGAGGCTGAGCCCGGACGGGCCGGGCAGCGCGGCCTTGACGTTGCCGCCGACGACGTTGGCGATCTCGCCGAAGGCGTCGGCGACGTCCTCGTCCTCGAGCACCTCCGGCGCGTGCTCGCGGAGCAGCGCCCGGGTGAGCTCCTCGGCGGTGCGCCGCCCGGTGGTGAGGACGACGCTGCCGGTCCAGGGGCCGACGACGTCGACCCAGCTGGAGACCGGGTCCTCGGCGGGCCCACCGGGCAGCGGGACGAGCACCTCGTCCTCGCCGACCAGGGAGATCCAGGCCTCCTGGGCGATCGACTCGACGGTCGCCTCGTCGATCAGCTCGGTGATGACCGGGCGGGCGTCGGCACCGCGCCGGCGCTCGCCGGTGTCCGCGACGGTCACAGCGCGACCTCCTGGGGGAGCAGGCCGAGCAGCGCGAGCTTGTCGCGGATGGCGTCGGCGGTGAACGGCTTGATCACGTACTCGTGGGCGCCGGCGGCCAGCGCGCGCACGATCTGCGTGTGCTCGCTCTCCGAGGTCACCATCATGATCGTCATCGCGCGCCAGGCCGGGTTGGACCGGACGGCGGAGACGAACTGCAGGCCGTCCATGACCGGCATGTTCCAGTCGACGCAGACGAGGTCGGGCAGCTGGTCGCGGTCGGTCGCCTCGAGGACGTCGAGCCCCTCGCGGCCGTGTCCGGCCTGCTGGGTCTCGTAGCCGAGACCCTCCAGGATCCCCGAGACGATCCGGCGCATCGCGCGGGAGTCGTCGATCACCAGAGCACGCATCACTTCCCCTTCAGCGGGCGGTAGGCGGAGCTGCGGCCGACGACGACCCGCTCCCAGGAGTCGTCCACCCCGAGCGTGGTCTCCGCCGCGCCGAGGAAGAGCCAGCCGTCGGGGCGCATGAGCTCGCGGACCCGGCGGAGGATGGCCTGTTTGGTGGACAGGTCGAAGTAGATGAGGACGTTGCGCAGGTAGACCACGTCGAACGGGCCCATCCGCGGCAGCGGGGCCGCCAGGTTGCACTGGCTGGCCGTCACCATGCGGCGCAGCGCGGGAGCGACCTCCCACTCGCTGCCGGCCCGCGTGAAGTGGCGGACCAGCATGGGCGCGGGCAGCCCCCGGTTGACCTCGAGCTGGCTGAACCGCCCGGCGCGGGTGCGCTCCACCATCTCCCGCGAGATGTCGGTCGCGGTGATGGAGACCCGGGACGCCGCACCGGGCAGCGCGTCCTCGAGCAGCATGCCGATCGTGTAGGCCTCCTGCCCGCTGGAGCAGGCGGCCGACCAGATCTGCAGCCGCTCGTTCGGGCCCCGCGCGGCGAGCAGCGAGGGCAGCACCGTCGAGGTGAGCGCGGTGAACGGGTCGCCGTCGCGGAACCACGAGGTCTCGTTGGTGGTGAGGGCCTCGACGATGCGGCGGGTGCTGTCCGGGTCGGGCCGGGTGCGGACGGTCTCCACGAACGAGGAGACGTCGGTCAGGCCGGCCTGGCGGGCGATCGGCAGCAGCCGCGCCTCGACCAGGTACTCCTTGCCGGGCTGCAGGACGATCGCGCTCTCCCGGTGCACCAGCTGGCGCACCCAGTCGAAGCTGGTCGTGGTGAGGGTCATCGGTTCACCCCGGTGAGGACGGTGGAGGTGCGGGCGGGGACGACACCGGCGACGTGCCGCTGGATCGCCTCCGCGACGCGGTCGAGCGGCAGGACCTCGTCGGCGAAGCCTGCCTGGGAGTG
>JBHWSH010000201.1:0-4765 GCA_043427135.1 Marmoricola sp. | reverse complement strand
GGAGTGATCGAGGTCGCCACGATGCCGAGCAGGAAGCTGACCAGCGCTTTCGCGACCACGACGAGAATCGGCGGCATCGGCATCGAGCGAAGCCTCGCGAGCGTCCCGGTCTCCCGTTCCGTGACCAGACCCAAGACACCGAAGCCGACGGTGAAGAACAGGAAGAGCCCACTCTGCCCCGCGACCAAGGCTCCAGCGGCATCGAGCTGCTCGGCCGAGGTCTCGCCGCGCTCGAGGGCGTAGTCGGGGCGGTCGGTGACCGCGCGCTGCGCCGCGGATTCGACCTCGGCGGGAGACAGGCCGACCATGGTCGCGGCGGCGCCGGTCGCTGCGGCTGCGGCGAACTGGTCGAGGGTTCCCTGCAGGATCGCCAGCACGATCTGGGACTCGATCTCGCGCCCGTCGCCCTGCACGGCGGCGACGGTGGGGCGCTCGCCCGCGCGCAGGTCGCGGGCGAATCCGTCGGGCACGGTGATGCCGAGGTGGGCCTCTCCGGCCGCCACCATTTCGCGGAGGCGATCTCCCTTCTCCCGCTTCACGGTGATGTCGAAGTCGCCGAGGTCCACGCGTTCAAGGGTTTGCAGCAGTGTCTCGCCCAACTCGTCGCCGGCCGGAGCACTGGCGACGACCTCGATGGGCCGGAGCTCGACATCGTCGGTGTCGCCGAAGACAAGGTTGAACACCGTGATCAGGGCCAACGGCACGAGAACCCCGAAGATCACCACCGAGCGGTCGCGCACCCGCTGCACCAGGTCGTACCGCGCGAGGGTCCACAGCTGAGCAACAGTCCCCATGGTCAGTCCCGCATCCTCAGTCCCCGTCTCGATCCCCGCGCTCAATCCCTCAGGGCCTTGCCGGTGACGTGCAGGAAGACCGCCTCCAGGTCAGGGCGGCTCAAAGTGACGTCGGACAGGGTCGCTCCCGCGCTTGTCGCGGTGGTCACCAAAGTGGCTATCAAGGTGGGTGCGTCCTGGCACGTCAGGCTGACGACGCCTCGGTCGACGTCGACGCGTCGTACGCCGGGAACGGCGCGCAGGGACTCCGCGGCAGCCGTCAGGTCACCTCCGCCCGTGAGAGTCACGTGGTCGACCTCACCGGTCAGGCGCACCAGCTCGTCGCGCGTGCCCTCTGCCTGCAAGCGCCCCGAGTCGATGATCCCGATCCGGTCGCACAGCCGCTCGGCCTCCTCCATGTAGTGCGTGGTGTAGAGCACCGCCATGCCTGCCGTCGACAGCTGCTCCACCGACTCCAGGATCGCGTTGCGCGACTGCGGATCCACACCGACGGTCGGCTCGTCGAGGATCAGGAGCGTGGGCTGATGCAGCAGCCCGATCCCGATGTTGAGACGCCGCTTCATCCCGCCGGAGAACTCCTTCGCGGCGTCCTTGGCGCGATCGCTCAGACCGATGAGGTCGAGCACCTCGTCCACGCGATTCCGCAGTTCCTCACCGCGCAGGCCTTGGAGCCGACCGAAGAACATGAGGTTCTCGCGCGCGTTGAGCTCGGGATAGATGGCGAGCTCCTGGGGCACCAGCCCGATGTGGCGCTTGGTCGCCACCTGCCGCGGCCCCATCGGCTTGCCTGCCACGGTCACGGTCCCGGCATCGGGTGGCAGCAGACCGGCCAGCATCGAGATCGTGGTGGTCTTGCCGGCCCCGTTGGGGCCGAGCAGCCCGTAGGTCTCGGCCTGATCGATGTGGAAGGAGACCCCATTCACGGCTCTCAGGTTGCCGAAGCTCCGGGTCAGCCCCTCCACGTGCAGCACCGGATCGCCCACGGCGTCCCTCCCGGCCTCGCTCCCGGTCCGTCTGCTTTGGAGACTACTCAGGTCGCCGGGACTGTCCAAAGACGACACGGCGGTGGGCACGGGCACTGGCGTAGAGGCAGATCGCGGCGGCCGTGGCCAGGTTGAGGCTCTCGGCACGACCATGGATCGGGATGCGCACCCGGTGGTCGGCGAGCGCAGCGAGATCGTCGGGCAGACCATGCGCCTCGTTGCCGAAGAGCCACGCGGTCGGACGCTCCAGGAGGCCGTGGTCGATTGCGTCGTCGAGGTCGAGCTCCCCGTCACCATCCGCAGCCAGCACGACCAGACCGGCGTCGCGGACCCGGCGTACGGCGCCGGCGGTGTCGCGCTCGATCGCCACGGGCAGGTGGAACAGCGAGCCGACCGAGGCCCGGACCGCCTTGCCGTTGTAGGGGTCGACACTGTCCCCCGCCAGCACGATCCCGCCGGCACCGGCGGCGTCGGCGCAGCGGATCACGGTGCCGGCGTTGCCGGGGTCGCGGATGTCGGCGCAGAGCGCCACCAGCCGCGGCGGCGCGGGGGTGAGTACCTCGCCCAGGTCGACGTCGACGAACTCGCACACCGCCACCAGCCCTTGCGGCTGCACGGTGTCCGAGAGCGCGGCCATCGCCTGCTCCTCGACGAGGAGCCACGGGACGCCCGCAGCCTGTGCCCGCAGGTCCTCGTGCTCACCGGGCCCGGCGAAGACCTCTCGCACGCGGCCGGCAGCGAGGGCTTCGCGCACCGCCTGGCGTCCCTCGGCGAGGAAGAGCCGGTGTTCGGCCCGAGACGTACGACGGGCGAGCCTCCGTGCCGTGCGCACCCTCCCGCTGCGTGCGGTCAGGAGCGCTCCAGCTGATGCTTCCGGTGGGAGGCTCGCCATCGTCGTACGTCCGCAGCGTCGGTGTGCGCACCGACGCGGAAGGTCAGGCCGTGGCCTGCTCAGCCTGCGCGGGAGCGTTGACGTCCTCGGGCAGGTTGGCCTTGGCCAGCGTCACCAGCGCGGAGAAGGCGGGGGCGTCGTTGACGGCCAGGTCGGCCAGGATCTTGCGGTCGACCTCGACGCCGGCGGCCTTGAGGCCCTGGATGAACCGGTTGTAGGTCATCCCCTCGGCGCGGGCGGCGGCGTTGATCCGCTGGATCCACAGCTTGCGGAACTCGCCCTTCTTGGCCTTGCGGTCACGGTAGCTGTAGACCAGCGAGTGGGTGACCTGCTCCTTGGCCTTGCGGTAGAGCCGCGAGCGCTGTCCCCGGTAGCCGGAGGCGCGCTCGAGGACTACCCGGCGCTTCTTCTGGGCGTTGACCGCCCGCTTCACGCGTGCCACGTGTTACTCCTCGAAGTTGATGTGTCGAACGGGGTCGGGAGCCTGTTGGCTCAGCGACCCAGCAGCTTGCGGACGGTCTTGGTGTCGTTCTTGGACACCTCGGTGGTGCCCGACAGACGCCGGGTCATCTTCGAGGGCTTCTTCTCCAGGTTGTGGCGCATCCCGGCCTTCTGGCGGCGCAGCTTGCCCGAGCCGGTGACCCGGAAGCGCTTGCTCGCACCGGAGTGCGTCTTGTTCTTCGGCATTCGATCGTCCTTCTCTCGGTCGGCCGGGCTGACGGGACCCGGCCGGGTGTCTGGGGCGGCACGGAGCCGCTTGCGACCGGTGAGGTCACATGTCGGGGTCGAGGTTCTCCGAGCGGCGCTTCGGCTTGGCCGGCTTGGGTGCGGCGGCGGCCTGGGCGGCGCGCTGCTTGTGCTCCTGGCGCTCCGCGGCGACCTCGGCGTCGCGCTCGGCAGCGGCTTCCACCTTGGCGGCCTTGACCTCTGCCTTGGCGTCGGCCTTCTTCTTGTGCG
This sequence comes from Marmoricola sp., assembly GCA_043427135.1. GTDB lineage: Bacteria > Actinomycetota > Actinomycetes > Propionibacteriales > Nocardioidaceae > Marmoricola_A. The sequence goes on along the minus strand of JBHWSH010000201.1, from coordinate 1,139 downwards.
GGCCGAGCACCATGATCATGTTGCGGCCGTCCTGCTTGGGCGAGGACTCCACGAAGCCGAGCTCGCTGACGTCCTCGGCGAGCCGCTCCAGCAGCCGGAAGCCCAGCTCGGGGCGGTGCTGCTCGCGACCGCGGAACATGATGGTGATCTTGACCTTGTCGCCCTGCTTGAGGAAGCGCACCACGTGACCCTTCTTGGTCTCGTAGTCGTGCGCGTCGATCTTGGGCCGGAGCTTCATCTCCTTGATGACGACGTTGGTCTGGTTGCGCCGGGCCTCACGGGCCTTCTGCGCGTTCTCGTACTTGAACTTGCCGTAGTCCATGAGCTTGCAGACCGGCGGGCGGGCCATCGGGGCGACCTCGACCAGGTCGAGGTCGGCCTCCTGGGCCAGCCGGAGAGCGTCCTCGATGCGGACGATGCCCACGGTCTCGCCGTTGGGTCCGACGAGGCGGACCTCGGGTACCCGGATCCGGTCGTTGATGCGCAGCTCGGTGCTGATGGGTCCTCCTGGTGTCAGTCCAATGGTGACGACCCTCGGCGGAACCCCAACAAAAAAAGGCCTCCGCGTCGTCCGACAACGGAAGCCACAGAACGGCTGCTCGGTCTGCGCCCGGGTGGCGCGTTGACATCACAGCGTCCCGGCCCGTCGTGAGACGAGCCGTGTGACCTGACCCGACGACCTGTGATGCTGGGCTGTTGCTGGGCGGTCGATGCGGGTGGGAGTCTGGCTCCGCTTGTCGGACCCCGCCCACTGCTCGCGCAGGCAGACGAAGTCGGTCGAGGACAACGATACCGCGCCTACCCCACCGATGCACATCGGCGGACCCGCGTGCGACGCTGGGAACATGTCCGACGCCTCCGCTGCTTCTTCTCCCGACCCCCGAGTCGCCGACACAGTCGACGGGTTCGCGGACCAGCCGGGCGCCTCGCGCGACATTGCAGAGGTGCCGGCGTTGGAGATCGTGTCGACCGCCGCGCTGCACCTGATGAGTGCAGCAGCCGTGAACCTCGGCCTGGCCGAGGACCTGCCGGAGCATCAGGATCTCGACGAGGCCCGCACGCTCATCGAGGCCCTCGCCGGCCTCGTCGTCACCGCCGCGCCTCGACTCGGCCACCACCACGCCGCCCCGTTGCGAGAC
>JBHWSH010000200.1:0-9921 GCA_043427135.1 Marmoricola sp. | reverse complement strand
CCCGCCGACGCCAGCGGCACGGCGTACGTCGAGATCCCCCACGAGGACGACGCCCAGGACCTCGCCGGACCGCCCGGCGTGCAGCTGGTGTGGCTGCCGCGCAACGGCCGTCCGCACGGGGCGCGGCTGTGCCAGGCGGTGCTGACGCTGTTCGACCTGCCGTACGACGAGGACCTGCCGACCGACGTCGACCCCGACCTGTGGGAGACACCGTCGTACTCCTCCTCCGGCGAGCCCCTCGCCCAGGAGACCCTCGGCGAGCCCGGCCTCTACGCGTGGGTCGCCGGCGAGTCGCGCGCCGTCACCAAGCTGCGCCGCCACCTCGTCAACGACGCCGGGCTCGACCGACGGCAGGTGGCGTTCATGGGCTACTGGCGTCTCGGCGTTGCGATGAAGTCCTGAACCCCTGCCCGCTACCGTCGCATCCGTGACCCGGACCTCAGCCACCGCCGAAACGTGGACCGCAGCCGACGCCGTCCGCGTGATCTTCGGCTTCGTCGCCCTGCTGTGGCTGATCGAGCTGGTCGACACCCTGGCCGGCAGCCGACTCGAACGCTCCGGTGGCATCGAGCCGCGCGAGGTGCACGGACTCGACGGCGTACTCCTCGCGCCGCTCCTGCACGGCGACTGGGCGCACCTGATCGCCAACACGGTGCCGCTGCTGGTCCTCGGCTTCTTCCTGCTGCTGTCGGGGCTCCGGCGGGCAGCTGTCGTGACCGCGACCGTGTGGCTCGTCGGCGGGTTGGGGGTGTGGCTCCTCGGCCCGGCCAACACGATCCACGTCGGCGCGTCGATCCTCGTCTTCGGCTGGCTGGTCTACCTGATGCTGCGCGGGCTGGTCACCGGACACCCTGGCCAGCTCGCTCTCGGCGTGATCCTGCTGGTGATGTACGGCGGCATCCTGTGGGGCGTCCTGCCCGGTCAGCCCGGCGTCTCCTGGCAGGGGCATCTGTTCGGCGCGATCGGCGGGGCGCTCGCTTTGCGGCGGGCCGACCGGGCGCACGCATGAGCCGGCCGGTCCGCCTGCTGGTCGACCTGGTGCTGGTGTCGGTCTTCGCGCTGGTCGGCCGGCGCAGTCACGACGAAGCGCTGACCTTCGCCGGTTGGTGGTCGACGGCGTGGCCGTTCCTGACCGGGGTGTTGCTCGGGTGGCTCCTGACTGTGGCCGTACGCCGGGCGCCGGACTCGATCAGCGGCGGCGCCATCGTATGGGTGACGACCGTCGTCGCCGGGATGCTCCTGCGGCAGCTGACCGGCGCCGGGACGGCCGCCCCGTTCGTCGTCGTCGCGACGCTGGTCATCGGCGCCCTGCTGCTCGGCTCCCGCCTGCTCCGCCGCCGCTAGGGCCATAGCAACAGGCAACTCGCGCCCAACAGGCCGAAATCCTGCGTCAGATGGCCGAGTTGCCTGTCGGTGTGGCCCCGGTCTCGACCGGCTCGACCGGCGGGGCCAGGCTCAGAAGTGCCAGGGCTCCTCGGCGTCGTCGCGGGCGAACTTCAACAGGCCGAGGCCGCCGATCAAGGCGCCGACGCCACCGATGACGAGCCCGATGAACATCGACAGAAACATCGCGTCGTAGTCACCGAACTGTCGGGCGGGCCCGAGCATCGACCCCGCCAGGAACCCGAACAGCGGCGCGAGGACGGCGAGGGTGATGCCGCCGACCATCATCCGAGCGCCCTTGGTGCGTTGCGTGTTGTCCGGGTTGGGCGGTGGCAGCTGCTCGGAGGAGCGGAGCCGGTCGAGCGGCGTGGCGTCGTCGGATCGGGGAGGCACGGGGGCCCCAGAGGAGGGCTCGGTCATGGGACTGTCCTTCCGGAGAGTTCGGTGCCGTTGAGCGCGCCCGGCGCCTTGTCGAGGAACGCCTTGATCAGGTCGACCGGCAGCGGGAAGACGACGGTGGAGTTCTGGTCCGCGCCGAGCTCGAGCAGCGTCTGCAGGTAGCGCAGCTGCAGCGACGCCGGGCTGCGGCTCATCGTCTCTGCGGCCTGGGTCAGCTCCTCGGCGGCCTGCAGCTCGCCGCGGGCGTTGATGATCTTGGCGCGCCGCTCGCGCTCGGCCTCGGCTTCACGGGCCATCGCGCGCTGCATCGCCTCGGGGATCTCGACGTCCTTGATCTCCACGACCCGGACCTGCACCCCCCACGGCCCGGTCTGCAGGTCGATGGTCTTGGCGAGGTCCTCGTTGAGGTCGGCGCGGTGGGCGAGGAGGGTGTCGAGGTCGGCGCGACCGACGACCGAGCGCAGGGTGGTCTGGGCGATCTGGGAGGTGGCGACGGCGTAGTTCTCCACGGCCATCACGGCCTTGACCGGGTCGACCACCTCGAAGAGCACCACCGCGTTGACCCGCGCCGGCACGTTGTCCTTGGTGATGACCTCCTGCGGCGGGATGGTCAGCGTCACCACCCGCAGGTCGACGCGCACCATCTTGTCCATCGCCGGGAACACGAACCGCACCCCGGGCTGGAGCTCCGGACGCAGCCGGCCGAGCCGGAAGGCCACGCCGCGCTCGTACTCCCGCACGATCCGGATCGACGCCACCAGCACGCCCACGACGAGCAGCACCGCCACCAGCACGAGCCATTGCCAGACCGTCATGCCGCATCTCCTCCGCCGAGCCGGCTCCATCCGGCAGGCCGCTCACCTGCAGCGCGCCGGTCGCTCGCATACGTCGTACGCCGCCGCAGCTCCGCCTCTGCCTTCGCCCGAGCGGCCGCCACCGTCTCGTCCAGCTTCTCCACCCGGACGTGCTCGGGAAACGCGGCCGGCGTACGACGCAGGTGGGACCACAGCGGCCAGCTGCCCGCCGCGACCACGGCCACGGTGCCGGCGAGTATCGTCAACTCGATGGCGCTGCGGTCGCCGAGCATGCTCAGCAACGGCCACGCGATCGCCAACACGACCACGACGCATGCCACGCCGCGGTGGAAGCGCTCTGCTTCCGAGCTCGGCCACGGGTCGACGTTGCGCTTCATCTCCCGGCCGTGGTCGTGGGTGGTGCAGGTCGACTTGACCGGACAGGCGTTGCACACCGACGGACTCGCCCGGTAGCGCATGACCCGGTTGTCGGGGTCGAACGACTGTGGCCACAGCCACTGGTCCTCCGGGCAGACCCACGCGTCGTGGTCCTCGTGGTAGCGGAAGCCGCCGCTGCGCCACTGCGTCCGTTGCGAGGAGGTACGCCGCGCAGTCAGGTCGAGCGCGTAGGCGACCAGTAGCAGGAACAGTCCGTAGCCGACGGCCAGCCACACCTCGAAGGCGATCGCTCTCACGGGGAGCTCCCGTCGTCTTCGTCCTCCAAGCGGCGGCGCTCGGAGGCGTAGCGCGTGCGCGCCAGGGATCCGGGTGCGTCAACGGCCGCCTCGGCCTCCTCGGCCGCGCGCACGTCGGCGACCGCTTCCTCCTCGACGAAGAGCGCCTCGACAGGCACCGTGAGGGTCGTCGACTTGATCGCGTAGCGGACGCCGATCCAGGTGATCCACAAGAACGGCAGGACGCCGCCGAGGATGAAGATGACGTCTCCGGGCATCCGCAGCCATTCGAGCAGCGCGTTGCCGGGGGTGGTGATGAAGCTGAGCTCACGGGCCTCGTAGTAGCCGTCGTTGACCGAGTGCCACAGCTGGATCACGCCCAGCGGAAGCAGAGTCGCGAAGACCATCCACGCCAGGCCGATGTTGAGCGACCAGAAGGACCACTTCGCGGCCCTCTCCGGCCAACGCTCCTTGGGGATCAGGTAGCGCAACGCGAACAGCGCCAGACCGACGCCCATCATCCCGTAGACGCCCATCATCGCGCCGTGCGCATGGTTCGCGGTCAGCGCCGTGCCGATCTGGTAGTACGACACGATCGGCAGGTTGATCAGGAACCCGAAGACGCCGGCGCCGAGGAAGTTCCAGAAGCCCACCGCCACCAGGAACATCACCGCCCAGCGATGCGGGAACGGCGCGGAGGACCGCGACTGCTGGCTCGACCCGAGTTGCAGGAACGTCCACGCCTCGATCGTCAAGAACGTCAGGGGAATGACTTCCAGCGCCGAGAAGAACGCGCCCAGAGCCATGTGCTCGACGGGGGTGCCGGAGAAGTACAGGTGGTGCATCGTGCCGAGCACGCCGCCGGCGGAGTACAGGATGATGTCGAGGAAGATGATGCCGAGGGCGATCTGGCGGCGTACGACGCCCAGCATCACGAAGATGTAGGCCACCATCACCGTGGTGAACAGCTCCAGGAAGTCCTCCACCCACAGGTGCACCACCCAGAACCGCCAGAACTCCGCGACCGTCAGGTGGGTCTCGGTGCCGGCGAGCATGCCGACGGCGTAGAACCCCGGGATCGCCAAGCCTGCATAGAAGAACAGCCACGGCATGTTGGCGCGGTGCTCGGTCTTGAGTCGGGAGCGGATCGCGCGATAGATGATCGCGATCCACAAGAACATCCCGATCGTGAGCAGCGCCTGCCACACGCGCGGCAGGTCGAGGTACTCCCACTGCTGGTCCCACAGCGGCGAGCCCTCGGCCCACTCCACGCCGTGGATGCTGAGCGCCTCGCCGGTCATCGAGCCGACGACCACCAGTGCCACGGCGCCGAGGAGTCCGAAAGCCAGCCAGTGCTGGTTCTTGGGCTCACGGCCGGAGATGTACGGCGCCAGGAAGATCCCTGCCCCGAGGAACGACGCTGCGGTCCAGAACAGCGACAGCTGCACGTGCCAGGTGCGGGCGAGGTTGAACGGCAGCAGCTGTGCCAGGTCGATGCCGAAGAAGCTGGTCAGGTCGGCGCGATAGTGCTCGACGGCTGCGCCGAGCAGCGCTTGGCCCAGGAACAGCAACGCGATGACGAAGAAGAACCATGCGGTCGCCCGTTGGGCTGGTGTCACCTGCACCTCGCCCGGCTGTTTGAACGACAGCGCCGGCGCCTCGGCGTTGTGCCAGCCGATCTTCTGGCTCCATCGACCGTAGACGGCCAGCAGCGCGCCGGTGCCGGCGAGCAGGGCGACCAGGGACAGCCCGGACCACACCACGGCGTCGGCGGTGGGGCCGTTGTCGACGAGCTTCTCCGGGGGCCAGTTGTTCGTGTACGAGTAGTCGTGCCCGGGGCGCTCTGCGGCGGCGGCCCACGCGGTCCAGGAGAAGAACGCGGTCAGGTCGTGGATGTCCTCTGGGTCGCTGATCGCGTTGGGCACCAGGCCGTTCTTGGTGCTGTCCTCGCCGAAGAACGTCCCGTAGTGCTGCTGCAGCCGCTCGAACGCCTCCACTTGCTGCGGGGTGTAGACGAGGTCGCCGGACTCCTCGTCGTACCTGTTGGTGCGCAGCAGCTGCACCAGGTCGGCGCTCGCGTCGCCCGAACCGCTGTTCTGCAACGACTCCAGGGCGATCGTCGCGGAGCGGCGCAGGTAGTCGGCGGTGTAGTCGGGTCCGAGGTATCCGCCGTGACCCATGACCGAGCCGTACTGCTGCAGGCCACGGCGCAGGAAGATCTGCTGGCCGCTGGTCACCTCGGCCTGGGTGAAGACCACCTCGCCGCGCTCGTCCACCACCCGCTGGGGCAGCGGCATCGAGTCGGTGTAGGTCCGCAACGCGAGCAGGCCCATGATGAAGAAGCCGAAGATCATGACCAGGGCGACGCCCTGGATCCAGCCCTTCGAGACCATCCGCTCGGTGCGTTCGGTGACGAGCGCGATGCCCGAGGAGTCGTTGGCGCTGTCGCGCTTGCTCGGATCCAGATATGCCACGGTCGACCACCATTCGTCGTGGGGAAGTCCAGCCACCTGCTCGCACCGTAGTGATCCCGCTCACAAAGGGGAAGAGGCGTGCTGGGTAGGGTCGAGGCGGACGAGGGGAGGCTCGGATGGGCAGACGCCTGACGCCGATGGACACGATGTTCCTCTACGGCGAGACCGGCAGCAGCATGATGCATGTCGCCTCGCTGCTCATGCTGACGCCTCCCGAGGGTGCCCCGGCGTCGTACGCCCGTGACCTCGTCACGGACTATCGCGCCGCCGAGACCGTCGAGCAGCCGTGGAACCTCCGGCTCAAGCACCCGCGGCTGAAGTACCACCCGGCCAACACGTGGGTGCCCACCGACGAGGTCGATCTGGACTACCACGTACGCCGGTGGGCGCTGCCGTCCCCGGCTGACGAGCGCCAGCTCGGCATCCTCATCTCGCGGCTGCACAGCCAGCCGCTCGACTTCGAGAAGCCGCCGTGGGAGACCCACGTCGTGGAGGGTCTGGCCGACGGTCGCATCGCGGTCTACACCAAGGTGCACCACTCGCTCATCGACGGCGTCAGCGGGCTGGGCCTGCTGGAGCGCAGCCTCGCCGACAGCCCCGACCAGGAGAAGCCACCGTTCTTCGCCCAGAAGCTCGACGGTCGCGCTCGACCCACCGCCTCATCGGAAGGCGGACGGCTGCCCGGCGTACGCAGCGTCGCGGGGTTCGCTGCCCGCGAAGTCACCGCGGCCGCCAAGCTCACCAAGGCGCTCGTCGACGTCAACCTCCGACGCCGCGGCAAACGCGAGCACCTCGTCGGATCGGTCCAGGCTCCGCACACGCTGCTCAACGGGCCGGTCAGCCGCAACCGGCGATTCGCCAAGCAGGACTACGATCTCGACCGGCTCAAGGCGTTGAGCAAGAAGTACGACGCCACCGTCAACGACGTGGTGCTGGCGATGGTCGGCGGCGGGTTGCGGCGCTACCTCGCCGAGCTGGCCGAGCTGCCCCAGCGGCCGCTCATCGCGTTCATGCCGGTCAGTGTGCACAGCAAGGACGACACGAAGGTCGGCAATGCCACCGGTGCGGTGCTGGCCTCGCTGGCCACCGATGTCGCCGACCCGGTCGAGCGGTTGCAGACCGTCGTCGCGTCGACCCGGGCGGCCAAGGCGCAGCTGCAGGGGATGCCACAGGAGGCGGCCCTGGCCTACAGCGCTGCGCTGCTGGCCCCGCACCTGCTGCTCGCCGGCGCGGTGCTGACCCGCATCCCGGACCCGCTGCCGTTCACGTTCAACGTCTGCATCAGCAACATCCCCGGGCCCAGAGAGACCCTCTACCAGCGCGGAGCCCGCGTCGACGCGACGTACCCGGTCTCGATCCCCACGCACGGCATGGCCCTCAACATCACGCTGCACAGCTACGACCAGAAGCTGTTCTTCGGTTTCGTCGGCTGTCCTGAGACCGTGCCGGGCTTGCAGAAGCTCGCCGTCTACACCGGTCAGGCTCTCGACGAGCTCGAGCAGGCTGCCGCTCTCGCCTCCTAGCGCGAGCCGGCGCCAGTTCGACCGCCCAGCGTGGCGAGTCGGCGCCAGTTCGACCGCCCAGCCTGGCGAGTCGGCGCCAGTTCGCCGAATTGGCGCCGCCTCGCGGTGCGGGGGGCCGTTTGCGTCGGCCCGGCGGCGGTGACCTTGTCAGCATGACCTCCACGCCGCAGGTGCTCGTCGTCACGGGTGCCTCCAGCGGCATCGGCCGCAGCGTGGCCGTCCGAGCAGCCGCCCGGGGGTGGCGGATCGCCCTCGTCGCCCGCGGCGTACCCGCTCTCGAAGAGGCTCGCGAGGAGTGCCTTCGAGCCGGCGCCGCCGACGCGGTCGTCATCTCCTGCGACGTCGGATGGGCCGACCAGGTGGAGGCGATGTTCGACGAGGTCGAGTCGAGGCTCGGTACGCCGGACGTGGTCGTCAACTCGGCCGGGGTCGTTGCCTACGGCCGTTCGGAGGAGATCCCGGCCGAGGTGCTCGACGGGGTCATCCGCACCAACGTCCTCGGCTCCGCCCACGTCGCCTCGCGCGCCCTGCGGATCTTCCGCCCCCGCGGCCGCGGCACGCTGGTGCTGCTCGGCTCGGTGGTCGGGTACGTCGCCGTGCCGACCATGACGTCGTACGTGATGAGCAAGTGGGCCGTGCGCGCGCTGGCCCGCAATCTGCGGATCGAGAACTCCGACGTCAAGGACGTGCACGTCATCCACGTCGCGCCCGGTGGCGTGAAGACGCCGATCTACGGCAACGCCGGCAACTACGGCGATCGCGAGGGCACGCCGCCACCGCCGGTGATCTCCGCGGACCACGTCGCCGCCGCGATCATGCGCGCGATCGACAAGCCGAAGGAGGAGGTGCAGGTGCCGATCACCAACTACCCCTTGCGGTTGGCCGCGTCCGTACCGGCCGTCTACGACCGGGTCATCACGCCGCTGTTCCGGCTGCTTGCCCAGTCCAAGGTGCCGGTGACCGTGCCGCGACCCGGCAACGTCCTGGAGCCCATCCGGTCGCCGCGGCGCGGAGACTCGACGGGGGCGCGCGAGCCCACCACAGTGGGCGGGTGAGCTACGAGTCCCTGAAGGTCGAACGCGACGGCCCGGTCACGATCGTCACGATGACCCGGCCCGAGCGCCGCAACGCCGTCGACGGGCCGATGGCCACGGAGCTGGCCTCGGCCTTTCGTGAGTTCGACGCCGACGAGTCCGCCTCGGTGGCGGTGCTGTACGGCGAGGGCGGGCACTTCTGCGCCGGTGCCGACCTCAAGGGCATCGGCACCGAGCGCAGCAACGTCGTCGCACCGGACGGTGACGGACCGATGGGGCCGACACGGCTGCAACTGTCGAAACCGGTGATCGCCGCCATCGAGGGGTACGCCGTCGCCGGCGGGCTCGAGCTGGCGGCGTGGGCCGACCTGCGGATCGCCGCCTCCGACGCCGTGCTCGGCGTGTTCTGCCGGCGGTGGGGAGTGCCGCTGATCGACGGCGGCACCGTGCGACTGCCGCGTCTGATCGGGACCAGCCGGGCGCTCGACCTGATCCTGACCGGGCGGCCCGTCTGTGCGCAGGAGGCGCAGTCCATGGGACTGGTCAACCGGGTCGTGCCACCGGGGACCGCCCGCTCGGCCGCAGTCGAGCTGGCAACCCAGCTGGCGGCGTACCCCCAGGCGTGCCTGCGCAATGACCGTGCCTCGGTCTATCACCAGCACGGGCGGCCGCACGACGAGGCGATGGCGTTCGAGTTCTCGGTGGGTTTGGAGTCGCTCACCGCCGACGGGGTCGGCGGAGCCGCCCGGTTCGCGGGCGGCGCGGGCCGGCACGGGGCGTTCGACTGACGGCCTGGACCATCTCGGTTTCGAGGGGTCGGCGGCGGAGCAGAGTGGCGGGGTGGGAGACGACGTGCTGGCGTTGGTGCAGGCCGGAGGCAAGGGCGGCCGGATGGACGTGCTGACGCGCGAGCGCGCGAAGCCCGCGCTGCCGTACGCCGGAAGCCACCGGCTCATCGACTTCGCCTTGAGCAGCCTCGTGCATTCGGGGCTGACCGATGTCTGGGTGAGCGTGGAGTACCAGGTCGCCTCGATCGACGAGTACCTCGCCGGCGGCATCCCCTGGGACCTCGACCGGCTGCGCGGTGGGTTCCGCCGGATGGTGCCGCAGACCGGCAGCGGCTCGCCGACCGAGGACGCGTTCGCGTTCGGCAACGGCGACCTGCTGCTGCGGATGTCGCGCGATCTGGAGGCGCACGGCGCCCGCACGCTGGTGGTCAGCAGCGCCGACCACGTCTTCAACGCCGACCTGGCGCCGATCGTCGCCGAGCACGAGGAGTCCGGCGCCACCGTCACCGTCCTGACCACCGAGGTCACGCGGCGCGAAGCGACGCACAACGTCGTGGTCGACCTCGACGGCGACCGGATCAGCGGTGTCGACGAGAAGCCGGCGAAGCCGGCCTCGGGCACGATCGCCACTGAGCTCTTCGTCTACGACCTGCCTCGCCTGCTGGAGCACCTGCGGGTCCTGCGCGCCGAGCTGTCCGCGGAGGCGAGCTCCGACGACGTGGACGGCTCGGACGAAGGTGGCGACAGCGGCATCGGCGACTTCGCCGACCACCTGCTGCCGCGGCTCGTCGGTGCGGGGGAGGCGCGCGGCGTACCCCTGCCTGGGTATTGGCGCGACCTCGGACGGAGTTC
>JBHWSH010000199.1:0-10375 GCA_043427135.1 Marmoricola sp. | reverse complement strand
ATTCTGCTCGTCGGCGGCCTCACCGACAAGAACCCCCACTCCGCGAAGCTCGGCATGACCCGCCCCTACGACGAGTCCGTCGAGCACGGCACGAAGGTCACGCACGTCATGGCCGTCCCCATGGGGGAGAACGCGCTGCTCAGCGAGCTCGAGCACTACCTCGAGGAGGAGGCGCCGTGAGCAGCGAGGCGATGAGCTTCGGCGCGACCTCGCTCCCACCCGAGCAGCAACGGGCGCTGCGCCGGGCCAAGCGGCTCGAATGGGTCAGCCTCGCCTACATCCTCTCCGGCGTGGTCGTCGTCTACCTCGTCATGGGCTCCAGCCAGGCGATGAAGGTCGCCTGGATCGAGGACCTGCTCGCACTCACCCCGCCGATCGCCTTCCTCGCCGCGGTGCACCGGGCCCGCCGTCCCCCTTCGCCCGCCCACCCGTACGGCCACCACCGGGCCGTGGCCTCCGCTCATCTCGCCGCGGCCGTCGCGCTCCTGGCGATGGGGCTCTTCCTCATCTACGACTCCGGGTCCGGGCTGCTCGCGGCCGAGCACCCGCCGATCGGGACGATGCAGCTCTTCGGGCACACGGTCTGGGCGGGCTGGCTGATGATCGCCGCGATGGTCTACACCGGCATCGGCCCGGTGATCCTCGGCCGGCTCAAGCTGCCGCTGTCGGAGCAGCTCCACGACAAGGTGCTCTTCGCCGACGCGGACATGAACAAGGCCGACTGGATGACCGCGGGCGCCGCGATCCTCGGCGTCCTCGGCATCGGGATGGGCCTGTGGTGGGCGGACGGCGTGGCCGCGCTCGCGATCTCGACGAGCGTCGTCAAGGACGGCTGGACCCAGCTCACCGGCGCGACCGGGGACCTCGGCGACACCGAGGCGAGGACCTTCGACGACTCCGGGGTGCACCCTCTCGTCGACGACGCGCTCGCCGCCGCGCGGTCCAAGCCGTGGGTGCAGCGGGCTGCGGTCCGCGTGCGCGACATGGGCCATGTCTTCCACGCCGAGGTCTTCGTCGTCCCGGTCGAAGGGGTGAGCGTCGATCAGTGCGACGCTCTCGCCACCGAGATCGCCGGGCTCGACTGGAAGCTCGAGGACGTGGTCGTCGCCCCGGTCGCAGAGCTGCCCGAAGGGGTCAGGACCCAACCCGTGGGGCTGCAGCCGGGCGAATAGTCAGTCAGGGCTCACCTCGCGCAGGATGCGCTGGTCGATCTCGGCCTCGTCCTGCAGCTCGAGGGCCGGCGAGGTCTGGACATCGGCCGCTGCCGTGAGGGCTGGGTCACCAGACGCGAGAAGGCCCGGATCCCAAAGGAATACGGGCCTTTCACTCGGGTGGGTAGTTCACGAAACCCCTGGGAGCCGCGCCAATGGCTGGCTCTGGACGGGCGTCGGTGGCCTCTTGTACATAGTGGACCCGCCTTTTGCACACGATCCGAGAAGAGGAGCGCGTTCACTCTTGCCGTGGAACGATTCTGCTCGTCTGGGAGGGCGCTGCGGTCAGCCGAGCATGAACCGCAGAAGCCTCCTCCACCACGGGTCGGAGGCCTGATCAGGCTCGCCACTCCGGGTGGCGTCTGGCTTTCGAGCGTCTTCTTCCACCACCGAGTCAGGTGCCGGCGAGATTGGCTCCCCGCGCACGGGTTCGACCTGCTCCGCGCTTTCAACGGCGCCTTGGACACTGGCCGCGGTCTGCTGCTCCTCGGCGTTGGTGACCTGCTCCCGCCTGGCAGCTGCCGTCTCCGCTTCCCGTCTGGCAGCTGCGGCTGCCTCCGCGGCAGCGATCGCGGCTTCACGGCGCTGGCGACGTTCTGCTTGTTTCGCCGCAACTGCTGCCTTGTACTTCGCGACGTCGGCCGTCAACAGCCACCCGGCCCACGCGCCCCCGTTCTTCCCCTGGATGACCTTCCGCTCGTACCACTGGCGATCACCGCTCAACACCTGCCCGATGAACTGCTCGAGCGGCAGCCACGATGAGGTGAATGACAGCTGGTCGGAGCTCAGTCTTCCGATGGTCACACCCCCTCGCAGGTGGACGTCGGATCGGTTGTCGCCTTGCCATGTCCGCGAACGGAGGCGGTCAAAGGTCATCACCCGCGCGTTGGGCCCGGGGCCGTCGCGGTAGCTGAGCCGCACGCAGGGCTCCGAGAACAGCGGATCACCGTGCGCCTTGCCCTTGCCCGTGTCCTTCAGCCGGTCTGACTCAGGAAGCACCCACAGGGTCCGCATCCCGTTCTTCGCCCGTGCCGCTCGGCGCTCGGCGAAGGAGGTGGAGACTCGTTGCACCTCGAGCGCGTACGGCGGAGTCGAATCAACACGCAGGTCGACGCGAGCTCCGCTGTAGCCCACCTCGAGCTCGGCGGTGTAGCCCAGCCGGCGGCACATCTCCCGCAACTGGCCCTGGAGCCACAGGTGCTCGTCCGTCATTCGACCTCCACCACCTTGGGGGATGAAGTGACCGCACCCACCTTCGCCCGTATCTGAGAGGTAGCGGGTCGCATCCAGCTTCTTGGCGATGAGCCTCTGTGAGCAGTAGCTGTCTGGACAGACAAGGATCTGCTTCGTGAGGTGAGCCCGCGCCCAGTCGTCATCGTTGTAGATCCACAGAACCTCGTGCTCACCTCGGATGCGGAAGAACTGCTTCTTCACCTGCCGCCGCGGACTCGTCTTCCCATCGTGGCTCCGCCCGGGATGGTTCTGACGCGCCTGTGACATGACCCCATCGTCCACGAGGGGTGTGACAAGCGGGGACGCAACAACGTTGTGTGCACCCGACTGTGGCCCTCTGCGTCCTCCACAGGGAGGAACTCGAGCACGGACCGCACGTGGTACCAATGCCGCGAGCCTCGGGCGCTGTCGGGGGTCTCATATATCACGGATCGCATGCCAAACACCGACGACGAGCACCTCGAGGCGGAGCCGCACATGCCGCGATCACCAAAGGCTATTGGAGGTGGCTGGAAGACAGGGCAGGACCGCACGCGGCTGCTGGTGACACACCTCTGGGACGGTCGCTGCGGGCACTGTGGTGTTTCGCTGGTCGCGGTGGAAGAGCTCGGCGTAACCGCAGCCCCGCTGGACGTCGATCATGCCCATCCCAGAACTCTGGGTGGACGCGACGAGCTCACGAACTACATCGCGTCCTGCCACGTGTGCAACCGGAGTCGTCAAGCCGGTCCCCTCAAGAACGAAACAACGGCCCCGATGCTGGACCGGGCGCGTCATACATTGCGCGAGGATTTCGACGACTACCGAGATCGGGTGCTTGATACCGACCCCGCGTTCAGCGACCCGTTCTGGACGGCAATTCGATGCGTTGACCACGAATGGCACATCTACGGCTCTCCGGCCCACCACGATTGCCGGGCGCGAGCAGGGGATCTCTTGCGAGGGGTGCCGTCGAACGAGGAGTGGTGGTCACGCTTCGGGACCCGCGCACCAGAGGCCCTTCAGGCGGCCAACGCCGCCGCACAGCGTCACGGCATGACAAGTCTGGAGTCTTGGGAGGTCCTCTGGCACTTGCCGCGGTACGCACTCGACGCCGATCACGCTCTCGAGCTGGTCCAGACCATGTCGACGCCAGCACAGTATCGGAGCCTCTCACCCGCACCCGAGCATCTCCTAGGCGCGATCCTGCCCCTGGCGGCGACGAATACCTCTGCGTCAGCGCGGCGCCGGGACTTCAAAGCCACTCTGAAACTGCACCAGCAACTGAAGAACCACGGGGTCCACTGGCTCGGAATCGCCCGGCTCTGGACCAAACGCCGCTGGCCGTCCAGCCATCTCTTCTACCACCGCAGAGCAGTCCTCACGCTCGCCGCGTCAGGAAAACGGAAGAGCATCGAGCACCTCGCCTCCTTGGACACCTCCCGCGCAGTCGACGTGTACCTCGAACAGGTGGGCGAATGGAGAAGAACCTGTTCGCGGCGTTGTCCAAGGAACAGCAGCGCCGGATCCGCGAAGAACTCGCAACATGCATGGCGCCCGAGGTGAGCCGCTGCCCCCCAGGCCGAAGTTGAGTCCCGCATAGTGGTGTAGCGCGGTCGCTGAGTTCGTCCCGGTCGTGGACGTGGGCGCGGCCACCGCGTGATCCTTCGAGTTCACCTTCCACAGCTCTCTCGAACGGAACATCACGATGACCGCTCCACACATTGTCGACCCCGCTGGCCTGCTCGGCGAAGCCCTGGCAGAGGCCAGTCCTGATCTGATGCGCACCCTGCTCCAGTCGATCATCAACGCGCTGCTGTCCGCCGATGCTGACGCTGTCGTCGGTGCCGAGTACGGCCGACCCACACCGGGGCGCGCGGCCCAGCGCAACGGCTATCGCCACCGCGACCTCGATACCCGCGTCGGTACGGTCGACGTCGCCGTCCCGAAGTTGCGCAAGGGCACCTACTTCCCCGAGTGGCTCCTTCAGCGCCGCAAGCGTTCGGAGTCCGCGCTGATCACCGTGGTCGCGGACTGCTACCTCGCCGGCGTGTCCACGCGCCGCATGGACAAGCTGGTCAAGACCCTCGGCATCGACGGCCTGTCGAAGTCCCAGGTCTCTCGGATGGCCGCCGATCTCGACTCGATCGTCGAGGACTTCCGCCACCGGCCCCTGACCGAGGCGGGCCCGTTCACCTTCGTGTCCGCCGACGCGTTGACGATGAAGGTCCGCGAAGGTGGCCGCGTGATCAACGCGGTCGTCCTGCTCGCGACCGGCGTCAACAACGACGGCCACCGCGAGGTCCTCGGGATGCGGGTCGCCACCGCTGAAACCGGGGCCGCGTGGAACGAGTTCTTCGCCGACCTCGTCGCCCGCGGCCTGAGCGGGGTCCGTCTCGTCACCTCCGACGCCCACGCCGGCCTGGTCGAGGCGATCGCAGCGAACCTGCCCGGCGCGGCCTGGCAGCGATGCCGCACCCACTACGCCTTCAACCTCATGGGCGTCACCCCCAAGAGCATGTGGCCAGCGGTCAAGGCCATGCTGCACAGCGTCTATGACCAGCCCGACGCCACCGCGGTCCACGCCCAGTTCGACAGGCTCCTCGACTACGTCCAGGACAAGCTCCCCGAGGTATTCGAGCACCTCGACCGATCCCGTGCCGACCTGCTGTCGTTCACCGCGTTCCCGAAAGAGATCTGGACCCAGATCTGGTCCAACAACCCCACTGAGCGGCTCAACAAGGAGATCCGACGACGCACCGACGCGGTCGGGATCTTCCTGTGTGTTCCTCTTGGCACTGGCGGCTCGATGAGAGGCGCTGCGAGGCTCGTCGAGGTGCCGAGGATGACCCGGAATCTTTCTGTCGACCCACACGAGGGCCTGACCCAGTTGGGGCCAGTCTCCTCGGCACCTCGCGGGTGGCTGCGTGACCTGATAGCGGCGTGAACAACCGGACGACAGGAGTGTCCAAAGCCACCCGGTCTCGACCCTACGACCGGAAGGCACACCATGACACCCCTCGTGATCGGTATCGACCCGCATAGTCGAATCCACGTCGCCGCAGCCGTCGACGAGCACGGCCGCCTCGTGGACACTTGCGAGGTCGGCGCCTCGCCCACCCAGCTGGGACAACTCCTGACATGGATCCAGGCCCTGGCCGTCACCAAGGTGGCGGTGGAAGGCAGCAAAGGTTACGGACTGCCCCTGGCTCGACTCCTCGTGGCCGCGGGGCACACCGTCGTCGACGTCTCCTCCAACTTGACCGCTGATGAACGTAAGCGTTCCCGACGGCGCGGCAAAGACGACGAAGGCGACGCGGTCGCCATCGCACGGATCGCCCTACGGGAGTCGGACCTGCCGATCATGGACCCGGCGCACCTCGACGCCGACCTCAAACTGCTGGTGGACGCGCGGGATCAACTCGTCCAGGAGGAGGCACGCGTCCGCAACCGTCTCCACGCCTTGCTGCTGAACATGGCCCCCGGGTATCACGACACCACGGGGCCGTTGAACTCCCGGCCGGCGTTCGCTCGGGCTCGGAGCTTGGCCCTACGCGCCCGCAAGAGCGACCCCATACGGGCCAAGCTCGCCCTTGCCGCGATCCGCCGTTTGAACGCCCTGCGCGGCGAACAAACCGACCTCGAGAAAGACATCCACGGCGAGTTGGACCAACGGTCCACCACACACCTGCAAGCCATTCCGGGAGTGGGACCGCTGGTCGCTGCGAAGATCCTCGGGGAGGTCAGGGACGTGCGCCACTATCCCAGCGCGGCAGCGTTCGCCGCTCATGCAGGTGTCGCCCCGGTGCCGGCATCCAGCGGCAACACCCAACGGCATCGCCTGGCCCGAGGAGGCAACCGCCAACTCAACCGGGCCCTGTTCACCATCGCGATGGTCCAAGCCCGCTGGCACCCACCAGCGCGCGAGTACCTTGCCCGCAAGCGAGCCGAGGGCAAGACCCCCGCCGAAGCCCGCCGGTGCCTGAAGAGGCACCTCGCAAACGTCGTGTACCGGGCCCTCCAAGCCGACCTCGCCACCGTCCAAAGCGCCGCCCTCAGCCCGGCTGCTTGACGATAGCGGCGCCCCAACCGCGAGGCCATCGTCCGCCTCGTCGGCGCGGTCCTGGCCGAGCAAACAGACGAATGGTCCGAGGGCCGCCGCTACCTCGGCCTCGACGTCCTAGCCCGCTCCCGCATCAACATCGCGCCCACCACCGAACCCGAGATCGGAGCTGATGAACTGCCTGCGCTGACGGCCTGATCACCCCAACGAGGAACACGTAGCGCTACACCACTGGGTGGGACTTGACCCCCTCCGTGGCGACCTGCTGGAAGAGGACGTAGCGCTCCTTGCGGTTGAAGCGCTCAATGATGTCGATCAGAGGCTCGTGACTTTCGGCAACCAGCATCAGGCGGTCCTGTTCTGCATAGGGAGAAGTGGGTTGAACGACCAAGCTGTCGCAGCCTGGCACGACTCTCTCCCGCGCGTGTGCTCCTGACGCAGGAATACGCCGCTATCGAAGCCCGGCGCTGATTCCCTCCTGGACAAGGAGGGCGGCGCAGCCCCGGGCTCAGTCGCCCTCAGGCCGCAAGAACCTCGCCACCTTCGGCGCCAGCTCCTCGGCCAGTACGAGCAGCCCGAGGTGCCCGTCGTCGAAGACGACGAGCTCGGAGTTGGGCAGCCCGCGGTGCAGGAGCTTCGCGTTGATGAGCGGGATGATCGGGTCGTCGCTGCCGGCGAGGATGAGCACCGGCTGACGCAGCAGCTTGAGGAAGGGCAGGCTCGTCCACCCCGTTCCGGCCGCGAGCTGCAGGTAGTAGCCCCTTCGTCCCGTGGCCGCCGGCCGCTGGCCCGCGTAGAAGCGGCGCCCGATGCTCGGGTCGTGGCGGAACGCGCCCCCGTAGATCGAACCGGCCACCGCCGCGCCGTAGTCGCGGTCCCGGTAGCGCCGCGGGGTCGCCATGGTCCTCAGGACGTGCGGCTTGCCCGGGACCATCATCCAGCCGGGCGAGGTGCTCACGAGCACCACCCGACGACACCGGCGCGGATGCTGCGCGGCGAACTGCTGAGCGAGCGCACCACCCCACGAGATGCCGAGGACGTCCACCCGGTCGTACCCCAGCTCGGTGACGACCTTGCCGAGCGAGCGCGCGAGCATCGCGAAGTTGTACGGGTGGCGCGGCAGCTCAGACCCCCCGATCCCCGGGACGTCGAAGCGGATGACCGGGATCGAGGGGTCGAGGGCGTCGACGAAGGTCTGCAGCAGCTCCAGGCTCGCACCGATGCCGTTGCACATGAGGAGCGGGATCCCCTCCCCCGGCCGGACAGACACCTTCATCCGCCGACCGTTGACCAGAACCTCGTGGACCGTCTCGCTCCGCTGCGTCGTCGCCATTCCCGCAGGATAGGACGCGTCTTGTCATCGGGGCACCCGTGTGATGGCCTTGACCCGCTGGCACGACGATGTGCCCCCGCACAAGGAGGACCCATGGCCCGGGAAGCCACCGAGACCGCCGGTTCGCTGGACGACATGCTCACCCAGGCATCCACGGGCGTCGTGCAGAGGCTCTTCCCCGTCGGTCCGGGCCTGAGGTTCCTGGCGAAGGCGTCCACCCGCCCCGACAAGGTCGCCGCCCGGGTGGGGTCGGCCGTCCTCGAGCTCGGCCGGATCGCCGTCGGCACCTCCGAGATCGCCCCGGCCCGGCGGGACCGCCGCTTCGCCGACCCGGCCTGGATGCAGAACCCGCTCCTGCGCCGGACCGTGCAGACGTACCTGCTGAGCGGGCAGACGATCAACGACATCGTGGGCGACGTGCCGATGGGCTGGGAGGACTCCCAGCGGCTCGACTTCGCCGTCACGAACTTCGTCGACGCGATCGCCCCGAGCAACAACCCCTTCATCTCCCCGGTCGCGTGGAAGGCGGTCATCGACTCCGGCGGCGCCAACATGGTCAAGGGCCCGGCCAACCTCCTCAAGGAGCTGTCCAGCTCCCCGCGCATCCCCTCGATGGTCGACGAGGACGCCTTCGCCGTCGGCAAGGACCTCGCGGTCACGCCCGGCTCTGTGGTCCTTCGCACCTCCGTCCTCGAGCTCATCCAGTACGCCCCTCAGACCGAGACGGTCCACGCGGTGCCGCTGCTCGTCGTCCCGCCCACGATCAACAAGTTCTACGTCCTCGACCTCGCCCCCGGGCGCAGCCTCATCGAGTACCTCGTCCAGCAGGGCCAGCAGGTCTTCGTCATCTCCTGGCGCAACCCCGAGGCCCGGCACCGGGACTGGGGTATCGACACCTACGCCGAGGCCATCCTCGAGGCCTTCGACGCGGTCGCGGCCATCACCGGTCAGAAGAAGGCGCACGGGGTCGCCGCCTGCTCCGGCGGGCTGCTGGCCTGCCTCACCGCGGCGCACCGGGCCACGGTGGGCAAGATCGGCCGCCTCGCCAGCCTGAGCCTGCTCGTGACGATGATCGACCAGAGCAAAGCCGGCCTCCCCTCGGCCATGATCGACGAGAGCGTCGCCCACGCCGCGATCGCCCGCTCACGCCGCAAGGGCTACCTCGACGGCAAGCAGCTCTCCGAGCTCTTCGCCTGGCTGCGCCCCAACGACCTCATCTGGAACTACTGGGTCAACAACTACCTCGAGGGCAAGCGCCCGGCGAAGTTCGACATCCTCTACTGGAACGCCGACGCCACTCGGATGAGCGCCCAGCTGCACCAGGACTTCGTCGAGGCCGGGCTGAACAACAAGCTCGCCCAGCCACGCGGGATGACCGTCCTCGGCACCGAGGTCGACCTCAGCATGATCAAGGTCGACTCCTACGTCGTCGCCGGATCCGCCGACCACATCTGCCCGTGGGTCAACTGCTATCGCAGCTCCCAGCTCCTCGGTGGCAAGACCCGCTTCGTCCTCTCGACGAACGGTCACATCGCCGCCCTGGTCAACCCGCCGTCGAACCCGAAGTCCAGCTACCAGGTCTCCGACGACGTCTCCCCCGAGCCGGAGTCGTGGCTGGAGTCCGCCGAGATGGTCAAGGGATCGTGGTGGGCCGACTACGCCGGCTGGCTCGCCGAGCGGTCCGGCAAGGAGATCCCCGCCCCCACCGAGCTCGGCGACGCGGAGCACCCGCCCATCGTCGAGGCTCCCGGGAGCTACGTCCACGCCCGGTAGCGAAGGGGGGTCCGCCAGTCCGGTGGGTTACTCCCCCTTGGCCATCCGGGCCCGGGCGATCCCGCTCGTGCGCGCCTCCCCGGCCACCCGGTCGGGGTGGTCGCGCTCGTTGAACTGGCGCAGACCTTCGCCCATCTCGGCGCCGCCGATCAGACGGTTGTAGATCTCCGCCTCGATCCGCAGACCCTCCTGCAGCTCGCGGTTCGCGCCCTTGATGAGCGCCTCCTTGTCGCCACGGATGGCCGGCTGGGGCAGGGCGGCGATCTGGTGCGCGAGCTCGCGGGCCCGCGTCAGCGCCTGCCCGCGAGCTGACCCTCGACCCCACCAAGGACTACCAACCCCAGAAACGACAAGACCCGAACCCTCGATGAGGGTTCGGGCCTTGCAGATGTCGTGAGACATCACACGAGTGCGCAAGGGGGGATTTGAACCCCCACGCCCGTAAGGACACTGCCACCTGAAGACAGCGCGTCTGCCGTTCCGCCACTTGCGCGTGGTGCTCCTCTGCGCGGATCGACTGCGTCAGCCCGCCAGGGAACCCGCCTATTGTGCCCCAGCGGATCCCCCTTCGCCAAAGCCGTTGGTCTCGAGGCTCGTCGCGGAGCTCCTCGCACCTCGACCATCAAGACGCAGGGACGCCTCGCACCTCGACCATCAAGACGCAGGGACGCCTCTCACCTCGATCACCGAAGCAAGGGCTCCCCCTTCGGCCCCGCTGCCCACCCGCTCACGGGCACGATGCACCTCATGAGGCTGCGTACGGTGTCCCCGCGGAGCCACATA
>JBHWSH010000198.1:0-8002 GCA_043427135.1 Marmoricola sp. | reverse complement strand
GACTCGTGCAGCACCTTGGCCGCTGACGGGTCGGCGAGCCAGGTCGCGAGAGCCGCGTCGTCATCGGGTGACACGGTCTCGGCGTCCAGCCAGGCTGCGCCTTCGAGCGTGGCCAGCGCCAGGCCGTGGACGTCGCCCGTGCCCGCTCGCCAGCTGCCTTCCACCTGGATGCCGACCCACTCACCGGAGGACGCGTGTGCACGCAGCCAGGCCGCGACCTCGCCTGGGGACAGTCGCACCATGTCGAGGTCGAACCCGTCGGCGTCGACCTCCTCTTCGGACTCCAGTGTGTCGAACAGGCGCTCGCGCAGGACCCGGAACTCCAGTCCGTCGAAGAGCTGGTGCACCTCTTGGCGATCCCAGGGGCGTACGGCGAAGTCCTGCGGACCGCTGTCGAGGTGCAGGTCGCAGACCAGCGCATTGAGCCGCCGGTTGCGCAGCACGTCGTCGAGATGGTCGCGCAGGGACTCACCCGCCTTGCCGGGGATGCGGTCGGCGTGCGCGATGACGTTGTCCAGGCCGTCGTACTGGGTGATCCACTTGGCCGCGGTCTTGGGGCCCACCCCCGGCACGCCGGGCAGGTTGTCGGAGGTCTCCCCCACCAGCGCGGCGATCTCCGGGTAGCGACCGGGCGGCACGAGGTACTTCTCCTCGACCGCTGCCGGTGTCATGCGTGCCAGGTCCGAGACGCCCTTGCGCGGGTAGAGGACCGTGCAGTGCTCGCTGACCAGCTGAAGCGAGTCGCGGTCACCGGTGCAGATCAGGACCTCGAACCCCTCGGCGACGGCTTGCGTGGTCAGCGTCGCGATGACGTCGTCGGCCTCGAAGCCCTCCTTCTCCACGATCTTGATGCGCAGGGCGTCGAGGACCTCCTTGACCAAGGAGACCTGGCCCCGGAAGGCATCGGGGGTGGTGGCGCGGTTGGCCTTGTAGTCCTCGTAGGCCTCGGACCGGAACGTCTTGCGGGAGACGTCGAAGGCCACGGCGACGTGCGTGGGCTGCT
Source organism: Marmoricola sp. (assembly GCA_043427135.1). Lineage (GTDB taxonomy): Bacteria > Actinomycetota > Actinomycetes > Propionibacteriales > Nocardioidaceae > Marmoricola_A. Next base: position 6,999 of record JBHWSH010000198.1, on the reverse strand, counting down.
CGTCGCGGAGCACGTTGATGAGCATCGACGTGAAGCCGTACACCGCGTTCGTCGGTTGCCCCGTGGTCGTGGAGAAGTTCTCCACGGGGAGCGCATAGAAGGCGCGATAGGCCAGGGAATGGCCGTCGAGGAGCAGGAGGCGAGGACGCGAGGCGGACACGCCACAGGACTCTAGTCGGCGACAGCCAGCGTCGGGTCAGTCGACGGCGTCTCTGCCGCGGGCTCGACGCTGAGACCGCCGCGCTGCGACGACCTGTCCGACGTTCCGCCCGAGCCGAGCACCTCCCCGGGCGACGAGCGACGGGTCTTGCGGCAGCTCGGAGCGCAGCGCAGCCGTCGTCGCGCTACGCAGCACGGCGACCTGGGTCAGGCCCAGTCTCGCGAGGAACCGGTTCATGTCGCGGTCGCCCGCAGCCGCGCCGACGAGGACCGTGTCGAGTCCTAGCTCCTCGGCCCACGACACGGCCGCCTGCAACAGCGCGCGGCCGACCCCGTGCCGTACGTAGCCGCGGTCGACCTGCAGGTGGCTGATGTGCAGGGCACGCACCGGGTGCAGCGGCGAGACCAGAGCGACCTGGAGGAACACCCCGCCCACGACGTGCCCGTCCGACTCCGCCACCAGCACGCGTGAGCTCTTGGACTCCCGGAACCGTGCGAGCGACTGCTCCGCCTGGGCCATCTCGGGAACGCCGAGACCTTCGGCGCCGGGCCGCGCGAGCAAGTCCTGCCACAGCTTCGTCAGCGCTGCCGCGTCACCCTCGACTGCGTCGCGGATCCGCGCGGACATGCGTGACACCCTTTGCCTCCTGGAGGCCGAGACGGCCTCGGGCCGTGGTGAGATTGCCTGCCGCACACTACCCATCCCGAAGGAGCGCGCAGGGTGTTCCCTGGAATCGGAACCGTGGTGAACGTCGCCACCGTCCTCGCCGGTGCCGGCATCGGCGTCCTGGCCGGTCACCGATTGCCCGAGCGCACCCGCGACGTGGTCACCGACGCCCTCGGCCTCGTGACGCTGCTGATCGCAGCCACGACGACGATGGCGGTCGCGGATCCGGCGCTCCTCGCCGCCGTCGGGTCGAGCGCCCCCATCCTCATCGTGCTGGGCTCTCTCGCAGTGGGTGGCGTGATCGGCTCGCTGGTCGGCGTCGAGCGGCTGCTCGAGCGCTTCGGTGTCTGGCTGCGCAAACGGATGTTGCGCGAGGGGGGCGACCGGCACGACCGGGAGCGCTTCGTCGAGGGCTTCGTGGCCGCGTCCCTGCTGTTCTGCGTGGGCCCCTTGACGATCCTGGGCTCGCTCAGCGACGGTCTGGGTCGTGGAGCGGACCAGCTGTTCCTCAAGGCAGCGCTCGACGGCTTCGCTGCCATCGCGTTCGCAGCCTCGTTCGGGTGGGGCGTCGCGGCCAGTGCACTCGCGGTGCTCGGGGTCCAGGGGTCGCTGACCCTGGTCGGGCTGCTGCTCGGCGACGTCATGCCCGAGGCGCACGTGGCCGCGCTGAGTGCCACCGGCGGCTTGATGCTCGTCGGTCTGGCGATCAACCTGCTGCGGCTACGCTCCGTGCCGGTCGGAGACCTGCTGCCCGCGCTGGTGATCGCTCCCCTGCTGACCCAGGCAGTGATCGTGCTCGGTTGAGAGAGCGTCCCCGCTCGGCCAGAGACTTGGTGGTTGAGGAACGCCCGGAGCGCCAGCGGAGGGCGTGTCTCGAAACCACCAGCCTCAGCCAGGGTGGTTTCGAGACGTCGCTAACGGTTCTCCTGAGGAGCGAGCGAAGCGAGCGTCTCGAAGGGCTCCTCCTCAACCACCAAGATCCCTGTGGTGGTTGAGGAGCCGAGCCCCCAAGATCCCTTTGGTGGTTGAGGAGCCGAGCCCCCAGGGCGAGGCGTCTCGAAACCACCCCTCTAAGCTAAGCGGTCAGATGTCGCCGCCGAGGTAGGCCGCCTTGATGGCGTCGTCACCCGCGAGCTCCGCGCCCGTGCCGGAGCGGACGATCTCTCCGGTCTCCAGGATGTGAGCGGTGTCCGCGCGCTTGAGCGCCTGTGCGGCGTTCTGCTCCACGAGCAGCACGGTGGTGCCCTGCTGGTTGATCTCGGTGATGATAGAGAAGATCTGCTGGATCAGCTTCGGCGCCAAGCCCATCGACGGCTCGTCGAGCAACAGCAGCCGGGGACGCGACATGAGTGCGCGCCCGATGGCGAGCATCTGCTGCTCGCCGCCCGACATAGTGCCCGCGACCTGGGTGATGCGTTCCTGCAGCCGCGGGAACAGTCCGAAGACGCGATCGAGGTCCTGCTGGAAGGCGGCGCTCTTGCGGTCCTTGCGGGCGTAGGCGCCCATGTCGAGGTTCTCGCGGACCGTCATGCCCGGGAAGATGCCTCGACCCTCGGGCGACTGGCAGATGCCGAGCAGCACCCGGTCGTGGGCAGGCACCTTGGCGATGTCCTGGCCGTCGAACACGACCCGGCCCGTGCGGATCTTGCGCAGACCCGAGATGGTCTTCAGCGTCGTGCTCTTGCCGGCGCCGTTCGCGCCAATCAGGGTCGCGACCGACCCCTCCTCGACCGAGAACGAGATGTCGCGGATCGCCTCGATGTGCCCGTAGTTGACCGACAGGTCCTCGACCTCAAGAAGCATCTTCGTCCACTCCCAGGTACGCCGCGATCACGGCCGGGTTGTCACGGATGTCCGCCGGAGCACCTTCGGCGATCTTCTTGCCGAACTCGAGCACCACGATGCGGTCGGTCACTCCCATCACGAGTCTCATGTCGTGCTCGATCAGCAGCACCGTGTAGCCCTGGTCGCGCACACGCCTGATCAGGTTCATCAGCTCGACCTTCTCGGCCGGGTTGAATCCCGCGGCCGGCTCGTCGAGACACAGCAGCTTGGGGTTGGTCGCCATCGCTCGCGCGATCTCCAAACGGCGCTGATCGCCGTACGGCAGGTTGCTGGCCAGCTCGTCCGCACGGTCCGCCAGCCCCATGAACTTCAGCAGCTCCATGGCGCGCTCGTGCCCGGCCGACTCCTCGCGGCGATGCCGCGGCAGACGCAGCAGCGCGCTGATCGCCCCGGAGCGGTTCTGCGCGTCCACCCCCACCAGGACGTTCTCCAAGGCGGTCATCGCTCCGAAGAGGCGGATGTTCTGGAAGGTGCGGGCGATCCCCAGCTTGGTGATCTTGAACTTCTTCATCCCGGTCAGGGACTTGCCGTGGAAGCGCACCTCGCCCGACGTCGGGGCGTAGACCCCCGTGGTGACGTTGAAGCAGGTGGTCTTGCCGGCGCCGTTGGGTCCGATGAGTCCGAGGATCTCGCCTTCCTCGATGTGGAAAGAGACCCCGTCGAGGGCAGTCACACCGCCGAACCGCAGAGTGACGTCGTCGACCTCGAGCAGTTTCTCAGCCATGTGCCGGCTCCTTGTCGTCGTCGGGGGTCTCGCCGACCTCGACGGCATCGAGTACTTCCTCGACGCGTTGGGCGCGGACCGTCCGCGTCGGCGGGATCAACCCCTGCGGCCGGTAGATCGCCAGCAGCATCAGCACCAGACCGAAGACCAGCACCCGCCACTCCTCCAGGCCGCGGAACCGTTCGGGCAGGTAGACGACCAACGCAGCGCCGACCATGACGCCCCAGCGGTTGCCCTGCCCGCCCAAGACCACACCGGCGAGGAACAGGATGGAGAGCAGCAGGGCGAACGACTGCGGGCTGACGTAGGCCTGTCGGCCGGCGAACAGCGCACCGGCCAAGCCGCCCACGAACGCTCCCATGGAGAACGCGAGCAGCTTGAACCGGAAGGTCGGCACACCCATGAGCTCGGCGGCGTCCTCGTCCTCCCGGGTGGCCTCCCACGCGCGGCCGACGCGGCTGTCCTTGATCAGCTTGTCCGCGAACAGCACCAGGATGATCACCGTGAGGGCGAACCAGTACCAGGAGTACTGCGAGCCAGGGCCGGTGAACTGCAGGAACGGCACCGTGTCGTTCATGTCCAGCAGCGGCGCGCCGGTCGACCAGTCGAGCTGAGGTACGTCGGTCACCGGGACGTCGGGGGGCCGCTGGATCTTGGAGATGCCGGCCGCGCCGCCCAGCCACTCGGAGTTGACCAGTGTCAACCGGATGATCTCGCCGAACCCCAGGGTCACGATCGCCAGGTAGTCGCCGCGGACCCGCAGCGTCGGCCAACCCAGCAAGACGCCGGAGATCATCGAGGCGATCACCGCGATCGGGATGACCCAGAGGTACGGGATGCTGGCGTGCTCGGTCGTCAGGACGGCGATGGTGTAGGCCCCGACCGCGTAGAACCCGACGTAGCCGAGGTCGAGCAGTCCGGCGTAGCCGACCACGATGTTGAGACCGAGCGCGACCAGGACGTACACCGAGACGGTGAACAGCACGCCGCCGAAGTCGGTGTCGGGCGTGGACAGCACCGGCAGGTTGAGCACCGGCAGCGCGTAGAAGAAGACCGCGACCGCCGCCAGGAACAGCAGACGCAGCGGCTTTGGCATCGCGGAGAAGCGGCGGCGGATGCCGAGGTTGACAGCAGCGAGGCGGTTCATACGCGCGCCTTTCCGAGCGACTCGCCCAACAGGCCGGTCGGGCGGAACAGCAGGATCACGACCAGGAGGACGAAGGCAACCACGTCCTTCCATTCGGTGCCGATGATCGCAGAGCCCCAGTTCTCGGCGACGCCGAGCACCAGGCCGCCGACCAGGGCGCCGCGCAGGTTGCCGATGCCGCCCAGCACGGCGGCGGTGAACGCCTTGATGCCGAACAGGAACCCTGCGTCGAAGCGGGTGGCGCCGATGCGGACCATGTAGAGGGTGGCGGCGGCGCCGGCCGCCATGCCACCGAGGAGGAAGGTCAGCTGGACGACGCGGGTGGAGTTGACGCCCATGAGAGCGGCCGACTCGGGGTCCTGGGCGACGGCGCGGATGCCGCGGCCCATCCGCGAGCGGCGCACGAACTGGTCGAGGCAGACCATCATCACCAGTGCAGCGCCGATCACGAGGGCGTCGACGTTGGTGACGGTGTAGTCGCCGATCTTGAACAGACCGACCTGGTCGATCTCGACGGGCATGCCCGCGGAGTCACGCGAGCGGCGTACATATCGCGCCAGGTCGTCGTCGAGGTTGAAGGCCGCCGCGATCTTGCCGCGCAGTCCCATCGACTCGGCGAGGACGAACGACGCGCCGATCGCGGAGATGAGGGCGATCAGCCGGGGAGCTTTGCGTTTGATCAGTGGCCGATAGGCGAACTTCTCCAACCCCAGCGCGATCGAGCCGGAGACGATCATCGCCACCAGCAGGGACACCGCGAGCATCGCGATCAGCGACAGGCCCGTCGTCTCGGGGGTACCGCCCAGGAAGTACAGCGTCCAGATGACCGCGAACGTGCCGTACATGAAGACTTCGGAGTGAGCGAAGTTGATGAGCTGCAGGACGCCGTAGACCATCGTGTAGCCCAGAGCCACGAGCGCGTACACCGAGCCGAGGGCCAGACCCGTGACCGTCAGCGCGATGAAGTTGTCGAAGAGGAAGCCGAAGTTGAGGTCCACTGCTCTCCCAGAGAACGGATAGGGACATGATCAGGACACGGCTGCGGCCGGAGGCGGGAACGCCCCCGGCCGCAGCATCATGCCTGGTGATCCATCGATCGCGAAGCCAGGTCAGTCCAGAGCGATCTGGGTCTCCTCGACCAGCTCGCCGTCCTTGACGGTGTAGGCGTAGACCACGACCTCGGCGACCTCACCGGTCTCGTCGAACTTGACGTTCTTGGTGATGCCCTCACCGTCGTAGTTGTTGACCCAGTCGAGCAGGCTCTCGCGGTCGGTGTTGCCGTCCGCGATGCCCTGGAGCAGGACGTTGGCGGAGTCGTAGCCCTCGGCGGAGTAGGTGCCGGGGGCCTGACCGTTGAGCTCCTCGTAGGCGCCGACGAAGTCACCGGTCGCCGGTGCGCACGGGCAGGTGAAGTAGGCGCCCTCGGCGGCCTTTGCGCCCGCGGCCTCGATGAAGCCGGGGTCGTTCGAGCCGTCGCCGGAGACGAACGCGCCGGTCCAGTCGGCCGCACGCAGCTGCTTGGCGAAGAGGCCGGCCTCGGCGTAGTAGCCGCCGTAGAAGAGCGCGTCGGCTCCGGAGGCCTTGACCGCGGTGACGGTGGCCGAGAAGTCGGTCTGCTTCAGCTGCACGGTGTCGGAGTCGACGACGAGGTCGCCGAGGTTCTCCGCCACACCGTCGGCAAGGCCCTTGCCGTACTCCGAGGCGTCGTCGACCATGAAGACCTTTGTCGCGCCGAGGTCCTCGGAGATGAACTTCGCCGCGGCCGGAGCCTGCGTGGCGTCGTTGCCGAGAAGGCGGTGGAAGGTGTCCCAGCCGTTGCCCGACAGGTCGGGGTTGGTGGCCGAGGCGGACACGGTGACCAGGCCGGCGTCGGCGAAGGTCTGACCGGTGGCGTCGGTCTCGCCGGAGAACGTCGGGCCGACGACGCCGATGATCGAGTCGTCGTTGACGATCTGGTCGGCAAGGGGGGTCGCCTTCTCCGGGTCACCCTGCGAGTCGAACTCCTTGAGCTCCACCTCGCAGTCGGGGTTGGCCTCGGTGAACTCGGCCATCGCGACCTTGGCGCCGTTGACGATGTTGATGCCCAGGTTGGCGTAGTCACCGGTCTGAGGGCCGATGTAGGCGAGCGCGACGTTGCAGTCCTCGCCCCCTTCGCCTGTGGCCGTCTTGGGGTCCGAGTCGTCGGTGGTGCCGCAGGAAGCCAGCGTCAGACCGGCTGCGACAGCGGCCGCGGCCAGCCGCCAGTTGCGGGTAGTGCGGATCATTGACCCTCCGTTTGTGGTGCCTCAGCCGCGGGCACAGCAACGCCTACGGCTCTGTGTGTGGCGGCGAAAGTAGCACCGCGAAGTACCCAGAAACGACGTCCTAGGTGCGGTTCGGCATCACGTCGTTGTCGATTTGTGACCTGGCACACCCCGAGGGGGTCACTGGTCCTGGTCCGGCATGGTCACTTCGGGC
>JBHWSH010000197.1:0-10074 GCA_043427135.1 Marmoricola sp. | reverse complement strand
AACCGACATCCGCAAATGGGTCAAGGCCTGGAACGAGGACCCTCGAGTCTTCGTATGGACCAAGACCGCCGACCAGATCCTCGCCAGCCTCGGCCGACTTATCCAGCGAATCTCAAGCCCGGGACACTAGTCGTGAAGGGCGCACCCCAACAGCACTTGGCTGGCCCCGGGCCTTCGTCGGCGTCTCAGTGCGCCAGCATCGAGTACGCCGCGTCCGCAGACAGGGCGAAGCCGCCGGAGGCGGTGCGGACCAGGATGCCGGCGTTCACCAGCGAGGCGCCCCGAAGCTGCTCGTCGACACTGAGGTTCTTGCTCACCTCGCCGCGGGCGGCGCGGTGTAAGACGTTGGCGTGCCCGAGGTTGATACCGCGCCGCGCGAGGTGGCGTCGCCACACCTCACGGACAGTGTCCCGGTCGACGCTGTCCCCGGCTGGCTGAATAACGACGTCACCGCGCGTCCGGGAGAGCCGCAGCCCAACGGCGCGGAGCCGGGCGTCGAGCTCTCCGAGAGCCTCCTCGAGCCCATCGAGGGTGAGCTCCGCGAGCTCCGCGAGGGTCTGTTCGGGGATGCCGCGGTGGAGCTCGGTCAGGATCACACTGAGCTTGTGGACGGTCTCGTCGAGATGTTCGGCGTGGGTGAGGGGGTCGGCAGGTGCGGCCTGCTGGTCCTCGGTCTTGGGGGTGCGGCTGGGGGCCAGGAGCTTCTGCATCGGAAGGTCCAAGAGGCGCGCGAGGCGCTGGATGTCGCCGAGGGTGAGGTCGGCGTGGTTGGTGCCGGCCTCGATGCCGCGCACCACGGTCTGGCTCACCCCGGCGCCCATCATGGCGGTGAGCTTGCGTTCACTGATTCCGAGCTCGAGGCGGCGGGCACGCACGAGGTGGTGGTCGATCAGCGGGGGAGCGGTGGTGGTCACGTGAGCTCCTGGATGGATACACCCCAGCGGCGGTACCAGCGGGTCGGGTCGGGGTTGAGGCGGTCGGGTGCGGCCAGCGCCACGGCGGCACCGAGCTCACGTCGGGCGAGGCGGACGGTGGCGGCAAGGGCTCGTGGTTGGAAGCGGCGGCCGTCGTTCGGGTTCACGAACAGCAGGTCTTGCTCGGTCGCGCCCTCGAGACGCCGCACTGTCTGTTGCGCCTCGACGAAGATCCGGGCTGCGGGCTCAACGACGAACCGCGTTCCCTCCTTGTCCACGACCACACCGCGGACGGCGTCGTAGTCCTGCACACTCAGGTCGGTGATGGAGGCCAGCCCCATGCCGGCTGCGGTCAGCGCACAGGTGGCGGCCCGGTACGGCTGGGGGTAGGCGCGCAGCAGAGCCCAGGTCTCTGGACTGCGTTGCGCGCGCCGCGGTGTGGTGGTGGCGGTGCCGATGAGCTGGTCGAGGTTGACCTGCAGCAGGTACCCGGCACCGAACGCAGCGACCTGGGCGGCCCGGACGATCACCTGGAACTCGGCCACACAGGCGGCGGTCTCCCAGTGCTCCGCCAACCAGCCGGCGACGCTCTTCTCGAACCGCGCAACCGGCGGGTCCGACTCGTCCTCGTCCTCCGCCTGGTTTTCCGTGGGCTTTGAGAGGAGGGGAACCAGACCGACCGTGGCGTCGTGGTGTGCGGCGCGGAACCTGGCGTTGACGAGGGTGAACTGTGCGGTGGTGAGCCGGTCACGGCATGCGGCCCGGAACGTGGTGAAGTCGTCGTCGGGCAGACGAGCCGGCCACCCGCCCCCTGCGTCCTGGTCCGAGGTTGCGCGCTCCTCCCGGGCCGGCTTGTCCTCCGTATCGAGAAGGTGGTTCCAGTGATCGAGGAACTCCTGCCCGGCCCACTCCTGGACACCGAACTCCGCGAGTACGTGGGCGTGCTGCTCGGTGTAGGGGCTGTCGCCGACCAGCCACAAGGTGACGCCCGCGAGTTGGGCAAATCCGGCGGCCGCAGCCAACGCAGGGTGGGAGCTGTCCCAGGCGAACTGCACGTACAAGTGCCGGATGCGGTGCGTCTGCAGCCACGCAGCGGTGGTGAGGGTATCGGTGTCGCCGGGGCGGCCGGCACCGGCGACGTCTTGCCGGCAGCCCAGAGCGGCGACGATGTCGGTGGCCAGCCAGCTGACGCGTCGCATCCGGGGGCGGGCCGAGATCCCGAGCCGACCGGCGGCCAGGTCGGTGAACCGCCCGGGGCGGAGCTGGGTGAGGCAGGCGCCGGTGCTGTCTGCGACCGCGTACACCGCGAACCGTCGCGCCTGTTCCGCGCCCACGGCGTCGGGAGATGTGCGGGTACTCATCGGGCACCGGGCTTGTTGATCTCGGCCAGCGCCGCCTGAACCAAGCGGCGGCGTTGTTCGTGGGTGGTGGCGGGCTTGCGGTCGTGGACATGGAGGTAGGCGGCCAGGAAGATCGCCCAGTTCCGCCAGTTCCCCCGACACTGGCGCTCGTCGATCGCCAGCAGCAGTTTCGGGTCCATCTCGGTGAGCAGCGGATGCCACGCGCGCAGGCCGGCCAGCAGCTCTCGGGGCTCGAGCCGCCCGAACTGAACCCACGCTGACACCCGGCTGGCGAGCTCCTGGGCGGCGTTGAGTTTGCGGTCCACGGTGGAGCCGACCAGGATCAGCGGCCACCCGGTGGGCTCACCGGTGCGGGTGGGGAAGCACCGGTCGTGGAAGTACCGCAGCTGCTGCAACCCGTCGGTGGGCAGCTCCTGGGCCTCGTCGACCACGATGACGGCGTTCGACTCCCGCAGGCTCGGCATCAGCTCCTCCACCAGCAGGTACTCGCTGTGCGCCGGGTTCGGTTTGAGGCCGAGTGCGACCGCGAGCATGATCGTGATCGCCTTCGTGGTGGGCTTGCGAGGGGAGTCAAGCCAGATCAGCTCACGTCCGTCCATCACTGGGGAGTGGTGAAGGAAGTAGTCAACGCTGAACGTCTTCCCGCTGCCGGGCTCGCCCGAGATCGCGGCGATGCCGCCGATCTCCACCACCCGCCGTAGCTGTGCTTGGGCGTGGCGGAACTGCGGGGTGTCGACCTCGGTGACCGCACTGAGACCGGACCAGTGCCGCGCCGGCTGGCTGTTGGCAGTTGTGGTGTGGGTGCTCACGCTTCCTCCTCGAAGGTGTCCAGGTAGGCGTCGATGTCTGCGCGCAGCGGCCCGAGGTCTGGGCCGTTGGCGTCCTCGTCGCTGCCGGCGTCGTCAGGTTCAGTCGCGGCCGCGTCGCTGCCGGTCGCACCGGGCTCGGCTTGGGTGCGGTTGGCGCGGGCGCGTTCCTCTTGGTCGAGCACCTCGTTCACCAGTGCTTCTTGAGCGCGGATCGCGGCACCGGCATCGAGCGCCTCCCGCACTTCGCGGTAGTCATCTGACCTCTTGCGCAGCAGCTGCTGACGTTCAGCCAGGCTGAGTCGGTGCGCGGGGATGGCGTGGCAGATGAACGAGTCGTCGGCAGGGTCGAACACCCAGATCCGGTCGACGTCATGCGGCAGGACCCGGATCTCGACCTTCCGGCGTCGGAACGGCGCGAGGGCGGGGGAGAGGAACTTGATGCCGTTGTAGGAGATGCCGTCCTTGCCGACGAGACGCTGGCGCGGCACGGCCAGCATCAGCGGATGCAGCGTCTCGGCGGGCGGGTGGTTGATCGGGGTGTTGTCGCGTTGCCACGCCTGGGCCGGAGTCGCCGAGACCCCGGAGTGAACGTGGACGGTGTTGTACTCCTCCACACCCGCCAGCGCCTTGACCAGGAAGGTGTCGAAGAACATCAGGTCTTCATCCGCGCCGCGCCAGGGCCGCTGCCCGGTAAAGGTCTTGGGGCCCTGGGTGTAGCCGGCGAAGGTGGAGAAGTTGCGCTGCTGCATCGTGCGATGGAACCGCTCGATCTTGCCCTTGCGCCACGAGCTGTGCGCACAGCTGCGTCATCACCTCGTTGAGGAACTCACCGCCGCGGTCCCACCGAATCTCAGAAGGGAGCCCGCCGTAGAAGTTTCCGTCGTCGTCGGTCCAGCCGGCGATAGCAGACGCCAGGGTGGCCGCGACGTCTGCACCGGTCGGGCGGGTCAGGGTGAACATCGTCCCGGTGACGACGCGGGTGGCCTCGTCGATGAAGGTGATCTGGAAGACGTCCTCGACACCGGTGCCGGTCGAGGAACGGATCCGGACCGGCACGTACTGGACGTCGGCCTGCCAGCGGGTGTTGCGTCCTTCGGTGACTTCGGTGCAGTACAGGCTGGAGTCGAGGTAGGCATGGCGGCCCTTGGCGTTGCCGTGAGCGGTGAGGCTTGCGTGCACCGCGGGTTCGAGATGCTTCTTGAGTTGGCGGGTGAAGGTCGGGTAGCTGACCGGAACGACGCCTTGTTGCCGCAGTCGCTTCCACGCTGCGGCCACGGTCGCGTTCGCTCCGAGCTCGGCCAGCACCGTGGCGCTGCGTTCGGCGTCGCACCACCAGGGCGCCAACCGCGCCATCACCTCGTCGCTGACCCGCGGCTGCGTCTGGTCGAGGGTCTGCTCGACCGTGTCGACGACTGCGACGCTCTGGGCCGCGACGGCGGACTGTGCCCGCAGGGTGGCTACCTCGCGACGCAGCTGGCTGACGCTGACGTTGAAGGTGCGGGAGAGAACCGTGGCGACCTTGCGGGGCAGCTGTCCTCCGTTCTCCTCCAGCGCTCGCGTGAGCGCGTAGTGGATGCGGGTGCGTTCATCTGGTCGGATCACTTCTCCCACCGCCCCGGCACCATCACGTTGTTGTGGTTGGGGAACACCAGCTCCCGCATCTTGATCGGGTCGTCGGCGACACACCATCCGACGGCGAGCTTCTCGGCAGTGAAGTGCAGCAGCGAGGCCTCCGGCGTGGTGATGTTGCATGACCGAACGACGGCTCCCTCCGGGACAGCCAGCTCGATGCGGGAGTCTGGGCTCAGGTTCGCTTCGGCCAGACGGTTTGACCGGGTGATGGAGTCGATGACCAGCGGCAGCTCGGCGCTGTGGCACTGCCAGGTCACAGTGGCGGTCGCCAGGTCGAAGTTGACCAGGCGCCAGTGGTCATCGGGTGCGAAGTGGCGCTGGTAGTTGAGCAGACCGCCGAACAGTTGCTGGGAGTTGCCCTGCCCGAACCTGCTCGCGTACCGCTTCTCGCTGTAAGCCAGCAGTTCTTCGGCGATGTCGAGCAGCCTCAGCCCGTGATGGCCCGCAAGCGCACACACCCCGGTGTCGGGGTCGGTGGTCTCGCTGACCGCGAGGGTGATCAACCGGTCGGTGCGTGTCGCTCCGATCGACGGCAGCTTGTTGGGCTCCAGCGCAGGGGAGGTGCTGTAGAAGCCGCGCCGTTTGCCGGTGGTGGCGCTACCTGACCGCCTCCGTGCGGGGAGGGTGCTGCTGTAGGGGTGGGGCTCGTTTGTCATGGCTGTCCTTGTGCGACGGCTCGACCCCAGTTACCGGATCATCGAACAAGTGTTCGAGAGAATCAATCCCCGGCCTGAGACGAGCTGGTGGTTGTTGTCGCAGGAGGACCGTGCGAACAGCCCGAGGCCGGAGCAGTCGCAAGTAACGCAACCTCCGTGGCAAAAGGCGCACAGTTCGTGGCGTACCTGAACGCGGAGGATGGTGTGCGATTCGGTGTGCGGGTGCGATTCAGTCGGGAGTTCGTCAGCGGTGGGGCCAGATGAGCCGTACCCCTCCGAACGCCTACGTGCGCCCATGGCCCACAGGACGCGTGGCTACGGCGTCTGACCCCGCGGGTGCGGCCGCTGCCGATCTGATGGCCAAAGTTGCCCATCAGATCGCGAACGCGCGTCGCGACCGCTTCACCACCCAAGAGGCCCTCGCGAAGAAGGCCGGGGTAAGCCGGTACACGCTCTCGCGTATCGAAGCCGGCTCCACATGGTCGGACCTCGCTGTGTTGATGCGGGTATGCGCTGCGCTCGACCTCGAACTGGATCTGCGGCACCGCGAATCGGGGCGTTCGGTGTACCTCCCGGGTGTCGACGCCGACTAGTGCGGCAGTGCCAGTGACGGCACGGCATGCCCGGGCACCGTCACCGACGTGGACACCACGGCACCCATACCCGACGACAAGGCATCCGCGGACGCGACGCCGCCGGCTGACACCGGGGCGTTGAGCTCCGAAGAGCTGGCGATCCTCGAGTTCGAGAAGCAGCGATGGAAGTACCCCGCAGCCAAAGAGAGCGTCATCTTGGACCGGTTCGGGATGTCCGCGACCCGGTACTACCAGGTGCTGAACGCGCTGCTCGATCGCCCCGAGGCGATGGCTGCCCGAGCCGCTGGTCGTGGCGCGACTGCGCAGACTTCGCGCTGCCCGAGCTGCCGACCGCAGACACGGCTCGGCGCACCCGAGGAGCCTGTGACCGTCAACCCGCTCCGGGCGCCAACGTGAAAGTAAAATCCGCCGTACCTACTTGTGAACCGGATACACAGCCCATACAGTGGTGAATGTCCAAGAGGGCGAACTGTAGCGATACGAGGGGCATCATGATCAACCGGTCGAAGAGGGTAGAGCCGACACAGCGGCAACTGTTCGTTGTCGACATTGAGAACGTCATCGGGGGAGCGGCAACCGAGGCAGATGCGGTGCGGTGGGCGAAGGCGGTCATCACCGACGCCGTAGCTGTGCGGCCCGGGGACCATGTGGTCGTCGGCATCAGCCACGCGGGCTTGCTGACCACCGGCTGCGCCTGGACCGACCTGCGCTACGTCGTTGGTTCGGGCCTGGACGGTGCTGACCGGGCCCTCCTTGAGGTCCTTGAGGAGCGCGTCGCTGAGCGCTACACACATGTGGTCTTGGTGTCTGGGGATGGCATCTTCACCGACGCTGTCGCACGGCTCGCTGCAGCCGGAGTGGAGACCACGGTCGTGGCTCACCCTGCGAAGCTGTCGAACCGGTTGCGGCTCGCGGCCCACCATGTCACCCACTTGTGCGCCACCTCCTACCCCAACAGTCTGGACGCTGCCTGATGACCGAGACACCCGCCGCCACGCTGGTAGCACCCAGCGACATCGCCGAGATGGTCGACATGTCCCGCGCCGCAGTGAGCAACTGGCGCAAGCGTCACGACGACTTCCCACCTCAGGTCGCTGGCACCCCCGCCAAGCCGCTGTTCGACCGCGGCGCGGTCGTGGCGTGGCTGGAGAAGCAAGGACACAAGATCCAAACCGACCTCGGCGAATCGCAGGTCTGGGCCGCGCTGAACAGGTTCCGCGGCAACCTGGACGTCGACGCCAGCGCCGCCCTGTTGCTCAGTCTGGCCTGCGCCAAGAAGCTGTCAGCACAAACCGAAGAGCCTGTGTGGGGCGAGCTCCTCGCCACGGTCTCGACGCAAGGACTGCGCCCTCTGGCCGACCAAGCGGCAGCACGGGTCACAGAAGACGGCCGTTGGGAACTGGCTTGGCTGCCAGACTCAATCGTCGAGGTACCGATCCCGCTCGCGGCCACGGCGGTGGAAGGTCTGAACCACGTGAAGCTGTCGGCGCTCGCCGAGGTGACGGACGCGGTGCTGGCCAAGACCGCGCGCGCAAAGATGAAGCAGGGGCTCGAGTACGGGTTCGTCGGGTCTAGGACATCGCAGGCTCTCACCAACCTGGCCATGGCAGTCGGCAACGATGCGAAGGTCCTTTACGACCCTGCGTGTGGCACCGGGGTGGCGTTGACCGACATCCTCAAGGCCGGCCTGGAACCAGAGCGCGTCGTCGGACACGAACTCGTCGACCCGATCCGAATCCAGGCCGCACAGCGCGCGTTTCTTCACGACCTCGACGTTGAACTGACCACCGCCGATGTCCTGGCAGCAGACCCGGATCCTGAGCTCCGCGCCGACATCGTCGTCGCCGAACCACCCTTCGGGCTCCAACTCCCGCCCTCCTTCGACCCCACGGACCGGCGATGGGTCTTCGGTCTACCGCCGAAGAGTTCGAGCGACGCGGCCTGGCTCCAGCACGTCGTGGCACACCTCACCGAAACCGGCACAGGGTTCGTGCTCACCCCGGCCGGTACCTTGACGCGAGCCGGAGCTGACCGGGCCGTGCGCACAGAACTGTTGCGACGCGGGTGCGTCGAAGCCGTAGTGGCACTGCCGGCACGCATGCTGCCTCACGTAGGAGCGCCCCTGGCGATATGGGTCCTGCGGGCCCCGCGCGACACAGCGCATAGCGAAGTGGTGCTCATCGACGGCACCGACGTCGAGGACGTAGAACAGCATGTGGGTACCTGGCTCACCGCCAGTCGCGAGAACGCTGAGCTCAATGCCCCGTTTGCCCGGGTCGACGTGCGCGACGTTCTTGCCGCTGACAGCGACCTGACTCCGCTGCGGTGGGTGCAACCCGACGACCTCGACCCCGAGGCGGTTGCTGCTGAGTACCAGCGCAGCTGGGGGGACCTGACCCGCAGACTCGAGCACATCGCTGGGGCAGGTAGCAGTCTGCGACAAGCAGCTGGTACCTCGCAGGCCCGCATTGTGACGCTCGGCGACTGGGTGAACCAAGGGATGCTCCAGGTTCGACCCGGACGCGCATCGCGACGAGACATCCCCGAGCATCTCGCCCATCGTTTCGTAGGTCCCAGCGAGGTTCGCCGAGGCAAACTGGACGACGTCCTCGACGAGGAACCGGTTCCGAAGGCACTGCAGTCCAACCTCACTGTCGAGGGAGACGTGCTGCTTCTCGTCCAAGGAACTGTGGCAGCCGTCGTCGACGAAGGCGGCGGTCACCTGGTCGGTCCCGGTGTACACCGGATTCGTGTAGCGAACGCCGCGCACCTGGGATCGCACTACCTGGCCCTGGTGCTGGCGGGCAGCTGGAACCAACGGTTCCTCGCTGGGTCGTCGCTTCCGCGCGCGGATTGGCGACTGCTTGAGGTGCCGTTGGTTCCGTCGAAGGATCAGGCCAACGTCTACCTAGCCGATGTGGCGGCCAAGTTGCTGCAGGAAGAGGCCGAGAAGCTCGCTGAGGCAACTGCCACGCTTCGCCGCACGATGCTCGAAGCTTTGCGTCACGGCATCGATCTGCCGGAGGACCCAGCATGACGACGGCCACCACCTACCAGTGGCGCATCGGTGCTGCGACCGCACGATGGGTTCAAGGCGACGCTTTGACCACAACTACGACGAATGTTGAGAACATGAACGTGAAGCACGAGACGGGGGAGAGCAAATGAGCAGCCTGGGGAACTTCGTATGGTCGATCGCCGACCAGCTGCGAGGCGTGTACAAGCCACACCAGTACGGCGCGATCGTGCTGCCGTTCACTATCTTGCGGCGCCTGGACTGCATCCTCGAACCTACGCGCGACCAGGTCCGGGAACTTGCAGCCAAGTACGACGGGGGAGCGCTGGACGTTCAGGTGAAGCGCGAGACCGGCCTGGGCTTCTACAACACCTCCGAGTTCGACTTCGCCAAGCTGCTTGCCGACCCGGAGGGTCTGCGCGCCAACTTGGTCGACTACATCTCCTCGTTCTCCGCCAACATCGACGTGTTCGAACGGTTCGGGTTCGCGACCGAGATCGCCAAGCTCGACGAGAAGAACCGGCTCTACCTGGTCGTGTCGAAGTTCGCTGAGGTGGACCTACACCCCGACAGCGTGCCGAACGCTGAGATGGGGGACCTGTTCGAGTACCTCATCTACAAGTTCGCCGAAGCGTCCAACGAGGAAGCCGGGGAGCACTACACCCCGCGCGACGCCATCCGGCTGATGGTCGACCTGCTCTTCGCCGAAGACTCCGATGCCCTGCTCGAGCCTGGCACGGTGCGGTCCATCTACGACCCCACAGCGGGCACTGGCGGCATGCTGTCGGTGGCGGAGGAGCGGCTGCTGGAGCGCAACCCGAAGGCTCGGCTGCGGCTGTACGGCCAGGAGATCAACGACCAGTCGTACGCGATCTGCAAGTCCGACATGATCGCCAAGGGCCAGGACGCGTCCAACATCCAGCTCGGCGACACCCTCGCCGAGGACAAGTTCATCAACAAGACGTTCGACTTCTGCATGTCCAACCCCCCGTACGGCGTCGACTGGAAGGCGTCCGAGGCTGAGGTGAAGGCAGAGCACAAGACCAACCCCAACGGCCGGTTCGGCCCGGGCCTTCCCGCGGTGTCGGAC
>JBHWSH010000196.1:0-4570 GCA_043427135.1 Marmoricola sp. | reverse complement strand
CCCCACCACCAGGGAGGCCAGGTAGTGAGTGGGAGGTCTACACCACCTGGTGAAGCCAGCGCACGGGTGCTCCGTCGCCGGCGTAGCGGAAGGTCTCGAGCTCGTCGTCCCACGGCTTGCCGAGCATCCGGTCGATCTCGTTCTCGAGCGTGGTCTCCCCCAGAGCGGCCTTGACGACAGCGGCCTTGAGCCGGTCCTCGGGGATCATGATGTCGCCGTGCAACCCGGTCACGGCGTGGAAGACGCCGAGGTCGGGCGTGTAGGAGTAGCGGCTCCCCTCGGTCGACGAGGTCGGCTCCTCGGTGATCTCGAAGCGCAGATGGTTCCAGCCGCGGAGAGCGGAGGCGATGGTGGCTGCGGTGCCCGGGTCGCCCAGCCAGGAGTACTCGGCACGGTAGGAGCCGGCGTGGGCCGGCTGCGGGGTCCACTCAAGGCTGACGGCGTTGCCGAGCACTCCGCCGAGGGCCCACTCGATGTGCGGGCACAGGGCAGAGGGCGCCGAGTGGACGTAGATCACGCCCCTGGTCGCTGTACGTGCGGTCACGGTGACCTCCCCTTGTCGATCCGGCGTCGAGGTACGCCTTCCCCAGCGGTCTCGTCTGGATCGAACAGGTGGTGCCGTGGTGGTGCTTGTGGAGTTGTGGAAAGCGATCGGTGCTCGTAGTCGTGCAGTCACACCCGCGTCACACGGTTGTGATTTCCATTGTGCGACACTTCGGCCGCTTTCGCCACACCTTTCCCAACTTCCCCAGAAGTCTTCGCTGAGAGCCTCAGCGCGCCACCTCGGCGTACGCCGCCGCTAGCAGGGCAGGATCGGGCCCTTCGAGGATGACCGGGCGAGCAATGCCCTCGAGTACGACGAAGCGCATCAGGTCGCCGCGTGACTTCTTGTCCACGCGCATCGCCTCGAGCAGCTGCGGCCACCCCGCCCCGCCGTAGGTGACCGGCAGGCCGAGCGACTGCAGCACGGTGCGGTGCTGCTCGGCGGTGCCGTCATCCAGGCGCCCGGCAAGCCGAGCCAGCTCGGCGACGAAGACCATGCCGATCGAGATCGCGGCGCCGTGGCGGAACTGGTAACGCTCAGCCCGCTCGATCGCGTGACCCAACGTGTGGCCGTAGTTGAGCGCTTCGCGGCCGGGGTGTCCCGGCCCTCCCCCGGTCTCCTTGAGGTCGGCCGAGACGACCTCCACCTTGACTGCGATGGCCCGCTCGATGAGCTCGCGCTGCTCCGCAGAGCCGACCGTCAGTGCGCGCTCGGGCGAGCGGTCCACGATGCTCAGGATCTCCGGGTCGGCGATGAACCCGCACTTGACCACCTCCGCGATGCCGGAGATGAGCTCGTTGCGCGGCAGCGTCTCCAGCGCGGCAAGGTCGCACAGCACCCCCGCCGGCTCGTGGAACGCGCCGACGAGGTTCTTGCCTTCCGTAGTGTTCATGCCGGTCTTGCCTCCGACAGCGGCGTCGACCATCCCCAACAGTGTCGTCGGGACATGCACGACCTTCACGCCCCGCAGCCAGGTGGCGGCGACGAATCCACCCATGTCGGTCGTCGAACCGCCGCCGACGGTGACGACGGCATCGGAGCGGGTGAAGCCGGTCTGGCCGAGCACCTGCCAGCAGAACGACGCCACCGGGGCGAGCTTGGCCTCCTCGCCGTCGGGGATCTCGATCGTGTGAACCTCGTAGCCCTCGTCGGCGAGGTCCTGCCTCACCACCTCGCCGGTCGCGGCCAGCGCGCGGGGATGGATCACGGCCACGCGGCGTACGGCCTCACCGAGCATCGCGGGCAGCTCGCCGAGCAGTCCTTCGCCGATCACCACGTCGTAGGGGTCCGGCCCATGCACCTGCAGCCGGGTCAGGTCGGCGTCACTCATCGCTGCTCCTCCACGGGGGGTCGAGCCTGTCGAGACCCGCGGGACTCCACGGCCCGGCGTACGTCGTTGGCGACCTCCTGCGGGGTGCGGCCGTCGGTGTCGACGACCACGTCGGCCACGGACAGGTAGATGGGCAGGCGCTCGTCCAGCAGCGCCTTGACCCGACTGCGGACGTTGCCCAGGAGAAGCGGCCGCCCGGTCCCCAACCCCACGCGGCGTACGGCGTCGGAGAGCCCCACGCGCAGGAAGACGACCGGATGGCCGGCCAGTGCCTCGCGCGTCCGCGGATTCAGGACGGCCCCGCCGCCCAGGGAGAGTACGCCGCGGTGCTCGGCGAGCGCGGTCAGAACCGCTTCGTGCTCGCGTGCCCGGAAGTAGTCCTCTCCCTCGTCGACGAAGATGTCGGAGACCGACCGGCCCTCGGTCGCTTCGAGGTCGGCGTCGGTGTCGCGCAACGGCACCGACCAGGCCTCGGCGAGTAGCGCACCGACCGTCGACTTGCCCGCCCCCATCGGGCCCACGAGCACGACCCGGGGTCCCGCGACACGCGTCATCGGTAGCGCAGGTGGTCGAGGTAGCCCTGGACATTGCGCCGCGTCTCCTGCAGGGAGTCGCCACCGAACTTCTCCAGCACGGCTTCGGCGAGCACCAGCGCGACCATCGCCTCGGCCACGATCCCGGCAGCGGGCACCGCGCAGACGTCGGAGCGCTGGTGGTGGGCGACCGCCGCCTCGCCGGTGGCGACGTCCACCGTGCGCAGTGCCCGAGGCACGGTCGCGATCGGCTTCATCGCCGCCCGGACGCGCAGGACCTCGCCGGTCGACATGCCGCCTTCGGTGCCCCCGGAGCGGCCCGACGTACGCCGGATGCCCTCCTCACTGCCCACGATCTCGTCATGAGCCAGCGAGCCGGGGTCGGCCGCGAGGTCGAAGCCGTCACCGACCTCGACACCCTTGATCGCCTGGATGCCCATGAGGGCACCCGCAAGGCGGGCGTCGAGGCGGCGGTCCCAGTGCACGTGGGAGCCGAGGCCAGGAGGGAGTCCGTGCACCACGACCTCGACGACTCCACCGAGAGTGTCGCCGTCCTTGTGGGCCTGGTCGATCTCGGCAACCATCGCTGCGCTGGCATCGGGGTCGAGGCAGCGAACCGGGTCGGCATCCAGTCGCTCCACGTCGTCCGGGGCCGGCACCGACCCAACCGGCGCGGTCGCCCGGCCGATGCGTACGACGTGGGAGACGACGCGCGCGCCGGCCGACTGCTCGAGAAAAGCCGAGGCCACCGCCCCCAGGGCGACGCGCGCCGCGGTCTCGCGCGCGGACGCCCGCTCGAGAATGGGACGGGCCTCGTCGAAGTCGTACTTCTGCATGCCCACCAGGTCGGCGTGGCCGGGGCGTGGCCGGGTCAGGGGCGCGTTGCGAGCGCTGCCCTCCAGGACCTCGGGGTCGACCGGGTCGGGCGACATCACCGTCTCCCACTTGGGCCATTCGCTGTTGCCGATGCGCAGGGCCACCGGACCGCCCTGGGTGCGGCCGTGCCGGATGCCACCGACGATCTCGAGCTCGTCGGCCTCGAACTTCATCCGCGCCCCCCGGCCGTAGCCGAGCCGACGTCGCGCGAGCGCGTCGGAGATGTCGGCGGAGGTGATCGAGACGTGGGCAGGCAGGCCCTCCAGGACGGCCATCAAGGCCGGGCCGTGGGACTCGCCCGCAGTGAGCCATCGCAGCATGGGCTCAGTGTTTCACGCAGCACGGACGAGCCGGCGGCCCGTCTCGCGCCGGTCAGCCGCCGGTGTAGAGCCCGGCGGCCCAGTCGCCCCAGAGCACGCCGACCACGGCCCCGAGCAGCATGAACGGCCCGAACGGATAGGCCTTGCGCTCGACGATGCGCAGCGCCGAGAGCAGCACGCCTCCGACGCCGCCGAGGAAGAACGCGGCGTACACCCCGAGGAGCAGCGGTCCCCAGCCGAGGAAACCCAGCACGATGCCCAGTACGCCGGAGAGCCGCACGTCGCCGTACCCCATGCCCTTGGGGTAGATCAGCCACAGCAGGAGGAACGTGCCACCGGCAATCGCCCACCCCCACCCGGCTCGGATCAGGTCGCTGCTGTCCTGCTGGACGAGCGCGCCGATGAGGGCCAGCGCCACCACGAGTCCGTACGTCGGCGCGATCAGCCAGGTGGGCAGCAGCCGGGTCCGCCAGTCGATGACCGCCAAGGCAAGTCCGATCGGCACAAGAGCGAGCACCATCACCAGGCCCCACTGCCAGCCGAGCTCTGCGCCGAGCAGACCGGCGACAACGGCCCCGACGGCGGCGCAACGCCAGCCCAATCCCGAGCTCGCAGCGATCGAGCTGTAGAGCTCCTTGGGCTCCTCGATGACGGCGTCCACCGGCTTGACCTCGCCCATCGACTGGCCGAGCTCCTCGGGCACGTCGGCGCTCGCCTCGTCGATCTCTTGGTCGTCGGAGTCCGGCTCGGGCACGCGCGCGATCAGGGCGGGTACGACGAGCCCGCCGACCAAACCGACCAGCGCGGAGACGGCCGCGGTGTCGAGGTTCCACGTCATGACCGCGAGCCTAGGGGACCGGATCGGTCCGCCCCGAGCGTTCTCCCCAGAACGCGGTCGAGCCCGCGGATCTCGATGGTTGAGGAGCGGCCGTAGCGCTAGCGGAGGCCGCGTCTCGAAACCACCCCC
>JBHWSH010000195.1:0-18574 GCA_043427135.1 Marmoricola sp. | reverse complement strand
GTCGAGGTGGTTGGTGGGCTCGTCGAGGATCAGCAGGTTGTGATCGCCGAGCAGCAACCGAGCCAGCGAACAGCGGCGACGCTCGCCACCGGACAGCCCAGCCACGGTCCGGTCGAGAGCTATGCCGGCCAGCAGCACCTCGACCGCCTCCCTCGTGGAGGCGTCGGCGGCCCATTCGTGGTCGGCGAGGTCGCCGAGCACGGCATGGCGGACGGTCGCCTCGGGATCGAGGTCGTCGCCCTGGGAGAGGTGACCCAGGTGCAGCGAGCCATTGCGGGAGACGCGACCGTCGTCGGCCTCGACGTGCCCGGCGATGATGCCGAGCAGGGTGCTCTTGCCGTCGCCGTTGCGGCCCACGACCCCGATTCGCTCGCCGTCGCCGACACCGAGGCTGACCTCGGTGAGCAGCGGGCGCACGCCGTAGGACTTCGAGACCCGTTCGAGGCTGACCAGGTTGGGGGGCGGTCCGCTCACCGGTGCGTCCCCACCACGCGTGCGCCGGGGGCCGGGCCCTTGACCACGAGGCCGGGGAACGCGTCGCACTCGTACTGGAGCGCCTCGTCCACCCGACGGGCGTGGTCGGGGTCGAGACACAGGAAGGCGACCGTCGGCCCGCTTCCGCTGACCAGGCCGCCGAGCGCGCCCTGAGCTCGTCCGGCGGCCAGCAGCGCACCGAGGTCGGGCCGGAACGACAGGGCAGCCGGTTGCAGGTCGTTGTCGAGCGCCATCCCGAGCCGTTCGGCGTCACCGGCGCGCAGAGCGGCCAGGAGCTCGTCGGGGATCTCCGGATCGGCCACCGGACTGTCGGCGTGCAGCCGGTCGAACTCGCCGTACACCGCAGGCGTGGAGAGCCCCGCGCCATCGGGCACGATCAGCCACCAATACTCCCCGCGTGTCATCACCGGCGTGACCTGCTCGCCGCGGCCGGCGCCCATCGCGGTGCCCCCGACGACACAGAACGGCACGTCGCTACCGAGCTCGGCCGCGACCACGAGCAGCTCCGCACGCGGGGTGTGCAACTCGAACAGCGCGTCCGCGCCGACCAGCGCCGCCGCGGCGTCGGTGCTGCCCCCCGCCAGGCCACCTGCGACCGGGATGCGCTTGCGGACGTGCGCCTCGACCCGGATGTCGTCTCGGTCGTGGTGCTCGGCGAGCAGCCGCACCGCACGCAGCACCAGGTTGGAGTCGTCGAGAGGGACCTCGCCGACCTCCACTCCGTCGCCCG
This sequence comes from Marmoricola sp., assembly GCA_043427135.1. Taxonomy (GTDB): domain Bacteria; phylum Actinomycetota; class Actinomycetes; order Propionibacteriales; family Nocardioidaceae; genus Marmoricola_A. The sequence goes on along the minus strand of JBHWSH010000195.1, from coordinate 17,349 downwards.
AGACCGTGAGGGCGTCGGTGTCACTGGGCCGCAGCGTGACCTCGTCCAGCAACCCGACGGCCTGGTAGACGGTGGCCAGCGGGTGGTAGCCGTCGTCGCGAACCGGTCCCACCTCGAGGCAGAGGTTGATCTTGGCGGGTGCCGTCACCCGCACCTCGGCGGTGCCCTGCCGCGTCATCGGTGCAGCCCCTCGGCGATCCCCGCGAAGGCGCCGATGTCCAGCTGCTCGCCTCGCACGGTGGGTTCGATCCCCGCATGTGCGAGGGCAGCGTCTACCCGGTCGACGTCGTAAACGCTTCGCAGGGCCGCCCGCAGGGTCTTGCGACGCTGCGCGAAAGCGGCGTCGACCACCGCGAAGACCTGCCCACGGGTCGCGGTCGTCGGGGGCGGCTCACGATGGGTCCACGCGACCAGGCCGGAGTCGACGTTGGGCGCGGGCCAGAACACGTTGCGCCCGATCGCGCCCGCGCGGCGTACGTCGGCGAACCAGGCTGCCTTGGCCGAGGGCACGCCATAGGTGCGCGAGCCGGGGGCCGCCGCGAGTCGGTCGGCGACCTCCGCCTGCACCATCACCAGACCGTGGCGCAGCGTGGGCAGGAGCTCCATCAGGTGGATGAGCACCGGGACCGAGATGTTGTACGGCAGGTTGGCCACCAGCGCCGTAGGAGGCGGACCTGGCAGCTCGGTCAACCTCAGAGCGTCGGCGTGGACGAGCTCGAAGCGGCCGACATGCTCAGGGGCGTACGCCGCCACGGTGGCCGGGAGCGCGGCCGCCAGCACCGCGTCGACCTCGATCGCCACGACGCGGTCGACCACGGCGAGCAGGCCAAGCGTCAACGACCCGAGACCTGGTCCGACCTCGACGACGACGTCCTGGGGGCCAAGGTCCGCGGTCCGCACGATGCGACGCACCGTGTTCGGGTCGATCACGAAGTTCTGACCCCGCTGCTTCGTGGGGCGCAGATCGAGGCTCGCAGCCAGGGAACGCACGTCCGCCGGCCCGAGGAGCCTCGGGCCGGCGGTGGGTTCATGCGTCACCGGGCTCATGTGCGTCGAGCCTAGCCGCGGGCTGCGCGCGTCAGCGCAGGCCCAGTCGCGAGCTGCAGTGCGGCCACTGGCCCCACCCGGCACGCGCCTGAAGGATCTGGCCGCGCTTGATCTGCTCCTCACGGCTGTGCTGGTGCGGGAGCCCGGTGCCACCGACGGCGGCCCAGGTGGAGGCGCTGAACTGCAGGCCGCCGTAGTAGCCGTTGCCGGTGTTGATGGACCAGTTCCCGCCGGACTCGCACTGTGCGAGCCGGTCCCACACCGAGTTGCCGGGGGCATAGTTGGCCGGAGCAGCGGGACGGTCCTTGGTGCCGACGCGGACGATCGCGTCGACGGGCTTGACCTGGCGGTTGACCTTGACCAGCGTGCGCTTGACGAGCTTGCCGTTCTCGTAACGGAAGCGGTAGGTGACGTCGCGGCTGCCGGCCTTGCCGGTGCGGACGACGGTCTTCTCGTCGTCGTACATGGAGGCGTCGGCGCGCTCCTGCGTCGCGAACGGCAGAGTCTCGCCCCGCACGAGGCGCTTGACGACCTTCACCTTGGTGACGCGGATGCGGTCGCCGTCCTCGAGGACCTTGCGCGGGCGAAGGTTGAGACGGTCGTTGCCGTCCACCTCGATGCCGCGATCCTCAAGGGCGTCGCGGACCGTGAGCGCGGTGACCTTGGTGGTGCGGGGCTTGCGTCCGCCGACGACGAAGGTGACCTTCTTGGGGGTGACCACGGTCAGCGCGAGGCCGCTGCGGCTGATCGAGGCGCTGCGGCTCGTGGAGAGCTCCGCGTTGCGGGTGCGCAGCCCGATCTGGTCGAGCGCGGTCGCCACGTCGGTGGCAGTGACCCAGTGCCGCTCCTCGTCGCCGTCGACGTTGAGGTCGAGGGGACGGGCGAACCGGACGGCGATGCGGGTGCCGTCGGTGACTTCGACGCCGAGTGCGGGAGCGACGACGTCGCGGTCGCTCACCTGCAGGCCCTCTTCGGCCAGGACCTCTTCGACGGTGGCTGCGGTGGTACGGATCTCGCGGGTCTCACCGTCGACCGACAGAGTCAGGGTCCGTCCGAGGGCGGTGTAGCCGACTGCGGTCGCGGCGAGCGCGAGGATGACAGCAAGAGCGAGGACGACCACAGCCGTCTTCTTCTTGCTCAAGGTGGCGACGTAATGCACGCGTCTCCCATGCTGGTGCGTTCCGGTTCGCGGGGCGACGTCCCTGCCGTGTCACACAGGCCGGATGTGTTCGACTCTCGGTGGTCGAGGCGCTGCGTGCGGCGGCCGTCCTCCGCGGACTGGCCTGGTGTCGACGTGCCCGAGAGAAAGACCCACTCCCGGCTGACCGTGCGACGCTAACCGCCGCGCGACCGCCTGCCAAATCGCGACCTCGTCGTTTGTCACCGTTTGGGCCGCGTTGGCCCTTCGCTCGTCACAGGATCGTGGCCGAGGTCACGATTCGGCAACGGTGATCCGGGGCATCACGAGGCTCCCCAGGCCCCGCCGAAGGCGACGAAGGTATTGCTCTCCACCGCTCGACACAGCTCCTCCAGGTCGGCACTGCGGACCTCGGCCATGGCGCGCATCGTGTGAGGCACGAGGTACGACGCGTTGGGCCTCCCGCGGTAGGGCACGGGCGTGAGGAACGGCGCGTCGGTCTCGACGAGGATCCGGTCGGCCGGCGCGACCCGGAGAGCATCGCGCAGGTAGTCGGCGTTCTTGAAGGTCACCGTGCCCGCGAACGACAGCCACCAGCCTCGGTCCAGGCAGGCGCGGGCGAAGTCGGCGTCGCCGGAGAAGCAGTGCATGACCACGCGCTCCGGTGACCCCATCTCGTCGACCACTCGCAGCACGTCGGCGTGCGCGTCACGGTCGTGGATGACCAGCGTCTTGTCGAGTCGGTGAGCCAGGTCGATGTGTCGGCGGAAGGAGTCCTCCTGGGCGGGGAGTCCCTCGGGCGGCGTACGGAAGAAGTCGAGGCCGGTCTCACCGACCGCGCGCACGCGCGGATGCCGCGCGAGGTCCTCGATCTGGCTCCAGGTCTCCTCGAAGGAGCCCATGGCCGCCAGGCGCGGCGCTTCGTTCGGGTGGAGGGCGACGCCCGCGACGATGCCTGCGTGCGCCTCGGCGACTGCCACCGACCAGCGCGCCGATTCGAGCTCGCACCCGATCTGCACGATGCGCGGCACCCCCACCGCCGTGGAGCGCGCCAGCGCGTCAGCGACAGCGAGCTCCGGCGTGCCGTCCAGGGTGATCTCGAGGTGGCAGTGGTTGTCCACCACCGGAGCCGGCAGCGCCTCCGGTGCGGGCGGGCGCGGGTCGCGGCTCACTGTCCCCCCGAATCGTCCACGGCGTCGCGGTGCACGGCGTCGTACACCTCACGCTTGGGCAAGCCCGTGCGTCGCGCGACGTCGCGGATCGCGTCCTTGCGCGACGTACCGACCGCCTCCTGCTCAGCGACCAGGGCGGCGATCTGGCGCGGCCCCTCGGCGACTACCGCAGGACTCGTCGCGCCGGCCACGACGAGCGTGACCTCTCCGCGCACGCCGGACTCGGCCCACGCCGCCAGCTCGGCCAGTCCCCCGCGGACGACCTCCTCGTGGGTCTTGGTCAGCTCGCGGCAGACCGCGGCGGGGCGGTCTGCACCCCAGGCATCGGCCATCGCCGACAGGGCCGCGGCCGTGCGGTGCGGAGCCTCGAAGAACACCATCGTGCGGGACTCCTCGACGAGTTCCTGCAGCCGCCGGCTCCGCTCGCCGGCCTTGCGCGGCAGGAAACCCTCGAAGCAGAACCGGTCGACGGGCAGGCCTGAGACCGCCAGCGCGGTGAGTACGGCGCTGGGCCCCGGCACCGCGGTGACCCGGACTCCCGCCGTGACCGCGGCAGCGACGAGGCGGTAGCCGGGATCGGACACCGAGGGCATCCCGGCATCGGTGACCAGGACCACCCGCGCGCCGGACTGCAGGGCGTCGACGAGCTCGGGCGTGCGACCGGCCTCGTTGCCCTCGAAGTAGGACACCACCCGGCCGTGGAGCTCGATGCCGAGCTCACGGGTGAGCCGCTTGAGCCGGCGGGTGTCCTCGGCGGCGACGACGTCCGCGGTCGCGAGCTCCGCGGCGAGCCGCGGCGGCGCGTCGTCGACCCGGCCGATCGGGGTAGCTGCCAGCACGAGGACTCCACTCACCCCGTCATCCTCCCAGGAGGGGTCGGGCGGCTCTAAGGTGTCCGTCGTGCCTGCCACCGTCGCTGCCCGCCCGCTCACGCGGACCGCCGACGGTCGCACGGTGCCCGACGCCGTCCAACGGCTGCGCTCCGGAGGACCTCCCGACGACACCCGGCGCGGCTGGGTGGTCGCAATCGTGGTCACGCTTTTCGCAGGGGTGCTGCGCTTCTGGAAGCTCGGGCGGCCCGACTACTTCGCCTTCGACGAGACCTACTACGCCAAGGACGGCTTCTCGCTGTGGCGACACGGCTACGCCCAGAACTGGGTGGAGGACGCCGACGAACGCATCCTCGCCGACGGGTTCAGTCCCGATCTGCAAACAGGCGACCCTTCGATGGTCGTCCACCCCGAGCTCGGCAAGTGGCTGATCGGTGCGGGCGAGCAGCTCTTCGGCTTCGAGCCCTTCGGTTGGCGGTTCGCCAGTGCCGTCGTCGGCACGCTCCTGGTGTTCGTCATGGTCCGGCTGGCACGCCGGCTCACCGGATCCACGCTTCTCGGAGGCATTGCCGGACTCCTGGTGGCCGTCGACGGACTGCTGTTCACCATGTCCCGCCTCGCCCTGCTCGACATCTTCGTCTCGTTCTTCCTGCTCGCGGCGGTGGCCTGCCTGGTGGTGGACCGCGACCGGGGCCGGGCCCGTCTCGCCGATCTGGCCCAGCAGCGACCGGTCACGTCGGGGGACGACTGGGGGCCGGTGCGCGGGATGCGCTGGCGGCCGTGGCGGCTGGCTGCCGGGGTCCTGTTCGGGTGTGCGATCGCTTGCAAGTGGAGCGCGCTCGTCCCGCTGGCGGGCTTCGGGATCCTCGTCGTGCTGTGGGACGCCAACGCCCGCCGCGCCCTCGGCGTACGCACGGCGTTCCTGCGCGCGGCGGTCGCCGACGGGCTCCTTGCGTTCGGCTACCTCGTGGGGGTCGCTGCTGTCGTCTACCTGGTCACGTGGGCGGGATGGATCGTCAACAGCGAGGTCTACGAGGCGAACCTGTCCGACAACAACTACGGCGGCTACTGGGGCGACTACACCCGCACTCCGGCGGTGGGGTTCTTCGACAGTCTGGTGCAGGGCCTGCGGAGCCTGTGGTTCTATCACCGCGACGTGTGGCAGTTCCACAGCGAGGGGCTGGTCGAGGCGACCCACACCTACGCGTCTGACCCGCGTGGGTGGCTGACGATGCACCGACCCGTCAACGTCGCCACCGAGCTGGACATCCAGCCCGGAGAGCAGGGGTGCGCCGCACCCGAGGGCAGCACGTGCTTGCGCCAGGTGATCATGATCGGCAACCCGGTGGTGTGGTGGCTCGGCATCATCGGGCTGATCCACTCGGTGTGGGCCTGGGTCGTACGCCGCGACTGGCGCCACGGCGTGGTGATCGTCGGGCTCCTCACCACCTGGGTGCCGTTCTTCCGCTACGGCGACCGGCCGATCTTCTCCTTCTACATGGCGACCGTGGTGCCCTTCACCGTGCTGGCGCTGACGCTGCTCCTCGGGCGGCTGCTCGGGACCGCCGATGCGAGTGCCCGCCGACGGGTGCTCGGCTCCGTCGCGACCGGTGCGGTCGTCGTGCTCGCGCTCGTCGCGTTCGCCTGGTTCTGGCCGGTCTACACCTTCGAGCTCATCACCAACGCCGAGTGGTTGCAGCGGATCTGGTTCCGCTCCTGGATCTGAGGCGCTTCGTGAGCGACGACGCTGCTCGCGACGTACGCCGGGCGTGGTGGTCGCTCGCCGGGTACGTTCCGGCGCTGATGCTGGCGTTCTACGTCGGTGAGGCGATCTACGCCGCGCTGGTGGACGACGGAGCCGAGCCTGCGGTGTGGCAGGTGCTGCTCGCCGCCGTGCCCGCGTGGGCACTGTTCGCGCTACCGGGCGTCGCGGCGTACCACTTCGGCCGTCAGGCCGTGCGATCCGGCCGAGACGACGGCCGGGCGCCGATGGTCCTCGGAGCCGGGGTGGCCCTCGGCTTCGTCGGCATCAACGTCGTGTCCTACCTGGTGCAGGTCGCCTTCGGCTGATCCTCGGGCCCGATCAGCCCGAAGTCAGCGCACCGCGACGGTGAGCAGGAACACCGAGGGTTCGAGCGCGGCCAAGCCATGGCGTTGCGGCGGGATGAGGACGTGCTCGCCCGCACCGCCCTCCCAGACACTCTCCCCCGCTGTGAGCCGGACGCGACCCTGGAGCACCTGCAGGGTGGCCTCGCCGGGGCTCTCGTGGTCGTCGAGGCCCTGGCCATCCGCGAGGGCGATGACGGTCTGGCGCAGCGAGTGCTTCTGGCCGCCGTACAACGTCTGCGCGGCGCGTCCCGCGCTGGACGCGGCCGCCTTGGCGAGCAGTTCGGAGGCGAGCTGGGGCAGTGAAGTGGACTCCATCGGCCGAGCGTATCCGTCCGACGCCGCGCTCAGCCCTGCGACGACTCGGAACCGGCCACGTCGACCATCCACTTGATGCCGTACCTGTCGGTGAAGCTGCCGAAGTAGTCGCCCCAGTCCTGCTTGCCGAAGGGCAGCTCGACCCTGCCGCCGACGCCGAGGCCGTCGTAGATCCGCCGCGCCTCCTCGACGGTGTCCGGGGTGACGCAGACGTAGCAGGTGTTGCCCGCGGTGACGGTGCCCATCTGCGGAGGGACGTCGGACCCCATCAGCATCGAGTCGCCGATCGGCAGCGAGATGTGCATGATCCCCTCAGGTGCGGCCTCCCCGGTCGAGGAGGGCATGTCGGAGAACCTGCCGACGTAGGTGAACTCGCCCCCGAAGACCGACTTGTAGAAGTCGAACGCCTCCATGCAGTTGCCGGGGAAGTTGAGATACGGGTTTGCCGAGGCCATCGCGAGCTCCTGTCGTGGGTCCCCGAGAGCTGTACTCACCCTGACACCGGTCCCACCGCGGACGCAACGCTCCGCCGTACGCCGCAGGGCCGGCTATCCGCCGACGACGTCGCGACGCCGTTTTCCCAGGGCACCGAGAAGGGCAAGCCCGGCTGCGACTGCGAGGAGGACCGGCAGGGCGGCACCTCCAGCGGGCTCGAGCAGGACCCGCGGGGTGTGCTCGAAGGGGGACAGGTCGACCACCCACCGGGGCGGCCGAAGCAAGCTACCGAGCCAACCGACCACGAAGGAGAACGCCAGCACCACCCAGACCAGACCCGTCCACGCGGGTCGCCATCCGTCGAGGAACACGACCAACCCGACCAGGACCAGGACCGCCGGCAGGTAGGCGAACTGAGCCACGCCCACACGCCATCCCTCCGCAGGATCGCCCATGACTGCGCCGTGGCTGAGGGCGACGCCGCAGGCCGAGGCCGTCATGACCACCGTGGTCGCGCAGACAGTCACTGCGACGTCGGCGAGCAGCACCCGCATGCGGCTCGTCGGCCCCGCCAAGATCAGCGACAGCTGTCCCGAGCCCTCCGCCGCCCCCGGATGACCGGCGGACCAGACCGCGAACCCGGCTGCCACCAGCGCCATAATCATCAGCATGGTGGCGAGATAGGAGTCGGTGATCGAGGCGCCCTCGGCGACCGCGAGGTAGTCGGCGATGAGCGGGTTGTCCCTGATCATGTCCTGGACCGACTCGCTCAGTGACCCGATCAGCGTCGCAAGGGCGAAGACGGCGACCGTCCACGCGGTCACGGCCGAGCGTTGCATCCTCCAGCCCAGGCTGAAGGGACCGGACAGCCAGCGGGTCGCACGCGGCCGACCCGAACGAGTCGGCACCAGTCCGCCACCGAAGTCTCGGCGCTCGGCGAGCGCCACCGCCAGGGCGACCAGCAACGGCATCGCAAGCAGCGGAAGGAGCAGCGGCCACCATCGTGCGGCTGTCGGGACGTGCGTGGCCTGCACCCAGCCGATCGGGGTCGCCCACACCAGCCAGTCCTCGCGGACATCACCGGCCGCGCGCACGACGTACGCCGCCGCGACCGCGAGCAGACCCGCGCCGGTCACCGTGCGGGCGTGGACGAACAGCTGCGCCAAGCACAGCGTCAAGCCTGCGAAGAACAGACCCAGCACGGTCATCCCGGCAGCGAACAGGACGGCCTGGCCCAGGTCGAGAGCGGTGGGCAACAGCGCAATCGTCAACGCGAGGCCGACCCCCAGGCACATCAGCCCCGCCGCCACCAGGGCCGCGGCCCCGTGAGCGTGGCGGCCCACCGCGGCGGCCCGGACGAGCTCGATCCGTCCGGACTCCTCCTCGGCTCGCGTGTGCCGCGACACCATGAGCACGGCCAGGACGGAGATCCCGAGGATGGCGGTCAGGGAGACCTCGTAGACGACGATCCCCTCGAGGCGATGTAGCCCGACGGGAGGTCCGGCGAACGCGACCGTGGTCGGCGACTCCGCCAGAGCGGCGTACCCGTCGATGGCCTCTTGGGTGCGGTAGAGCCCGGCCACCGCCGACCCGGAACCGCCGACCACGCCGCCGATGCCCAGGAGCCACAGCGGGGCGCGTAGCCGGTCGCGGCGCAGCGCGAGCCGCACAAGGTCGCCCGTGCCAGCGAATGCGCTCATCGAGCTTCCTCAGCCTCCGCGACGTAGCCGAGGAAGAGCTGCTCGAGCGTGGGCGGGTGAGCGGTCAACGAGGTGACCCCGACGTCCCCGAGGCGGCGCAGCAACGCGGACAGCGCATGGTGCTCGACCTGGCAGCGCAGCTCTCCGTCGGTGACCGTCAGTCCGCTCACTCCCGGCAGGTCCCACCTGCCGGAGAGGGGACCGGCGAGGCGGGCCACCACGGTGGTGCGCGTGTGTCGGCGTAGGGCGTCCAGAGAGCCGGAGGACACCGTCCGGCCGTCGCGGATGATGCTGACCCGGTCACACAGCGCCTCCACCTCGTCCAGGATGTGGCTCGACAGCAGCACTGTCCGACCCCGTGCGACGTCCTCGCGGACCACCTGTTGGAACTCCGCCTCCATGATCGGATCGAGTCCGGAAGTGGGCTCGTCGAGCAGCAGCAGCTCCGCGTCCGCGCTCAGCCCGGAGATCAGCGCGACCTTCTGCCGGTTGCCCTTGGAGTAGGCGCGGCACGGCCGCGACGGGTCGAGCTCGAATCGCTCGATGAGCTCGGCGCGCCTGCTCTGGTCGATGCCGCCGCGCATCCTGCCGAGCAGGTCGATGACCTCGCCACCGCTGAGGTTGGGCCACAGTGCCACCTCGCCAGGCACGTAGGCGAGCCGCCGATGCAGGGCCACCGCGTCGCGCCACGGATCGCCGCCGAAGAGCCGGATCGTGCCGCCGTCGGCACGAAGCAGCCCGAGCAGCACCCGCAGAGTCGTGGACTTGCCGGACCCGTTGGGCCCCAGGAAGCCGTGCACCTCGCCGGTCGCGACGCGCAGGTCGAGTCCGTCCAACGCCGTGACGTCGCCGAACCGCTTCACCAACCCGGCGACCTCGATCAGATCAGTCACGCCGTCATCTTGACGCACCAGAGGGTCGACGTGCTTCGTGGCGCCGCACCCGGCAGGGTGTGCCCATGCACTTCATCGGGATCGACCTGGCGTGGGGAGAGCGACGACCCACCGGCGTCGCGGTCCTCGATGACAGCGGGACGCTCCTGCACGTATCCGCCCACCTCACGGACGAAGCGATCCTCACCGCGCTGGCGCCGTACGCCGAGGGGTCGTGCGTCGTGGCCGTCGACGCTCCTCTGGTGGTGCGCAACGCGACAGGCAACCGTCCCGGTGAGGCCGCGCTCAACCGCGACTTCGCCCGCTTTGACGCCGGCGCGCACCCGGTCAACACCGGCAAGCCGGAGTTCGCGGAGGTCCCGCGTGGCGCGCGTCTTGCGGCCGCCCTCGATCTGGACCTCGACCCGCACTCTTTCGCCGACCGGCGAGCGATCGAGGTGTTTCCCCACCCCGCGACAGTGGCGTTGTTCCGGCTCGGCCGAACCCTGAAGTACAAGAACCGCACCGGCAGGTCCCTCGAGCAGCTGCGCGCGGACCTGCTGCGCCTCACCGAGCTCCTCGACGGACTCGCGGACCACGAGCCTCCGCTGCGACTCGAGCGCTCGGCGCAGTGGCGCGCGCTCGTCGCCGACATCGGCGAAGCTAAGCGCAAGAGCGACCTGCGTCGCGTCGAGGACCAGGTCGACGCCGTCTTGTGCGCCTACATCGCGCTGTACGCCGTCCGGCGGCCGGAGGACACCACGATCTACGGCGACGCCGAGACCGGCGCCATCGTCACCCCGACACTTCCGGCGGGCCACGTCCCGACCCCGCGCCCGAAGCGGACGCCCGCGGACGCGGGTCAGGCGCACGCCGCCCGGGTCCGCGACGCGGTGCGGGCGTACGCCGCGACGTACGCCGAGGTGGAGCGGACCACCGAGCGCTACGTCGCACTGGTGACCTCGTTGCTCGACGATGCGGGCATCAACTATCTGACCGTCTCCGGGCGCGCCAAGAGCCTCGTGTCGTTCGCCGCCAAGGCCGCCCGGACGAGCGAGGGTCGGGCCCTTTTCGAGGATCCGCTCACCCAGATCACCGACCAGATCGGGCTGCGCATCATCACCTACCTGCGCGAGGACGTGGATGCGGCCGCTCAGCTGCTCGGAGAGCACCTGGACGTGCTCGACGACCGCGACCTCGGCCAGGAAACGGCCAGCCAGGGCCGTTTCGGCTATGCCAGCCGGCACCTGCTGGTCACCGTGGATGCGGAGCGCTCGTCGACGTACGCCGAGATGGCCGGGCGGCGCGCACAGGTGCAGGTGCGCACCGTGCTGCAGCATGCGTGGGCGGAGTTCGAGCACGCGATCCGCTACAAGGGCACGATCCCCGAGGAGCACGCCTCCGACCTCGACCGGCGCTTCACCCTGGCGGCCGGGTTGCTGGACCTCGCCGACCGAGAGTTCTCCCTCATCCAGGAGCGCCTGCAGGCCAGCACCCGCGCGCCCGGGACCGCGTTGTCCGACGCAGATGCGAGCCTCGCGGCCCAGGAGCTGGCGAACTTCCTCGCCACGGTGCACCCCGAAGCCGGATGGTCGCGCCAGGACCACTACGAGTGGATCGCAGGGCTGCTGCGCGAGCTGGGGATCACCTCGCTCGTCGAGCTCGGTGGGCTGCTGTCGGCCGTCGACGCTGACGGCCTGAACGAGCGGATGGGATACCGCCGTCCGCCCACCGCCGTACGACGTCTCGACGACGCGCTGCTGTGGCTGTTCCGGGAGCGCTACCTGGCGCTGTCGGGCAATGCGCACCGGGAACCGCTGCTGCGGACTCGGCTCGAGAAGCTACTCAGCTCCCCGGTCGAGCCGACGGGCTGACTTCAGGACGTCGCGGACTCGTCGTCCGGCCCCTCCGCGGGGTCCTGCGGCTGGACGCGCGTGGTCGCGGCGTCGGGGTCCATGGTGTCCGGGTCGGGGTCCGGACCCTCGGCCGGGTCCTGCGGGTGGACGCGCTCGGTGCCGTTCTCAGGGGTGTTCTCGCTCATGGATGAGGTGTCCCCGGAGCAGCGCCGCCGAAACGCCGGGCCCGCGGGCGGTGGCACCCCCGTCGCCACCGCCCGACAGGGTCCAGGCTTGCACTGCACCAAGGTCGAAAAGTGCCTGCGACATGGTTTGCGGACAATCCCGGACACCGTCCGGACGGGTGCGTCGCGCAGTAGGGTCGGAATGACTCGGGAAACACGACGCGAAGGGGGTGGAAGTTGACAGAGGAGCAGGCGACCGCTGCTCCGGGCTCCAGCCCGTGGGACCTGCTGGCGACCGAGCTGCAGCGCCTCCGCGACTCCGTCGGCTCACCGTCTTATGGCGCGATTGCTCAGCAGGTGACGGAGCGCCGGAAGGCGGCAGGCGCCTCGGAGCACGCTGCCCGGGTCGCTCGCTCGACGGTCTACGACTGCTTCCGGCCAGGAAGAGTCCGCGTCAACGTCACGCTCGTGCGTGAGATCGCCGACGTGCTCGGGGCGCCGGACAGCGCAGTGGACGAATGGATCGCGCGCTGCCGCGAGCCCCGCCCGACCGCGCCTCCCCCTGTCGAACCCGCCGCGAATCCGGATGCCGAGGCACCACATTCGGCAGAACCGCTGGGGCCCAGCCGGTTGGCCCTGCTCGTCGGCGGCGCGGTCGCACTCAACGTCGCCGGGGGGATGTTCCACCAGGTGCTCGAGCTGCCGGTCTTCCTCGACATGGTCGGGACCGCCATCGCCGCCATCGCGCTCGGACCGTGGTGGGGCGCGCTCGTCGGCGTACTCACCAACGTCGCCGGCGTCACGACCTCGGGCACCATGAGTCTGCCGTTCATGCTGGTCAACGTCGCGGGCGCGCTCACGTGGGGTTACGGCGTATGCCGCTGGCGGCTCGGCCGCACGCTCCCTCGATTCTTCTGCCTCAACCTCCTCGTCGCTGCTGCCTGCACCGCGGTCGCCGTACCTCTCCTGCTCCTGCTGTTCGACGGGTCGACCGGGCACGGACAGCAATCCATCAGCGCAACCCTGATGCAGCTGACTGGCTCGCAGGTCGTCTCTGTCGCCGGCTCGAACCTCGTCGTCTCGGTCGGCGACAAGATGATCAGCGGGTTCGTCGCCTTGGTGGCAATCGCGGCGCTGCCACTGTCGGTGCGCGCACGTTCCGGACTCGACCTGCTCTCGGGCCACCCGCGGGACTAGGTTCTGACCCGTGACTCACAATCCTGAGGTCGAGCACCTCGATGTCCTGGTCGTCGGAGCCGGCATCTCCGGCATCGGTGCCGCTCGTTACCTGCGCACGGAGCTGCCGCACAAGTCCCTGGCGATCCTCGAGGGCCGCGAGACCCTCGGCGGCACCTGGGACCTCTTCCGCTACCCCGGCATCCGGTCGGACTCCGACCTCTACACGTTCGGCTACGAGTTCAAGCCCTGGCGCGACCGCGACGCGATCGCCTCAGCCCCCAAGATCCTGTCCTATCTGCGAGAGACCGCCGAGGAGAACGGCCTCGACTCCCTCATCCGCTACCAGCACCGGGTGATCGCTGCCGACTGGTCGACCCCTGACGCCCGTTGGGAGGTGCAGGTCGAGCGGACCGACACTGGAGAGCGGTTCCGCATGACCGCCGGATGGTTGTTCTTCGGCACGGGCTACTACCGCTACGACGAGGGCTTCACCCCCGAGCTGGCCGGCCGCGATCGGTTCGCAGGACAGATCGTGCATCCGCAGGCCTGGCCCGAGGACCTGGAGTACGCCGGCAAGCGGGTCGTGGTGATCGGCAGCGGTGCCACGGCGGTGACCCTGGTGCCGGCCCTGGCCGACGGCGGAGCCGAGGTGACGCTGCTGCAGCGCACCCCGACGTACATCATGCCGGTGCCCAAGGAGGACGCGCTCGCGCTGCTGCTGACCCGTCTCCTGGGCGACGAGCGCGGACACGCAGCCGCCCGCAGCAAGAGCATCGCTCAGCAGCGGGCGATCTGGCTGTTCTGCAAGCGGTTCCCGCGGCTTGCCCGCAGGCTGATCCGGCGGATCAACGTGGCGATGTTGCCGGAGGACTATCCGGTCGACGTGCACTTCAACCCGCCGTACAACCCCTGGGACCAGCGGCTGTGCGTGGTGCCTGACGGCGACCTGTTCAAAGTCATCCGCAACGGTCGCGCCACCATCGTGACCGACCGGATCGCCGAGCTCACCGAGGGTGGCATTCGCCTCGAGTCCGGCAGCGAGCTCGACGCCGACATCGTCGTCACCGCGACCGGCTTCACCCTGCAGATCGCCGGCGGCATCAGCCTGTCCGTCGACGGCGTGCCGGTTCACTACCCCGACCATCTGATCTACCGCAGCACCATGCTCAGTGGCGTCCCCAACGCTTCGCTGGCCGTCGGCTACACCAACGCGCCTTGGACGCTCAAGGTCGGGCTGGTCGCCGAGTGGCTGTGCCGGCTCCTGCGGCACATGGACACGCACGGCTACGACACCGCCGTGGTCGAGGCCGAGCCGGGTCTGGCGACCCGGCCGTTGCTCGACTTCGGCGCCGGCTACGTGCAGCGCTCGTTGGCAGAGCTGCCCAAGCAGGGACCTTCAGCGCCATGGGTGATGTCGATGAACTACTACGAGGACAAGAAGCTGCTCCGCGGTGACGAGGTCGTCGACCAGCACCTGAGGCTGTCCCGCAAGGACCCGGCGGTCGAGCCCGCCCGGGCGGTTATCGACGCACGACCTTGATCGGGGGCAAGGTGTAACGCCAACCGGCCTTGCCGTCCTTCCAGATCAAGACCGAGATCCAGAGGTATTTCCCCGCCAACTTTTTCGGGATCTTGAATTTCGGGACCAGCGACGATCCTTCCTTGTCGTCGACCAGCGCGGCGTTCTTGGTGGTGTTCGCGCTCATGTCCGCGTCGGTGAAGTTCTTCCGTTTGCCGACCCACACCCGAGTGGTCACCGTTGCACCGGGCTCGACCTTGCCCTTGAACCACAGTCGCGCTCGTTTTCCGGCGGTGTAAGTCAATCCCCTGCGGTTCTCCCTGACGTTGGAGTCGATCGCGCGCGGGTGCTTCACGAAGCTCGGTGTCCAGGACAGCGACTCGCTCCTCGCCACGACGTCGCCGTCTGCATCGAGCTCCCGCACCGCGATGTCATAGGGCTGGTCGAACTCGAGGTCGTAGATCGGGAACGACGCGGTGAAGTTGCCGTCGGCCTCCCGGTGCACGAATGCGGTGGTCTTCACTCCGGGGACCACAACCTCGTACTTCTTCTCCGTGGAGGGCGTCGGGTCGGTGAACTCCACCGAGACAGAGGTGTAGAGCGGGATGTACGGCGTCAGCCCGCCCGACTCGTTGACGGTGGTGATGCGCTCGATCGTCGGTGGCGAATTCTCCGCCTGCGCCGCCGTCGTGAGCCCGCCTGCCGCTACTGAAAGCACAACGGGAAGAACTAGCGCGGTTGTACACGCCCGGGCGCATGTCGTGATCATCGAGACTCCTTCTCGCACGCAGATGTCAGCGTTCCTGACGCCTTCAGCGACGTCTGCAGCCACGCTAGTTCGCTGCGTGCTCCTCGACCCGACCCATGTCGCCCTCCGCACAAAGCCCGGACGCTCCCGAACGGCTTCGGACATGACCCTTCGCAGCCAGCGAGTCAGCGCCGCCACTCAACCGACCGTCGCGGTATCCCGATCCGGCTTCTTGGTGATGAAGGTCAGCAGCACCGCGGCCAAGCCGATCAGGCCCATGACCGTGTAGCCGAGGGTGTAGTTCGGGTCCTCGCCGTCGCCGAACAGCCACGAGACCAAGATCGGGCCGACGACGCCGGCGATGCTCCAGCCGACCAGCATCAGGCCGTAGATCGCGCCGGCGTACTTCACGCCGAAGTAGTCGCCCGCGGTGGCAGGCATTGTGCCGAACCCACCGCCGTAGGCGAGATAGATGATGGCGGCCAAGACGAACCACAGCACCGCGTTGCTCGCATGCGGCAGCAGCACCAGGCAGATCCCCTGCAGCCCGAGCATCGCGGCGAACGCCGGCATCCGCCCGATGTAGTCCGACGCTGCCGCCCACACGATGCGGCCGGCCCCGTTGAAAATCGCGAGTACGCCGACCACCGTCGCCGCCGCGGTCGCGCTGTAGCCGGCGATGCCAGAGGCACTGCCCGCGGCCTGGGAGATGAGCGCGATGCCGACGGCGGTGTTGAGCGTGAGGATCGCAGTGAGGAGGTACCACTGCGGCGTACGCAGCGCCTCTCCTTGGGTGTAGTCGCGACCCTGACCGCCGGCAGTGGCAGCACCCTTGACCGGCTCGTAGCCGGGGACGACGTAGCCCGCCGGCGGGTTCTTGAACAGCGATGCACCGACGAGCGACATCACGAGATAGGCGATGCCGAGCCAGAAGAACGCCGTCGCAGGCTGGTCGGGGTCGCGGTCAATGAGCAGCTGAGCCACCGGTGAGGTGAGTACGGCGCCGAAGCCGAAGCCGCCGACCGCCAAGCCGGTGATGAGACCCGTCTTGTCGGGGAACCACTTCTGCAGCATCGCGATCGGCACGATGTAGGCGACACCGAGACCGAACCCGCTGATCACGCCGTAGCCGGCGACCAGCAGCCACAGGTCGTCGGCCCCGCGCGCGAACGACGCCAGGATGATGCCGATGGCGTAGATGACACCGCCCGCCAGCGCGACCACGCGCGGGCCCTTCGCGTCCTGGATCCGACCGCCGGTGTAGGTGCCGATGAAGATCATGCCGATCGTCACGGTGAACGGCAGAGACGCCTCGACCTTGCTCAGCTGCCAGGGGTCCGCCTCCTGGAACGCCGCCGCGAACGTGCTCCACGCGTAGACCGCGCCGATGGAGAACTGGAGCAGCAGCCCGGCGCCGACCAGCAGCCAGCGGTTGCCGGTGGGTTGCTGCCCGGTCGAGCTCGTTTCCGTTGGCGCGCTGCTGGCCATCTCAAGCCCCTTCCGCGTCCCCCGCACGCCGGGCATCGGCGCGCGGTCTACCCCTGGTAACGAACAGGTTCCCCGCGGCGCAACCGTTCACGCTGCGGGACGACGGTGTACTTCGGATCGCGTGCGGAGGCGAGTCCGGCTTCGAAGACGCCGAAACGTGTGCAGGCGGATCCGGCCATCAGCGCGGCGCCGGAGGCCATCGACAGCAGGCGGCTGCGGCCGCCGACCACGGCACCCACTGCCCCGACAGCGGTGAGAGCCTTGGCAGCACGCATGAACCGGCCTGCGCGGCCCTCGTGCAGCGGCTCGGCGGTGATGCCCATCGTGCGCTCCATCTGCTGCTCGGCGAGCAGCTCCACCACCGCGCCTCCCGCCGCCATCCGGCGAGCCGGTCCGGCCTGGTCGACGGGTGCGCAGATCATGCCCATCCCGCCGGAGGCGGCCAGCGCCGAGCTGACGAAGACGAAGGGCAGCTCCTTGTACGCCGCGTGCCACGACGGCGTCGCCGTGTCGGACAGCAGGACCGCGGTGTACGCCGCGAGCGGCGGTGCGGTGATGCCGGCGACGACGCCCGTGGGTCGGCCGAGGTGACCACTGAGCTTGCGGAGGAGATCCATCCGGCTGCCGCCCCTGCCCTCCGGCACCATATCGACGGCCTCGGACACCGCGGCCAGGCCGGCCCAGGGGGCATACAAGGACAAGATCCAGGTCCCGACCGACATCGGCGAGGTCAGCTTGACCGTCCGCAGCATGTTGTAGAACCGCGACGGCTTGCCC
>JBHWSH010000194.1:0-9215 GCA_043427135.1 Marmoricola sp. | reverse complement strand
ACTGTCGGACCCGCTGCGAACCTGACGGGACATCGACTTCTTCCAACCCCATGCGGATCGTCGAGCAACCCCATTGCAGGACCGTCGGTTCCGAGGGGGCAGCAACTCCCAGATGCTGCCCCCTCGTTCCTATGCCCGGGCACCGTCGTCGGCGCCGAGTGCCGGAGGTAGTCCTCAGAAGGCAGCGGCTTGCTCCGCGGGCGGCGTCTGCAGCGACTCCTGGGTGCGACTCATCGCCCAGCCGAGCTGGAAGCGGGTCTGCACGCCGTACTCCTCCTTCAGTGCCGCGATGTACGCCGCGTAGGTGCGTGGGCTGACCCCCATCCGCTTGGCGCTGGCGGCGTCGCTGTGCCCCTCGACGAGCAGGCGCACGATCATCTCCCGCACTTCGTCTGCCACGGCGCGCTGTGCGGTGCTGTCGCTCAGCGTGTAGGGCAGCCCGCGCTCCCAGGCGCGCTCGAAGATGTCGACCAGATAGGCCACGACCGACTTGTCGTGGATCGCGACCGCGACCTGATCGTTCGCGGTGCCAGGGATGATCGCGGTGTGACCGTCGAAGATCAGTAGCCGCTTGAAGAACTCGTCGAGCGTGCGAACCTCGGCGCCGAGGCCGGAGATCTCAGCCACGTACTGCCGGGTGGCTTGACTCTGCCGGGCGGAGTGCTGGTAGAGCGTGCGCATCGACACCCCGCGGCGCAAGGCTTGGATGTCGCGTGGTTCAGCTTGTGCCAACACGGTCGGAGAGCGGCGCCCGTGTGGCTGGGCGGTGAGGAGCTCCTCGCGGCACTCGTTCAGTTGCGCATCGATGAAGGCGTTGATCCGGTCGAACCCGCGGATCTCCGTGATCGCGCGTTGCAGCGCCATGGGCGACTTGCGGTAGGTCTGCGCGAGGCCGGCGAACGTCTCGCTCCACCTGGCCGACTCCGCCAACAGCTCGCTGCCGCGCTGCGACATCGGGACCACCAGCTGGTCGCCGGCTGCCGCCGGGTCCACGGGATGGAACCGTCCGGTGTCCGGCTCCTGGCGCAGCAGACCGAGCTCGACGAGCAGGTCGAGCGCCGTACGCCGCGCGGTGCCCGTCGCGAAGGCGGGGTCGTCGCCGTCGATCCAGCCGTGGCTGACGGCGATCTCGAAGACCTCGGCGCCCCCGCTGCCGAGGAGGTCACGCGCTGCGGACCCCGGGGCGGACATCTCGGTCATGGACCCATGATGCCCGACCCCGCAGGGGCGACCCACCTGCCCGGATCACATGCCCAGGCGGGCCTTGAGATTGTCGAGCTCGGTCCACAACGTGCTGGGCAGGTCGTCGCCGAACTTCTCGAACCACTCCTGAATCTGCGGGATCTCGCGCTTCCACTCCTCGGCGTCGACCCGGAGGCACTCCTCGAGGTCCTCCTGCGTCATGTCGAGGCCGTCGGTGTCCAGCGCGTCCGTCGTCGGCACGTGACCGATGGGGGTCTCGACTGCCGCGGCCTGACCGTCGATGCGCTCCACGACCCACTTGAGGACGCGGCTGTTCTCGCCGAAGCCGGGCCACACGAAGTGGCCGTCTGCGTCGCGGCGGAACCAGTTGACGTAGAAGATGCGCGGCAGCTTGGAGGCGTCGTTGTCCTTGCCCATCGCGATCCAGTGCGAGAAGTAGTCGCCGGCGTTGTAGCCGATGAACGGCAGCATCGCCATCGGGTCGCGGCGTACGACGCCGACCTTGCCGACGGCGGCGGCGGTCGTCTCGCTCGACAGCGTCGCACCCATGAAGGTGCCGTGGGTCCAGTCGCGGGCCTCGGTCACCAACGGGACGGTGTCGCGGCGCCGACCCCCGAAGAGGATCGCGTCGATCGGCACACCGTTGGGGTCGTCGAACTCCGGCGCGAGGATCGGGCACTGCCGGATCGGGGTGCAGTAGCGGCTGTTGGGGTGTGAGCTGAGCTCGCCGGACTCGGGGGTCCAGGGCTCGCCCTTCCACGACGTGGCCTTGGCCGGCGGGTTCTCCAGGCCCTCCCACCACACGTCGCCGTCCTCGGTCAGCGCCACGTTGGTGAAGACCGAGTTGCCGATGTTGATGGTGCGCATCGCGTTGGGGTTGGTGTGCTCGTTGGTGCCCGGCGCCACGCCGAAGAAGCCGTTCTCCGGGTTGACCGCGTAGAGGCGGCCGTCGGGACCGATCCGCATCCAGGCGATGTCGTCGCCGAGGGTCTCGACCTTCCAACCCGGGATCGTCGGGGCGAGCATGGCCAGGTTGGTCTTGCCGCACGCGGACGGGAACGCCGCGGCGACGTACTTCACCACGCCTTGGGGGCTGGTGAGCTTGAGGATCAGCATGTGCTCGGCCATCCAGCCTTCGTCCCGCGCCATCACCGAGGCGATGCGCAGCGCGTAGCACTTCTTGCCGAGCAGGGCGTTGCCGCCGTAGCCGGAGCCGTAGCTCCAGATGGTGCGCTCCTCGGGGAAGTGCACGATGTACTTGGTGTCGCTGCACGGCCACGCGACGTCGGCCTGACCGGGCTCCAGCGGCATCCCGACCGAGTGCAGCGCCGGCACCCAGTGCGGTTGGTGACCGGCCTCCTCGAGGCTCTCCAGCTTGCGCAGCACCTCGGTGCCCATCCGCGCCATCACGCGCATGGAGGCCACGACGTACGCCGAGTCGGTGATCTCCACGCCGAACATCGGCTTCTCGGCGTCGAGGTGTCCCATCACGAACGGGATGACGTACATCGTGCGACCGCGCATCGACCCGCGGTACAGGTCGGTCATGATCGCCTTCATCTCCGCGGGCGCCATCCAGTTGTTGGTGGGGCCGGCGTCGCGCTCCTCGACGGAGCAGATGTAGGTGCGGTCCTCGACGCGGGCGACGTCGGTCGGGTCCGAGGCGGCCCAGAACGAGTTGGGCTTCTTGGACTCGTCGAGCCGGACGAACGTGCCGGTCTCGACGAGGGCGTCGGTGAGCTGGGTCCACTCCTCGTCGGAGCCGGTGCACCAGTGGATGCGATCGGGCTGGGTGAGCTCCGCGACCTCGGTGACCCACGCGCGGATGCCCTCGTGCGTCGTCGGCTGCTGTGTGGTCCCGGTCGTGTCGGTGGTCATCCCAACGCCCCTTCGGCTGTGTTGCACCCGCACAACGGGTGACCGCCGGCTGCGGCCGACGGGTTTGCTCGCCAGTTCACCGCGACGTTGCGGTCCCGACCTTCTCTGTCCATCGAGACGGAAACGGTGGGGATGGCCACAAGTTACCCATCCGCTCACATCTGCGGCCATTGGACCGTTCCAAGGGGTCGCGCGAGGACCGCATTTCGGCCGTACCCGCCGGGTCGGCTATTCTCTAGCGGTCCCTTCAACGGGACGGGCACCCGTAGCTCAACGGATAGAGCATCTGACTACGGATCAGAAGGTTTGGGGTTCGAATCCCTACGGGTGCGCACCGCAGCCCCCCGACCACACCGGCCGGGGGGCTGAGTCGTTCCCGCCCCGGTCGCGCTCGGGCACCGCCACGTACAGTCGGTTCGGTCATCGCCCGGCGTCAGCCGGTCCATCTCGGGAGGCAGCCATCACCCGTCCTCGCACTCGCCTGCGTCCAGTCCTCGGCGGCGTCGCCGCCGGAGCCCTCGCCCTGATCACCGCCACCGCTGCGGTGGTCGCACCGACCGCGGGAGCCGCACCGGCCACCAGCCCGGTCTCGGACGTGATCGAGGGCGACGAGCCCGTCGACTACGTCGCCCTCGGCGACTCCTTCAGCGCAGGACCGCTGATCCAGGTGCAGCGCCTCGACCCGCTCGGGTGCCTGCGCTCGACCAACAACTACCCGGCGTTCCTGGCCGGCTACCTAGGCGTGGCCAGCTACGTCGACGTCACCTGCTCCGGCGCGGAGACCGAGGACCTGCGCAACCGCGAGCAGACCACGATCGTCCCCGGCCCCTCACCCGCGCCGCAGGTGCAGGCGCTCAGCGCCGAGACCGACCTGGTCACGATCGGCATCGGTGGCAACGACTTCGGACTGTTCGGCTCGATGATCTCCGACTGCGAGGCGGTCGCGCCCTCCGACCCGAAGGGCGCACCCTGCCGCCGGCACTTCACCAACCGCAAGGGCGTCGACACCAAGCTCCGCGACGCCGAGCGGATCGAGAAGAAGGTCCGCAAGGTCCTCAAGGCCGTGGAGCGTCGCGCTCCCGACGCCGAGGTGTACGTCGTGGGCTACCCGCGCCTCCTTCCCCAGAAGGGCACCTGCAAGGCAGTGAAGTTCGCCGCCGGCGACTACCGCTGGGGCAACAAGGTCGAGAAGCGGCTCAACCGCTCACTCAAGCGGGCCGCCAAGGCGCGCGGCGCGGCGTACCTCGACCTCTATCCGGCCTCGCGCGGGCACGATGCCTGCGCGGGCAGCGAAGCCTGGATCAATGGCAGCACCCTGAAGCCGCTGCGCGCGGCGAACTTCCACCCGTTCAAGCGTGGCATGCGCGGCGCGGCCCAGGAGATCTACCGCCAGATGACCGGGGGCAAGACCGCCCCGGCCGGGATCCTCCCGCGCATCGCGGACAACACCCCGCTGGCCGGCAAGGCCTCCGCCGAGCCGCGGGTGCTGACGTCGTGGCAGCGGTGGCTGAGGTCCGAGGCGCAGCTGCGTCGCTGAGTCGGAGGAGGAGGGCGTGGGTGATCCGGTCGACATCGACACCAAGCGGATCTGGGAGGACCAGCGGGCGGCGTACGACGCGATGCGCGAACGCTGCCCGGTCCATCGGCACGACGACGCCTGGTTGGTGCTCGGCCATCCTGAGGTGGTCGCAGCCGCGACCGACCCGGTCCTCTTCTCCAGCCAGGTGACCGCCCGGCGCGCGATCCCCAACAGCCTCGACGGTCAGGAGCACGCCGCCTACCGCGCGATCGTCGAGCGCTACATGACCCCCGAGCGGGTCGCCGGCGAGGAACCACAGTGCCGGTCGCACGCCATCGCCCTCGTGGACGCGCTGCCACGCGGAGCCACCGTCAAGCTGATCACCCAGCTCGGAGTGCCCTACGCCGTCCGCACCCAGACCACGTGGCTGGGCTGGCCCGCCTCCCTCGAAGAGGAGCTCGTCGAGTGGATGAGCGACAACCACGCCGCCACCCGGTCGGGGGACCGCGCCCAGATGGCCGAGGTCGCTGAACGCTTCGACGCGATGATCAGCTCGCTCATCGAGGCCCGGCTGAGCGCGCCGCATGATGATGTCACCGCAGAGCTCATGCGCGAGCAACTGGACGGACGGCCGCTGACGCACGACGAGATCGTCTCGATCCTGCGCAACTGGACGGCCGGGGACCTCGGGTCGGTGGCCACGTCGGTCGGGGTCGTGGTGCACTACCTCGCCTCGCATGACGAGGTGCAGCGCGAGGTGCGGGACCAGGTCGCGCAGGGAGACGCCGCCGCGGTGGAGGCCGCGATCGAGGAGATCCTGCGCATCGACGACCCGTTCGTCTCCAACAGGCGCGTCGTCACCGGCGCCACCGACCTCGGCGGCCAGTCGCTGGCCGAAGGCGACCGGGCACTGCTGACGTGGACCGCGGCCAACCGCGACCCGCGGGTCTTCCCCGACCCCGACCGTTACGACCCGGTCGGTCACGCGTCCGACAACCTCGTCTTCGGGATCGGCCCCCACATCTGTCCCGGCCGCGCGCTGACCTTGATGGAGCTGCGCGTCGTGACCGAGGAGCTGCTGGCTCGCACCGAGTGGCTGGAGGTCGCGACCGACCGGCCGGCCGTCCGGGAGACCCCGCCGGTCGGTGGATGGGCCCGCGTGCCCGTCGTGCTGCGCTGACAACAGCGCGACAGGTGAACGGGTGCGGAGCACTCGGTGAACTGCCCGCTTCGGCAGTGACCGCTCGTGCGCGGCGTCGTTGGACCGGGCATGTGCGACGACCACTCCCACTCGGCTGGACACCACCGGCACCCGCTGCGACCCCAGGACCTCGAGGACCCACTGACCCTGGGACGCCGGTCGCTGCTCGGTGCGGCGGCCGGCGGGTTGTTCCTGTCGGGCATCGGGTCCTCGGGGTGGGGCAGCCCTGCCCTCGCCGCGGCCAAGGACTCGCCCGCGCGCCCGAAGGTCGGTGCCGCCCGGTCCTCACGGATCACGCGCGGCACCACGCTCGTCCACGCCGACCTGCACAACCACACGCTGATGTCCGACGGCGACGGCGATCCTGCCGAGGCGTTCGCCTCGATGCGTGCGGCCGGGCTCGACGTTGCCGCGCTCACCGACCATTCGACCGCCTCGGACCACCTGCTCGGCGGAGTCGTCGACGCGCTTCCGCTGCCCGCCGAGATCGCCGGCTTCGCCGGGCTCACCCGGGACGACTGGCGGCGTACGGGCCTCCTCGCCGACAAGGCCGACAAGCCCGGGAAGTTCACCGCGATCCGCGGCTTCGAGTGGACCGAGCCGACGCTGGGGCATGTCAACGTCTGGTTCAGCGACGACTACACCGACGTGCTCGACCTCGGCCAGATGGGCCCGCTCTACCGCTGGCTAACCCGCACCTCGGGACCGCTCGGGCTGGGCGACGGTGGTCTCGGTGCGATCGCCGGCTTCAACCACCCCGGTCGCGAGCCATTCCGCTTCGAGGAGTTCCGCTTCGACCCGCGGGCCCGCGACGCGATGGTCAGCCTAGAGATGTTCAACCGCCGCGACGACTACCTCTTCGAGGGGTACGCCGACGGCAAGTCCTCACCGCTGGTGGCCTGCCTCAACGCCGGCTGGCGCACGGGCATCACCGGCGTCACCGACGAGCACGGCACCGACTGGGGCTACCCGGAGGGGAAGGGCCGCACCGGACTGTGGGTCCGCCGCCACGACCGTGCCGGTGTCAAAGCCGCGATGAAGGCACGCCGCTTCTTCGCCACCCGCACCAGCGGCCTGCGCCTCGACGCCACCGCGAAGCCGGGACGCGGCCGCCCGGCCGTCCGGATGGGCGGCGTCCTGCCGGTGGCGAAGGCGAACGTGAAGTTCACCCTCGACCTCGCCCGAGACCGCTCCTGGCGCGGACGCCTGCTGCACGCTCAGGTGCTGCGGCCCGGGACCGAGGTGCCGGAGGTGGCCGCAGTGGTGCCGTTCCGCGTCGGGCAGGTCGCCGAGTTCCGGGTGCCGCTCGACGTCGCCGACGGCGACTGGGTGTTGCTGCGGATCAGCGACCCGGCGGAGAAGAACGCAACGCCCGGACCGGACGGGCATCCCTGCAACGACCTCGGCATTGCCTACTCGAGCCCGTGGTGGCTCGAGCCGGCCTGAGCCGTGCGATGGCGGTCGCCGGGGTCGGTCAGGTGATCGCTCGGGAGACGGCGTCGGCGATCGGCACCTCGCCGGCGACGAGGTTCCACTGCTGCCGGATCGTCCGCGGCTCGTCCAGCACGGCGGCGACGACCTCGGCCACGTCGGCCCGCGGGACGTCGGTGCGCTGGACCTCCGCGCCGAGGTCGACCAGCCCGGTGCCCGGGTCGTCGGTCAGGCGTCCGGGCCGCAGGATCGTCCAGTCGAGGCCGCTGTCGCGCAGCGCCGCATCGGAGTCGCGCTTGGCCTCCACGTAGGCCCTCCACACCGGCGCCGTGTCCGCGGGCAGAGGCTCGTCGACGCCGATCGCCGACACCTGCACGAACCGGTCGATCCCAGCTGCCCGACAGCCCTCGATCGACTTCAGCGACCCTTCGAGGTCGACAGTGCGCTTGCGCTCGATGTTGCCGTCGGGGCCGCCGCCGGCCGCGAAGACGACCGCGGTGCATCCGGCGAATGCTTCCGCGAAGGAGTCGGCGTCCTGGGTCTCGATGTCGAGCAGGCGGACCTCCGCGCCCAGTGCCTCCAGCTCGGCACGGTAGGAGTCCGTGCGCACCAGCGCGACCGGCGTGTGCCCGCGGCGTACGAGTGCGGGATGGAGGCGCAGGAGGCACCGGGGCTGTCGGCCGGTACGTCGTGGAGGCGGTCCGCGCCCGAGGGGACGTGCCGCTGGTGCTGGCACGCTCCACCGGAGTCGACGTGGTGACGGGCAGGGGACTCGACGAGGCGCTCGTCGGCGTCGAGGCCGTCGTCGACGTCACCAACGTGCAGACCCTGCGACGGCGTACGGCGGAAGCGTTCTTCGAGGCAACCACCGGCAACCTGCTCGCCGCCGCCCAGCGCTGCGCCGTCCTGGGCATGCGGATGCCGGGATCGGCCGGCCGGGACATGGCGACCGGAGGACTCTTGCCGCTCGGAGAGTACGAGGTCGGCGACCAGTCGTTCGACGAGTGGCTGGAGCGGGCCGCGCTGGGTTGCTGAGGGATGGGTCGCTGCGGCCCGACCCCGGCAGCGGCACCCACCGGGAGGGAAGGAGAATCGCGCCCGTGCCGGAGAGCAGGGAAACCTACAAGTCGCTGGATCTCGCGCTGCGGATCGGGGAGATGCTGCTGTCCAGCGGAGCCGGCGCCGCTGACGTCACCGCCACGATGCTGTCTGTCACCCACGCGTTGGGGCTGCGCAGCGTCTCGGCGGACGTGACCTTCACGCAGGTGACTCTGGTGCACCGGCCGAGCGTGGACGACCCTGCCGTCATCCAGCACCGGAGCGTGACCCACCGGGAGACCGACTACGAGGACCTGACGCTCGTCGACCACCTGGTCCGCGATCTGCTTGCCGGACACGTCACGAGGGACGAGGCGCGCGCCCGCATGGCGCAACTGACCTCCGGGGGGCACCGCCGGCCGCGGTGGGCGATCACGGTGGGCTGGGGGGTGATGGGCGCAGGCACCGCCATCCTCCTGGGTGGTGGCGCTCTGGTGAGCGTCCTGGCGTTCGTCTCCTCCGCTGGCATCGACCGGCTGCAGCGGCTCATGTCCGTACGGCGGTTCCCCGCCTTCTACCAGCAGGTGGGCGGCGGCATGCTGGCGTCGCTGGTGGCGGTCGCCGCCTCGGCCGCGGACCTCGACGTCGCACCGGCACGGGTCGTCACCGCGGGCATCATCATGCTGCTCGCCGGACTGGGCTTCGTGGGTGCGATGCAGGACGCCCTCACCGGCTTCCCGATCACCGCCGGAGCGCGGATCCTGGAGGTGATGTTGGCGACCGCCGGCATCATCGCCGGAGTCAGCGGCGGGCTTGCCGTCGGGGCCATGTTCGGCGTCGTGTTCCCGCCGTTGGCGGTCGGTCGGGTCAACCTGGCCGAGGCCTCGCTGATCACCCTCGGAGCCGCGGTCGCCGCAGCAGCGTTCGCCTTCTCTTCCTACACCC
>JBHWSH010000193.1:0-9852 GCA_043427135.1 Marmoricola sp. | reverse complement strand
AGACTGGGCTCCTCGACGTGTCGATACGTACGCCGCAACGGCAGCTGCCAGCACACGTCGGGCTTGGTCTGGACGAAGTGGGTGCCGACCCGTTCCGCGAGGTTGTGCAGGGCGCAGCCGTGGCCTGCGCCGAATCCGGGCCGGTTGAGGAAGATGCAGGCGCCTTGGTGCACACGGGTCTTGCGGTCGCCGTCCTCGTCGGTCTCGACCCAGCCCTTCTTGCCAGTGCCGGCGCGACGGAACTGCCACTCCTCGTCGGTGAGCTGCGCGACGTACCCGGCGACGCGCTTCTCGTCGTCCTCGTCGGCGAAATGCGCACCGAGCGTGCAGCAGCCGTCGTCGGGCCGGTCGGCGTAGATGCCCTTGCAGCCGTTGCCGAAGATGCACGTCCAGCTCGACGTCAGCCAGGTCAGGTCGCAGCGGAAGCGCTGGTCGGCGTCGGCCGGGTCGGGGAACTCCACCCACACTCGTGGGAACACGGGCTCGACCTCGGGCACCGACGAAGCCTAGTTCGTGCGGGCAACGACGACGGGTTGGGTACGTTGGACAGGTGCGACTCGCAGTGCTCGACATCGGTTCGAACACCGGCCATCTGCTCGTCGTCGACGCGCACGGCGGTGCGGCGCCCCTTCCGGCGTACTCGTTCAAGGAGCCGCTGCGGCTCGCGGAGCACCTGGAGCTCGACGGTTCGATGTCCGAGCGCGGGACCGCGCAGCTGATCGCGTTCGTGGGCGAGGCGCTGAAGGTCGCGGAGGACAAGGGCTGCGAGGAGATGCTGGCGTTCGCGACGTCCGCGGTCCGCGACGCGACGAACTCCGAGACGGTGCTGGCGCGCGTGCGCGAGGAGTGCGGCGTACAGCTCGAGGTGCTGCCCGGGGAGGACGAGGCGCGGCTGACCTTCCTCGCCGTACGCCGGTGGTTCGGCTGGTCCTCGGGCCGCCTGGTGTTGTTCGACATCGGCGGCGGGTCGCTGGAGATCGCGTCGGGCTCCGACGAGGCGCCGGACTTCGCGCAGTCACTGCCGCTGGGCGCTGGTCGGCTGACGCGCGAGCACCTCGACGGCGACCCGCCGTCGACGGAGTCGGTGCGCCTGCTGCGCAAGCTGGTCCGCACCGAGATCGCCCGCAACGCGGGCCTGGTGCTGCGTGCGGGCCGCCCCGACCATGCGGTGGCGACGTCCAAGACGTTCCGTTCGCTGGCTCGCATCTGCGGTGCCGCGCCGTCCGCGGAGGGCCAGCGCGTACGTCGTTTCCTCCCTCGCGACGTGCTCGCCGAGAAGCTGCCGCAGCTGGTGCAGATGAACGACGCGCAACGACGCGCACTGCCGGGCGTGTCCCCGGACCGCTCACACCAGATCGTCACGGGGGCGCTGGTCGCCGAGGCCGTGCTGGAGATCTTCGACCTCGATGCCCTCGAGGTCTGTCCCTGGGCGCTGCGCGAGGGCCTCATCCTCGAGCGCATCGACGAGATCTCGATCCTCGAGTGACATGACGATTCCCAGCGACCCGAAGGTCGCGCTCTCCACCGCCTCGGTCTATCCCGAGGGCACTGCCGCGGCGTTCGAGATGGCGGTGCGACTCGGGTACGACGCCGTCGAGGTCATGGTCGGCATGGACGAGACCAGTCAGGACATCGCGCAGGTCAAGCACCTGTCCGACCTGCACGGCATGCCTGTGTGCGCGGTGCACGCCCCCACGCTGCTCATCACCCAACGGGTCTGGGGCACCGAGCCGTGGGCCAAGCTCGAGCGCAGCGCCGAGATGGCCCACGAGGTCGGCGCCGACGTGGTCGTGGTGCATCCGCCGTTCCGCTGGCAGCGCGACTACGCCCGCGGGTTCGTCGAGGGGATCGCCGACCTGGAGGCGCGCACCGGGCTCGCGTTCGCGGTCGAGAACATGTACCCCTGGCGGGCCTCGCGCCGGGAGATGCAGGTCTACGCGCCGCACTGGGACCCGATCGGGTTCGACTACGCCAACACCACCCTCGACGTCTCGCACGCCTCGACCGCGTTGGAAGACTGCCTGGACCTCGCCCGCCGGATGGGCCCGTCCCTGCGGCACGTGCACCTCACCGACGGTTCGGGCAGCGCCAAGGACGAGCACCTCATCCCCGGCCGCGGCAACCAGCCCGTCGCCGAGCTCCTCGAACACTTGGCCGGAGTCGGTTTCGACGGGCACATCGTCCTGGAGGTCAACACCCGGCGCTCGGGAGGCCGGTCGGGCCGCGAGCAGGACCTGATCGAGGGGCTCGCCTTCGCGCGCCTCAACTTCGCCGCCGCGCCCGACCCGAGATGAGCGACGCCGCCGTCGTCGTCACAGGCCTCACTGTGCGCCGGGGCGGCAATCTCGCGGTCGACGAACTGTCCTGCTCGGTGCTGACAGGAGAGGTCACCGGGCTGCTCGGTCCGAGCGGTTCGGGGAAGACCACGGTGATGCGGGCGATGCTCGGGGTGCAACAGGTCGATGCGGGCCGGGTGCAGGTCCTCGGGCAGCCTGCCGGGGCGGCTGCCTTGCGTGACCGCGTGGGCTATGTCAGCCAGGCACCCAGCGTGTACGACGACCTGTCGGTCGGCGAGAACGTGCACTTCTTCGCCCGCGTCCTCGGCGTCTCGTCCTCGGAGACCGAGCGGGTGCTGCATGCCGTGGACCTACACCACAGAGCGGGCGACCGGGTGGGCCGCCTGTCCGGCGGGCAGCGGTCGCGGGTGAGCCTCGCCGTCGCCCTGCTCGGCAGTCCCGACGTCCTGGTGCTCGACGAGCCGACCGTTGGCCTCGACCCCGTGCTCCGGCGCGACCTGTGGTCGTTGTTCCACCGCCTCGCGGCCGGCGGAGCCGCGGTCCTGGTCTCCAGCCATGTGATGGACGAGGCCGAGCGCTGCGACCGCCTGCTGCTGATGCGGGACGGCCGGCTGATCGCGGAGGACACGCCGTCGGGACTGCTGCGGCGTACCGGCGCCGGCACCACCGAAGAAGCGTTCCTACGGCTCGTCGATGACGGGGACGCGCAGGGCGACCGATGACACCGCGGGTGACCGCGGCGATCGCTGTGCGCGTCCTGCGTCAGCTCCGCAACGACCACCGGACACTGGGCCTGCTGCTGTTCATGCCGACACTGATCCTCGGGCTGCTGCGATGGATGTACGACGCCCGGCCCGAGGTCTTCGACTCGCTCGGCCCAGCACTGCTGGCGCTCATCCCCTTCACCGTGATGTTCCTGGTCACCAGCATCACCACCCTGCGCGAGCGCGCCAGCGGCACGCTGGAGCGACTGCTCACCTTGCCGATGACCAAGCTCGACCTGCTGCTGGGCTACGCACTCGCCTTCGGGCTGATGGCCACGCTGCAGTCGGGCATCGCCGCAGCCGTCTCGATCGGCTTGCTCGGCATGGAGGTCGACTCGGTCGCGATGCTCCTCGTGGTGGCGGTGGCCGACGCCGTGCTGGGCACCTCACTGGGCCTGTTCGTCTCGGCGTTCGCCCGCACAGAGTTCCAGGCGGTTCAGTTCATGCCGGCCCTGGTCTTCCCGCAGGTCCTGCTCTGCGGTCTGTTCCTGCCGCGCAGCGACCTGCCGGCGGGCCTCGACGTGCTCAGCGATCTGCTGCCGCTCTCGTATGCCGTCGACGCCATGACCGCGGTGACGACCGGCGGAGGCGACCTCGGCGCGGACCTGCTGGTGATCGCCGGCTTCACCCTCGCGTTGCTCGCGGCCGGTGCGCTCACCCTGCGGCGGCGTACGCCGTAGCCTGGAGGGGTGGTCGTGCTCAGGGAGTCGCTGCTCGCCCTTTCGCGCAGTGCCCGCACCGAAGAGCTGGTCACCTCGCTCCCGCCGACCGCGGCCGTGGTCGAGAGGTACGTCGCGGGCGAGTCCCTGACCGAAGCGCTCGACGTCGTGCACCGCCTGATCGACGACGGGCTTCACGTGACGTTGGACCACCTCGGTGAGCACACCGACAGCCGAGCCCAGGCGGAGACGACCGCGGCGGCGTACGTCGAGGCGCTGGGGGTCGTCGGGCGGCAGGGTCTCGGCGCCCACGTCGAGGTGTCGCTGAAGCTCTCCGCGCTGGGACAGCAACTCGACCAGGACGGCGAGCGCGTGGCGCTGGACCACGCCCGGACGATCTGCCGCGCGGCACGCAACGCCGGCACGACCGTCACGCTCGACATGGAAGACCACACCACCACCGACTCGACGCTGCGGGTGTTGCGCGAGCTGCGCCAGGACTTCCCCGAGACGGGCGCGGTGCTGCAGGCCTACCTGCGGCGCACCGAAGCCGACTGTCGCGACATGGCCGGCGAGGGGTCGCGGGTGCGGTTGTGCAAGGGCGCCTACCAGGAACCGGAGTCAGTGGCCCACCGCAGCCGGCTCGAGGTCGACCTGGCCTACGTGCGCTGCCTGCGCATCCTGATGGCGGGCGACGGCTATCCGATGGTTGCCACCCACGACCCGCGGATGATCTCGATCGCGGAGGTGCTCGCCGACCGCTACGGTCGAGAGCCGGGGAGCTTCGAGTTCCAGATGCTGTACGGCGTGCGGCCGGGCGAGCAGTGTCGGTTGGCCCGGGCCGGCGCACGAGTGCGCGTCTACGTTCCGTACGGTCGAGCGTGGTACCCGTACTTCATGCGACGGTTGGCCGAACGCCCCGCGAACCTGCGGTTCTTCCTCAGGTCGCTCGGCGGCCGGTCCTAGCCGGGCGCAGGAGCAGGGCAGAGAGACAGGACGGACCATGTCAGGACCGAATCGGACTGCACAGGTGGCGATCCTCGGCGCCGGGGTGATGGGCGAGGCGCTGCTGTCGGGGCTGATCCGCGCCGGGCGCCCGATCGAGTCGCTGCTGGTGGGGGAGAAGCGCGAGCAGCGCGCTGGCGAGCTCGTCGAGCGGTACGGCGTCGAGGTCGTCACAAACACCGAGGCCGCCGCGCGCGCCGAGACGGTGCTGCTCGTCGTCAAGCCGCAGGACATGGGAGTCCTGCTCGACGAGATCGCCGGCTCGCTGCGGTCCGGCCAGCTGCTGGTGTCTCTCGCGGCAGGCATCACGACCGCCTTCATCGAGTCGCGCATCCCCGACGGGGTCGCCGTCGTGCGCGTCATGCCCAACACGCCGACACTGGTCGACGAGGGTATGGCCGCGATCTCGCGCGGGTCGCACTGCGACGAGCAGCACCTCCTGGAGGCCGAGTCGCTCCTGGCCGCGACCGGCAAGGTCATGCGCGTGCCGGAGCAGCAGCAGGACGCGGTCACCGCGATCAGCGGCTCCGGTCCGGCGTACCTCTTCTTCGTCGTGGAGTCGATGATCGAGGCCGGTGTGCACCTCGGCCTGCCGCGCACCACCGCCGCCGAGCTCGTCGTCCAGACCGTCGTCGGCTCGGCCAAGCTGCTGCGCGAGACCGGCGAGCACCCCACCGTGCTGCGCGAGCAGGTCACCTCGCCCGGCGGCACCACCGCCGCCGCGATCCGCGAGCTCGAGGACCACAAGGTGCGCGCGGCCTTCCTGACCGCGATGGAGGCGGCTCGCGACCGCTCGCGCGCGCTGGCAGCGGAGACCCGGTGAGGGCCCCGTGACCGGACCTGCCTGCGCGGTCTTCGACCGGGGGCTCATCGCCTACGACTTCGGCTCGCACCACCCGATGGACCCGCTCCGGGTGGACCTCACCTTCCGCCTCGCCGACGAGCTCGGCGTGGTCCGCGGACCGGGCAGCACCGACGGGATGTTGCTGGTGCCGGCACCCCGGGCGAGCGAGGACCTGCTGCTGTCGGTGCACCACGAAGGGCTGCTCGAGGCGGTCGTCAAGGCCGGCGACGACCCCAGCCGGATCGACTTCAGTCGCGGGCTCGGCACCGACGACAACCCCACCTTCGAGGGCATGCACGAAGCCTCGGCGCACATCGTCGGCGCCACCGTCGAGGCGGCCCGGCAGGTGTGGAGTGGTCAGGTGCTGCACGCCGCGAGCGTCGCCGGCGGCCTGCATCACGCGATGCCGGACCGGGCGAGCGGCTTCTGCGTCTACAACGACGTCGCGATCGCGATCCAGTGGCTGCTGGACAACGGCGCCGAGCGCGTGGCCTACGTCGATGTGGACGTCCACCACGGCGACGGGGTGGAGGCGACGTTCTACGACGACCCGCGGGTGCTCACGATCAGCCTGCACGAGACCGGGCAGATGCTGTTCCCGGGCACCGGGTTCCCCGACCGTTGCGGCGGGCCCGGCGCGGAGGGTACGGCGGTCAACGTCGCCCTGCCGCCCGGCACCTCCGACGCGGGCTGGCTGCGCGCCTTCCACGCCGTGGTCCCACCGCTGGTGCGCGAGTTCGCCCCCGACATCCTCGTCACCCAGCACGGATGCGACACCCACACCGAGGACCCGCTCGCCCACCTGATGCTGACCGTCGACGGCCAGCGGACGTCGTACGAAGCGCTGCACGACCTGGCGCACGAGGTCACCGCCGGCAAGTGGCTGGCGACGGGCGGTGGCGGGTACGCCGTGGTGGACGTCGTGCCACGCGCGTGGACGCATCTGCTGGGCATCGTGGCGGGCCGGCCGGTCGATCCGGCGACGGTGATCCCCGAGGCGTGGACCGAGCACATCACCACGCTGCTGGGGCGTCGCGGACCGATGCGGATGACCGACGGCCGCAACCCGGTCTACCGCGAGTGGTCGCAGGGCTACGACCCCGACACCTGGCTCGACCGCGCGATCATGGCGACCCGGATGGCGGCCTTCCCGCACCACGGGCTCGATCCGCAGCCCTGACCTTCGCCGCGAAGCGGCGGTGTCCGAATGCGACCTGTCCAGTCGACACGCACGAGAATCAGTAAACTTTTCCACTTCTCGTATCGCTGGTCACATGAGTCACACTAGGCTCTGCTCGACACAGCTCTCGTTGAACCTCCGGTGGGGAAGCCGGAGGGCGAGGGTTCCAGAAAGTCGGTGCACCATGCCTGAAGCACCCACCGGAGACGTCTCCGGAGTCACGTTCCTCACCGTGGCCGAGGTGGCCACGATGATGCGCGTGTCCAAGATGACCGTCTACCGCCTCGTCCACTCCGGCGAGCTGCCCGCCGTACGAGTGGGGCGGTCGTTCCGCGTCCCCGAGGACGCCGTCGACGACTACCTGCGACGCAGCTACTTCCAGACCGGCTGACCGGCCACCGACTTCACACCCGGCTCCTGCGCCACAGCAGCACGCCCGCCGCGACGGCGCCGAGCGCAATGAGCGCGACGCCGATCGTCAAGCCTGCGGGCAGGCTGCCCGCGTCCGTCCCCTCTGTCGTCGTGTCGTCCGCGGCGTCGGCCGTGGGGTCGGCGTCGGCGCTGTCGTCGGGAAGCACCGTGCCGTCGGCCACGCTCCAGGTGGCGCCGTCGGCGTACTGCGGGCCTGGGGCCGGATCGCCGAGGATCTCGAGGTCGAGGGTGAACGGCAGCTCGACGGAGTGGTCCGCGCGCATCAGGCTGACCCCGAGGTAGTAGTCGCCCGCGGTGGAGTAGTCCTCCACTCCGTTGATGCCGCCGCCGTCGACCAGGGACCGGCTCACCGCCGGAGTGCCGGTCACCAGAGTCTGCGGCTCCACCCCCACAGGCGCGGAGAAGACGGCCCCTGGCGGCGCGGACAGTTGGCCCTGCATCGGGTTGTACAGCACGATCTGCGCCAGCGTGGACCGGTCCACCAGGGCTCGCGCTGCCGCACCCGGCTTCGGGAAGTCGACGGAGATCCGCGCCGACTGTCCATAGTCCAGAGGGAAGCGGTACATCGAGGCCTCGCCGGGTACGACGCTGCTGCGCCAGCGGCCGGTGTCGAGGTCGCCGGCATCGGTGAAGGACTGCCCGCCGGGCACGTACGCCGGCCGCCCAGTCACCGAGGGTGGCACCACCTCCACCGAGCCGTCGGCAGTGGTCCCGGGGTCGTCGATGACGGGCTCTTCGGTGACCCGCAGACCGATGGGGGTCTCGCCCCGGGGGGCGAGCCTGCGCTCGACTCGGATGAGGTAGTCCCCTGGCGCCGCGCAGTCGACCTCGGGCAGAGCCGAGACCTGGACGCTGACGACGCGGCGGGTGTCGATCTGACGGATGGTGTTGGCGACGTCGCAGTCGTGGCCGTCCGGACCGGTGATCTCCAGCTGCAGGCCCTCGTCCCCGCCTGGTCCCTGGGTGATCGCCGAGACCCGCAACGTGGTGCCGGCCTGGGTTCGGGTGAACAGGTAGTACTTCTCGCTTCCGACCGGGCCGAGGCGGTCGGTCCAGTCGCCCACGCTGATCGGCGCCGGGCTGTCGGCGGTGCCGCCCTCGATGGGCGTGCCGGCAAGCGCGAAGGGACGGGCAGCGCGCTGTGCGACATGCGTCAGTTTCGCCTCGATATCGGCGGCGTCGGCCGCGTCGTAGTAGCTGCCGTTGCCGCGCTCGGCGATGCATTGCAGCTGTTGCTGGGCGCGCCCGGTGACCGACAGCCCGACCACGTCGATCCGCAGGTCGATGCCCTGTTCTGCGAGCTCCGCGGCGACCAGGCACGGGTCGGGGTCGCAGGTGGACTCGCCGTCCGACACCAGGACGATCGAGCGGGGTCCTTCGCCGCCGAGGTCCGAGGCCGCCGAGCGCAGCGCGTGGGGGACGGGCGTCTCGCCGTACGGCTCGTAGTCGGCGATCGCGGCGCGCAGCTCGGCGCGGTTGTCGCTCCCGGGCTCGACCACGAGCTGGGTGTCCTCGCACGCACCCGCGTCGCCGCGCGAGAACACCTGGGCGCCGAAGACCCGGAGCCCGACCTCCGCCTCCTCGGGGAGCCCCTCGACGACCCGCTCCAAGGCGGTACGAGCGGCCTGGATCTTGGTCTGGCCACCGCCGGCGGGCTCGGCCATCGAGCCCGAGGAGTCCAGGACCAGGATCATCCGTCCCCGACTCTCCGGCGGCGGGGACTCGGCCGCTCCCGCTGGCAGACCGGTCGCCAGGGCGGCCCCGAGCAGTACTCCGGCTACGACGCGATCGGTGGGGATCCTCGACATACGACTCCTCCGTGACATGCGCGCGGGCCCAACCCTAGGAGGACGGGCCCGGCGATCTCGCGAGGAGGTCAGTGCTTGACGAAATCGGCCGTGACGACCCACACGCCGTGCGAGGTGACCCTGGCGCCGACACCGACCTTCTTGGCGTTCGGGCTCAGGACGATCGCCCGGTGACCGGGGGAGTCCATCCACAGCTGCACGATGCGCTTGGGACGGACCGCGCCGCGAGCGAGGTTCTCGCCTGCCCACAACGCCTGGCAGCGGTTGAGGATCGGTCCGAGGGACTGGTGGAAGAACGCACCGGAGGAGGCGAGCTGGTTGCTCCAGCTGTCGGCGAACCGCTTCGCGCAGGCGTTGGGCTTGACCTTGGGCAGGCCATGCGCCGCCCGGGTCCGGTTGAGATGCCGGCGCACGCGGTGGGAGTAGACGTCGGTGGTGAGGGCGATCTTCGTCGCGGCCGGTGCGGTGACGGTCGAGGAGTCCGTCGAAGCCTTCGCAGCGGCGTGGGCGGGCCCGGCCAGGGCCGGCAGCAGGGACACGGCCAGCAGCGTGGTCAGCGTGGCCAGCAGCGCGGCGTACGGGCGGCGGATCGGAGCTGAAGTCGTGGTCACAAGAGAATGATCGGAGGACTTTGGTCCCGGCTTGAGGGTTTTTGTCCGATTCCGACCGACTCGGTCCATAAGTCCCGGCCGGACCAAGGACCCCCCGGCTGTGGGACGAATGTTCCCGTGGTCGGCGGACTCGGCCCGGGCCGTTAGGCTTGGCGAGTTCACCGCCGCGGGAGGTTCCCGGGCGACCCGACCGGGAAGGGACCGTTCGTGGGTTCTGTCATCAAGAAGCGCCGCAAGCGCATGGCGAAGAAG
>JBHWSH010000192.1:0-3461 GCA_043427135.1 Marmoricola sp. | reverse complement strand
TCCCGCAGGCACTGCGCGAAGGGTGCCTTCAATGCCACGACACTCGGGTGCTGCTCCACCGTGGCCACAACATCGTCCCAGGGGACAGCCAGATTCCTCCAGTCGTGGAAAGAGGGCATCTTGTCGAACAGGTTGCCCTTCGATGTGGCATCACAGCCCGGTTTGAGGCCTCGTGGCGGTGAGAAGTTCCCCTCCTGATCTAGGCTCGGATCTTCCTCCACGAGACCCCGGGTTCGGATCAGCTCCAAGTCAGGAAACTCGCCCTGGGAATAGCGCTCTACCGTCCGATCGAGCGGCAATCGCTCGGTCGATCCGCATGCGACAGAGACGAAGTCCGCGGTGAAATTGGTGACCCGCATCATCCGTCGCATGCTCGGACCCGGAGCAGGGAACGCGGTAGCCACGACATCGTTCAGCACCTGCGGATCGACGGCGCCACTGCGACTGGTCGCACCGTCGGCCTCAACCTGTTCATTGTGGGACGTGCAGCCCGACAGCAGCAGCAGAATCAACACACCTGCCCGCAACGGTTTCGATATTTCGCTCGCGCGAGCGGAAACG
This sequence comes from Marmoricola sp., assembly GCA_043427135.1. Lineage (GTDB taxonomy): Bacteria > Actinomycetota > Actinomycetes > Propionibacteriales > Nocardioidaceae > Marmoricola_A. The sequence continues at coordinate 2,900 of JBHWSH010000192.1, read as the reverse complement.
CCGGTGCCTAACGTCTCCACGCTTTCGCCTGCCACTGGGCCTAGTACCAAAGCATGACGCTTTGACTGGGTCCGTACCTCACCCATGCGCGGAGCGGCTCCCCGTCGATGAGGTCGAGGACAATCTGGCGCTCATCGCGCCCGTGACCGCCGGCACGACCACTGCCGATGCCGCCACCGCGACCGCGCACGCAATCCTTGCCATCAACTTCTTCACTACACCACGCTCCTTAACCCGGGATCTCAGCCGTTCGGATCGAACGGACATCCATATCTGCCAGCTGATGATCGAAATCCAACGGTGGAGCGATTGCCACAGTACGTTCATCAGGCTGCTCAAGGTTCCAATGCCGCCATGCCGTCCACGGACGAGAGCCGGAGCGACGCTCGCCGAGTTGGCGAGGTGAGTGGAGCGACGAACGGACAGGTGCTCTCGACCTTGAACGGAGACTGGCCACGCCCGCAGGCCAGCTCCGCTAGCGCAGGGGCACGATCATCGAGCTGATGTCGCTGCCGTCGACGGTGAGGACGACCCGCCACAGCGGCCACTCGATCGCCACCCCGACCAGGTTCTCCGGGAACCGGACCGTGATCTCTTGGTCGCGGCAGTCGGCGTCCGGTTCGACGGTCTGGCGTGAGCCGGTGGTGAGGTCCTCGATATACTGACCGGTGGCCTCGCCGTCGGTGCGCTCGTGGACCACCCGCACCGACTCGGACTCGTCGGCGCTCGAGATGACCAGGGACCACAGCACGAGGCTGCCCTCGATCGAGCCTTCCCACTGCACGTCGTAGGCCACGTACCCGCCGGCGATGGTCCGGCCGCACCGCACGATCTTGGTCATGATCGGAGGGTAACCATCTGCTCGACCAGCCGGGCGAGCTCGGCCTCGGGGTCGCGGGTCAGCCCTCCGTGGACCGGCCCGGGTTGGACGACGGTGCTGCGCGGGGCGCTGAGGAACCCGAACCGAGTCAGGAGAGGCCCCTGGCCAGCGGGGCCGGCGCTGGCGTCGCCGCGACAGACGGCCGCCGCCGCGCACAAGGCCGACTCGACCGCGGCGACGTCGAGGTCTGGGGCCAGCGCCGTCAGTCGGTCGTGATCGAGGTGGTGGCCGAGGTCGAGGAAGTCGTCGTCCTGGCAGTAGAGCACCACCGCCACGTTGACGAACTCTTCGCGGTCCACGCGCGGGACGCAGCGCAGCACGACGTACTGGAAGCCCTTCATCGCGCTCCCCCCGGCAGCCAGGGGCGGTCGCCGCTCACCCGGGCGAGCAGGAAGTCGACGTACGCCGCGCGCACCTGCTCGGCGTCCGCGCCGGGGACCGGCTCGAGCCAGTCGGCGGGGACCATGTCGACGACCTCGCGGAGGAGGTCGGTCGTGACTCGCGGAGCCAGCTCGGCGTCGGCCGCCGCGACCCCGTCGAGGTGGGCGGACAGCACGTGGTCGGAGGCGTCGTAGGGCTGGACCGCGAAACGCTCAGGAGAGGTGATGCCGCCGGACCAGGAGTGGTGGAAGTACAGGCAGGCGCCGTGGTCGATCGACCAGAGCCTGCCGTGCCACATCAACAGGTTGGGGTTGCGCCAGGACCGGTCGACGTTGGCGGTCAGGGCGTCGAGCCACAGCACCCGCGCCGCGACCTGCGGGTCCGGGTCGCACGCCGCGTCGTACCCGAAGGCGCCCGGCAAGAAGTCGATGCCGAGGTTGAGTCCGAGGCTGGCGTTGAGGAGGTCCTGCACCTCCTCGTCCGCCTCGTAGCGGGCGATGGCGCGGTCGAGCTCGAGTGCGACGAGCGTCGGCACCGGGATGTCGAGGCGGCGGGCAAGCTCGCCCACCACGACCTCGGCCACCAGGACGCGCAGCCCCTGACCGGCGCCGCGGAACTTGCACACGTAGACACCGAGGTCCTCGGCCTCCACCAGCCCCGGCAGCGATCCGCCTTCGCGCAGCGGCACGACGTACCGGGTGGCACGCACCGTCTCCAGGGATTTCACGACCCCGACCCTCTCACGGGTGTGGGACCGGTGGGTTCGAGACGCGCCCCGCAAGCTACGGGCGCTCCTCAACCACCTTCAGGTTCATGATGGCGTCGGCGGCGAACCCGATCGAGGGGTCGCGGTCGGCGAAGAACGCACCGACCTGGGCGTCGAGGTCGTCGAGGTCCCAGGTCGCCGCGCTGGCGTCGAACCGCTGCTCCACCACCGGCGCCGCGACCAGCGCGACCATGCCGCCGTACACGACGAACAGCTGGCCGTTGATCCGCTCCGCCGCGGGCGAAGCGAGGTAGGTGACCAGCGGTGCGACATGCTCCGGGGACAGCGGGTCGACCTCAGCGCCCGAGCTGTCCTCGGCGCCGAAGACGCCGGCGGTCATCGCGGTGCGGGCGCGCGGGGCGATCGCGTTGGCGGTGACGCCCATGCGGTTGAGGCTGCGGGCCTCCGACAGCGTCAGCGCCATGATGCCGCCCTTGGCGGCGGCGTAGTTGGGCTGGCCGGGCGAGCCGCCCAGGAACGCCTCGGACGCTGTGTTGACGATCCGGCCGTAGACGGGCGCACCGGTGTCCTTGGACTGCTGGCGCCAGTACGCCGCGGCGTTGCGCGAGAGCAGGAAGTGACCACGCAGGTGGATGTGGACCACGAGGTCCCACTCCTCGTCGGTCATGTTGAAGATCATCCGGTCGCGGGTCACCCCGGCGTTGTTGACCACGATGTCGAGGCGCCCGAGGTCCTCGGCGGTCGCCTTCATGAGCGCATCGGCGGTGGAACGCTCGCCGATATCACCGGCGACGGCGCTGGCCTGGCCACCGGCCGCCCGGATCGCCTCGACGGCCTCGTCGGCGGCACCGGGCAGGTCGTTGAGTACACGTGCGCGCCGGCGCGCGCCAGGGACTCCGCCTCCGCGAGAAT
>JBHWSH010000191.1:0-3735 GCA_043427135.1 Marmoricola sp. | reverse complement strand
GGCAGCTGGGCTCGAGGACCGCCCGCAGCAGCCGTGAGTCGGGACCGGCCGCGACGATCGCGCGAGGCCGGTCGTCCTTGGTGAGCGCGACGGCGTCCGCCAGCGCGTCGGCTACCTCCGCGGCCTCGCGGCGTACGCGCGAGCCTGCCTCGGCGAGGTGTCGCAGCGCGTAGTCGGCGCGCTCGAGGGTCGCGGCGTCGTCGAGGCGGGACTCCTCGAAGGTGTCGGCCATCGCCTCAGCCGGCGTCAGGCCGGCGGGCCTCGTCGACGAGCAGCACCGGCACGCCGTTGCGGATCGGGTAGACCAGGCCGCAACCGGAGCAGGCGAGCTCGTCGTTCGCCTCCGGAGCGAACTCGCTGCGGCAGGCGGGGCATCGAATCAGCTCGGCGAGCTGGGGATCCAAGGTCACGTGTCACTCCTGATCATCGACAACACCCGGTCGCGCACCTGAACCATCGTCGCCTCGTCGGCGCCCTCGACGTTGAGCCGGAGGAGCGGCTCGGTGTTGGACGCGCGGACGTTGAACCACCAGCGGTCGTGGGCGACGGTGAGCCCGTCGAGGTGGTCGACCTGCACGCCGTCCTCGCCGGCGTACTCCTCCTCGATGGCGCGTACGACGGCCTGCTGGTCCGCGACGGTGGAGTTGATCTCCCCGCTCGCGGCGTAGCGGGAGTACTCCGCGAGCAGCTCGCTCAACGGACGCTCCTGCTCGGCCAGAGCAGCAAGCGTGTGCAGCGCTGCGAGCATCCCGGAGTCGGCGCGCCAGAAGTCGCGGAAGTAGAAGTGGCCGGAGTGCTCACCGCCGAAGACGGCGTCGGTCTCGGCCATCGTCGCCTTGATGAACGAGTGGCCCACCCGCGTGCGCACGGGTCGCCCGCCCAGCTCGGTCACGAGCTCGGGTACCGCCCGGCTCGTGATCAGGTTGTGGATCACGGTGGCGCCGGGTTCCTTGCGGAGTTCGCGCGCGGCGATCAGGGCGGTGAGCACGCTGGGGCTGACCGGCTCGCCGCGTTCGTCGACGACGAAGCACCGGTCGGCGTCGCCGTCAAAGGCCAGACCGAGGTCGGCGTCGTGTTCGGCCACGGCTCGGCGCAGGTCCTCCAGGTTCTCCGGCTCGATCGGGTTCGCCTCGTGGTTGGGGAAGGTGCCGTCGAGCTCGAAGTAGAGCTCGACCACCTCCAGGTCGAGCTGCCCGAGGACCGCGGGGGCGGTGAGCCCGGCCATCCCGTTGCCGGCGTCGACGACGACCTTCAACCGCCGACCTGTGACGGGCGCCAACGTGTGGAGGTACGCCGCGTAGTCGTCGAGCACGTCGAGCTCGTCGATCCTGCCGGGAGCCTCCGCGGCGACCTGGTCGCCCGCCGCGACCAAGTCGCGGATCTCGGCCAGGCCCGACTCCATGCCGACCGGAGCGGCATGCGAGCGGCACATCTTGATGCCGTTGTACTGCGCGGGATTGTGGCTCGCGGTGAACATCGCCCCCGGCACGCCGAGGTGCCCCGAAGCGAAATAGAGCTGGTCGGTGGAGGCCAGGCCGATGACGGTGGCGTCCGCCCCTGCAGCCGCCGCGCCCTCGGCGAACGCTCGGGCCATCGACGGGCTCGAGGGCCGCATGTCGTAGCCGACCACGATCCGACCGGGCTCCTGCGGAGCGACCACGCGGACGAACGCGTTGCCGATCGCGCGTGCGAGCTCGTCGTCGATCTGGTCGGGAACCGTGCCGCGGACGTCGTAGGCCTTGAAGATCTGGTCGAGGCGCTGCCGCTCCAGTCGCGACCCTTCAGAAGACATGGTCGGCAGACTACTGGGTGGTCCCGGTGGGAACTGGGGTCAGTCCGGCACGTCGCGCAGCACGCGCAGATGCCCGCGACGACCGACCTCGCGGACACCTGATTCGGCAGCTGGCGCCACATGAGCCTCCGGGCGGTTCGGCACCGGTCGCGCGGCCTCCCGCACGGCGTCGGCGAGCGCGAGCAGGTCGTCGCTGGAGGGACCGAACGAGTCCGGGTCCGGAGCCAGGCGCATGACCTCCCATCCTCGGGGGGCCGAGAGTCGTTCCGAGTGCTCTTCGCAGAGGTCGTAGGCGTGCGGCTCGGCGAACGTGGCCAGCGGCCCGAGGACGGCGGTCTGGTCGCCGTACACGTAGGTGAGCGTGGCGACCGCGGAGCGCCGACAGGCGGTGCGGGAGCAGCGACGGGCAGGACTCACGCGGCCGACCGTACCGCTCCAAGTGCCTCAGCGACGGTTAGGCTCGCGGACGTGATCTCTCCGGCACCCGTGGGGCCTCGCAACGAGCGTCTGCGGGACCGTCGTGGACGGGGTCGCCGGGGGCCCGACGTGCTGCCCGGTCCGTTGACGCCGGGCGGACCCCCTCGGCGACCGTCCCGGCGCGACCGGTTCGACGCCCTCGTGCTCGGCGTTGTCGAGTCGTTGGAGAGCCGCTGGGCCGACGAGCTGGGTCTGGTGGAGTTCGCGGTTGAGGAGACACCGCTGGTCCCGGAGGACTGGGCCGCATCCACGGTGCCGCTCGCGTCGCTGGTGCCCGGCACGGGCACCACACCCACCAAGCTGGTCGTGTTCCGTCGCCCCATCGAGCAGCGCGCGGACACTGCCGGCGACCTCGACGCGCTGGTCCTCACCGTCCTGGTGGAACAGGTGTCGGAGCTCCTGGGCCGGCCGCCGGAGGAGATCGACCCGCGCTACGACCACGGCTGAGGACGCACCGCGGGCACGGCGCGCTCAAATGGCAGCGGGACCAGGTCGACGACCGCGAAACCGGCTCGCCTCGTGCCCCGGAGGACCCCGGCCGTCACCTGTCCGCTCGAGGGCACGAGGACGACGTACGCCGTGCCTGGCGGAGGCGACCAGGTGAGCGACGCCTGGGGCCCCACCTCGAGCTGCTCCTCGCCCAGCAGCCGGCCTCTGGACCCATAGGCCCGGGCCTGCACGCGTCCGCCCTCGCCGGCATCGGCCCGGTGCACGGGGGTGTCGCGGGGGCCCGCCACGGCGCCCGCCGGCGACTCCAGCTCGGTGAGTGCGGGGGCGATGGCGAGATCCCGCGTGCGCGCCGGTCGCAGCCGCAGTGCGCCCGACACGGGCGTCGCCGAGCTGATCTCGACCGAAGCCGGTCCGTCGCGCAAGGCTGAGGAGACGTCGAGGACCGCCACCGCACCGGGATCCACCGCGAGCTCCTCGACGCCGACTGCGACGAAGGGCCCCTCAGGTCCGAGCATGCGGACCGCCACCCGCGCCACCGTGTCACCTGGATTCGTCACCAGCAGCTCGGTGCGCCCGCGCCCTGCGTGCGCGACGGGAAGCACCTGACGCGTTCGGGGCGGCGCCGCGGGCACGAGCCACTCGGGCAGTGCCGCCTCGTGCGCGTCCCTCACGTAGGCGGTCACCCGCCCGCGGATGGCGCGAACATGGACGGTGAGCTCGGCGTTGCCAGGGACCAGGTCGTCGAGCGCGAGCGTCCTGGTGACACCGGGCGCGACGGTCAGCCCGCGGAGGTCGTCGGCCGGCACCGGTCCGGCCGGACCGTGCAGCCGCACGTCGAGAACGGCCGGTGCGACGTCGGGGTTGGTGAGCTGGACGGTGCTGCGGTGCTCGACGGACGCGCCGGCGCCCGGAAGCCACCACTCCGCAGCAGCCGTGCGGCACGGGGCAACGGCGAGCGCGCCGCCGCGCGTCTGCCCAGCCTCGGCGAACAGACCGATCGCGGCCGTGCCTGAGGA
>JBHWSH010000190.1:0-8094 GCA_043427135.1 Marmoricola sp. | reverse complement strand
AATGTGCCACCGGCCCAACTTGCCCGCCAGCGTGGTCTTGCCCGCACCCTGCAGGCCGGCCAGCATGATGACGGTCGGCGGCGTCTTGGCGAACCGGATGCGCCGCGTCTCGCCACCGAGGATCCGGACCAGTTCGTCGTTGACGATCTTGATGACCTGCTGGGCGGGGTTGAGCGCCTGGCTGACCTCGGCTCCCCGGGCGCGCTCCTTGACGGAGGCGACGAACTCCTTGACCACGGGCAGGGCGACGTCGGCCTCGAGCAGCGCGATCCGGATCTCCCGCGCGGTCGCGTCGATGTCCGCCTCGGACAGGCGGCCCTTGCCCCGGAGGTTCTTGAAGGTCTCGGCCAGGCGGTCGGAGAGCGTTGCGAACACTGCAGTCAGTCCTCGATGGTCGGGCGGTCAGAGGACGCGACCCGCCGAGACGGCCCGCGGCCTCCAGCGCCTCGGACCGGTCCGCAGACGGCCCGCGGTCAGGCGTCCAGGGTAGCCGCGTCCTGCAGCCGCGCTCGTACCGCGTGCGCCGCCTCCGCGGCTCGGACGTCGGACAGGGCACCTGCCCCGTCCTCCTGCACGTAGAAGACGTCGAGGACCTGGGGACCCAGCGTGACCACGTGCGCCGACCGCACGGTGAGGTCCAGCTCCGCCAGGGCGCGCAGCACCAGGTGCAGTACGCCCGGACGATCGTCGGTGCGCACCTCGAGCACGGTGGCTTCCCGTGAGGCCTCGTGCTCCAGAGTGACCACTGGCGGCAGTCCCGGCCTGCCCGCCGGTGCCGGTGGCACGCTGCGCGGAGGCTCGATGACGCCCGCCGCCATCCCCTGCAGCCGCTGGCGCACGATCGCGAGGTCCACGTGCGGGTCGTCGATCTCCCACTCGGAGCTAGCCAGTTCGTCGCCCGTCCACGAACGAGCCGACCGGACCCCGATCCGAAGGAGTGCGAAGGCGCCTGCGACGTCGGCCATGAGCCCGACCCGGTCCGGCGCCACGACCGTGACGCGTGCGCCTTCCGGGCGCGGCTCCAGGCGCAGCTCGACTTCCCCTGGGTCTTCGCTCGGGGCTCTCTTCACGATCCGAGGTTCGGTACGCCGCGGCGCCGGTCTCCCCCGCATGGCGTGGCGGGTGCGTGCGGCCAGCTCGGCCACCAGAGCCGCCCTCCAGCGAGTCCATGCCTGGGGGGCGGTCGCGCGCGCGTCGGCCTCGGTCAGCGCCTCGAGCAGGTCGAGAGTGTCCGCATCCGGGATGCGCTCAGCGACCAGCGCGACGGTGGCGGGATCCTCGGGATCGCGCTCGACCGCTCCTTGCACCAGAAGCAGGTGCCAACGCACGAGAAGCCCGACCACGGTCGCGTCCTCGTCGGTGAAGCCCATCCGCCTCGCCACTCTCGACGCGATGCCCTCTCCCGCCACGCAATGGTCGGTCAGACCGCCCTTGCCGATGTCGTGCAGCAGAGCAGCGACCATCAGGAGGTCGGGCCGCGCCACCCTGCGAATCAGTCGTGCGGCCGCGATACAGGTCTCCACCACGTGTCGATCCACGGTGTAGCGGTGGATCACCGAGGCGTGCGGAAGCAGGCGGATGCTCCCCCACTCCGGAAGCAGGAGGTCGAGCGCGCCGGTCTCGTCGAGCGTCTCCCACACCGGGAGCAGTCCCGGTCCGGCCGCGAGCAGCCGGACCAGCCAGTGGCGCGCCTCGTCGGACCACGGATCGGGGAGGGTCGCGGACTCCGCGACCAGTCGCGCGGCACTCGCTGGCGAGAGCGGCGCCTGATGCTCCGCAGCGAGAGCTGCGGCGCGCAGCATCAGCACCGGGTCGCCCGCCGGGTCGGCGGATCTGTCCAGGACGACTTCGCCTTCCGACAGCGCGACCCCAGGGGCGAGACGCCGCAAACGAGGCCCGCGCGGCGCGCGGCTCCCGGCGCGGTGCGCGAGCACGTAGTCGACCCGACGCCAGGTCAGCCGCGAGAGGTGGGAGGTCCGTCTTCCCAGGGCACGCACGTGATCCTGGGCGGCGCGCTCGTCGCGCAACCCACAACCCTGCGCCACTGCTGCCCACGCCTCCGGCGTGATCCGGTCGGAAGGCCGACCGTGCGCCGCATGCAGAACGTCACGCACGTCGAGCAACCCGCGCCGGCACCGCTCGAGGTCGGCGTGCGGAACATCGACCAGCCAGGTGGCCACCAGCGCCTTCAGCAAGGACGCGTCCCGGAGTCCACCGGCACTCTCCTTGAGGTCCGGAACCGCGGCGTGGGCCAGCTCGCCGACGCCCTCGGCGCGCTCGGCGACCATCCGTTGCAAGGTCGGGAGCGTCGTACGGGCGTCACGCCGCCACTGAGCGAGCACCTCGCTGCGCAGCCGCAGGGTGAGTCCCGGATCGCCGGCCAGGTGGCGTGCATCGAGCAGGCCCGACGCGACGCGCACGTCGCGAGCGGCGATGGAGGTCACCTCCGGTAGCGCGCGCACCGAGTGGTCGAGCCGGACCCCTCCGTCCCAGAGGGGATACCAGGTCGAGGCTGCGATCTGTCCCACCTCGATGTCGCGGTCGTGCACGAGGACCACGTCGAGGTCGGAGTACGGCGCCAGCTCGCGGCGGCCGTAACCGCCTACTGCGACCAGCGCCATGCCCTGCGCCGGGCGGTCTCCGAGCGCTTGCTCGAAGGCCGCCCGGCAGGTGGCGTCCGCCTGCGTCGTGCGCCGGGCTCGATCGTCGACGGTCACGGCCGCACCGCTCAGAGAGCGGCTTCGTCGCGGTCGCCGGTGCGCACGCGGACGATGGACTCCACCGGGGTGATCCAGACCTTGCCGTCGCCGATCCGGCCGGTGGCCGCGGACTTGACCACGACCCCCGCGACGCTCTCCGCGTCGGCATCGTCCACGACGATCTCGACCTTGATCTTCGGCACCAGCGCGATGTCGTACTCCGCACCGCGGTAGACCTCGGTGTGGCCCTTCTGCCGGCCGTATCCACTGACCTCGCTGACCGTCATCCCTGTGACGCCGTAGGTCTCGAGAGCGGCTCGGACGTCTTCCCACTTGTGCGGTTTGATCACCGCGGTCACCAGCTTCATGCCAGCACCTCCGTCTGCGTCGTGTCCTCGTGTGCCGTGCCTGTCCCGACGGCCGCAGCGGCCGGGGTCTTGCCGGAGAGCACGCCACCGGTGCGTGCGGGAAGGTCGTACGCCGACTCCCCGTGCTCGGTGAAGTCGATGCCTTCGACCTCCGCCTCCTCGTCGATGCGCCACCCGATCGTGTGCTTGACGACGAGTCCGACGATCAGGGTCGCCACCGCAGCCCACAGCATCGCGTAGAGGGCGACGACGGTCTGTACGACGAGCTGGCGGACCCCGTCGCCGTAGAACAGACCGCCGCTGGTTGCCAGGAACCCGATGCCGACGGTGCCGATGAGGCCGCTGACGAGGTGGACGCCCACGACGTCGAGCGAGTCGTCGTACCCGAAGCGGTACTTCAGTCCGACTGCGAGGGCGCTCAGAGCTCCGGCGACGATGCCGAGTGCGATGGACCCCACCGGCGACAGCGAGCCCGCCGCCGGGGTGATCGCCACCAAGCCGGCGACGATGCCCGATGCGGCGCCCAACGAGGTGCTCTTGCCGTCACGCACGCGCTCGGCCAGAAGCCAGCCGAGCATCGCTGCCGCGGTGCAGACGGTGGTGTTGACCCACACCAGGCCGGTCTCGGTCATGAACTGCGCGGTGTCGGCGGCTTCCGACTCCCCGCCGAACACGATCGAGCCGACGTTGAACCCGAACCAGCCGATCCACAGCAGCCCCGCACCGATCATCGTCAGGGTGAGGTTGTGCGGCTTCATCGGCTCCTTGCCGAAGCCCCGGCGGACGCCGATGAGGAGCGCCAGGACGAGTCCGGCCACGCCGGCGTTGATGTGGACGACCGTTCCGCCCGCGTAGTCGATCGGCGCGACCGCGGCGCCGTCGGCGCCGCTGAAGATCAGGTCGGCCAGGCCGTTCTTCACGTCGCTGAGGAAGCCGCCACCCCACACCTGGTGGGCGAGCGGGAAGTAGCTCAGCGTGACCCACAGCGGAAGGAACAACAGCCACGCCGAGAACTTCACGCGGTCCGCGATCGCACCGCTGATCAGCGCCGCCGTGATGATCGCGAACGTCATCTGGAAGGCGACGAAGACGTAGTCCTCCAAGGGCACGTCCGCCAAGCCGAACGCGCTGAACGGGTCGGCGAACAGCATCGCGACATCGCCGCCGGCGTAGGACATCGACCAGCCCCACAGCACGTAGACGACGGCGACCACGCCCATCGCGCTAAAGGACATCATCATCATGTTGAGCACCGACTTCGACCGGCTCATCCCTCCGTAGAACAGGGCGAGCGCCGGCGTCATCATCAGCACGAGCGTGGCCGAGACCAGCATCCACGCGTAGTAGCCGTCCATGGAACCTCCGGGTGAACGCGACCGGCGTACGCCGATCGGTGCGACAGGGAGGGCTCAGGTGGAGGACGGCTCTGTCCGCGACCTGGGCCGCTCTCGATGTGATCGAGAGTGGTCCACGGAGGTTTCAGTCCGTGGTGCGTCGTGTTGCATGCGCGTGACGGTTGCGCCGGTGGTGTTGCCGCGGTGTTACGAGCGCCGGATCAGGCGTCGAGCCCCAACAGGGCGTCGGTGAAGGCCTCGGGGTCGAAGGGCGCCAGGTCGTCGGCTCCCTCGCCCAGACCGACCAGCTTGACCGGCACGCCGAGCTCGCGTTGCACGGAGATCACGATGCCGCCCTTGGCGGACCCGTCGAGCTTCGTGAGCACGATGCCCGTGACGTCGACGACCTCGCCGAAGACGCGCGCCTGGGTCATGCCGTTCTGACCGGTGGTGGCGTCCAGGACGAGCAGGACCTCGCTGACCGGGGTGTGCTTCTCCACCACCCGCTTGACCTTGCCGAGCTCGTCCATGAGCCCAGCCTTGTTCTGCAGCCGGCCGGCGGTGTCGATCACTACGACGTCCGCCTCCTGCTCGGTGCCTGCGCGCACGGCGTCGAAGGCGACGCTGGCCGGGTCACCGCCCTCAGGTCCGCGGACGGTCTCGACGCCGACGCGTTCGCCCCACGTGGAGAGCTGGTCCGCGGCGGCGGCGCGGAAGGTGTCCGCTGCCCCGAGCACGACCTGCTTGTCCTCGGCCACGAGGACGCGGGCGAGCTTGCCGACCGTGGTCGTCTTGCCGGTGCCGTTGACGCCGACGACCAGTACGACGGCGGGTTTGCCCTCCTGTCGGTCGACCGCGAGCGAACGGTCGAGGCTGGGGTCGACCAGCGTGAGGAGCTCCTCGCGCAGCACCTGGCGGACCTCGTGTGCAGGGGTCCCCTCGACGCGGATGCGGGTGCGGAGCCGCTCCACGAGCGTCTGGGTCGCTGCGACACCGACGTCGGCGGTGAGGAGGGTGTCCTCGATCTCCTCCCAGGTGTCCTCGTCGATGCGGTCACGGGACAGCAGTGCCAGCAGTCCGCGCCCGAGCGCGCCTTGGGACCGGGACAGTCGCTGCCGCAGGCGGACCAGCCGGCTCGCGGCCGTCTCCGGCCGTTCGAGTGTCGGGACCGCCGCCGGCTCGGGGAGGGGGGCGTCCTCGACGGTGCGGGTCGGGGTGTCGCGCGGTGTCTCACGCTCGTCCCCAACCTGGGGCTCGAGCACGTCCGGGCCGCGCCCACGAGAGTCGGGAGCGGACCGCGAACGGCGTACGCCGGTCGTGACGAGACCCACGACGGCGAGGATCAGGACGACGCCGATCGCGACGATCAGGTAGAGGTAGTCACCCACGGCGCCCATCCAACCAGACCCGCCCTGGCGGGGTCAGCGCGTCGCCCCGTCTCTCTGGAGGGTCGGCAGCGCCGCCACCGCTCGGCTCAACGCATGTCCCAGCCACGGCACCTTCGGTACCTCCAGCCCGCGCCGGGGGTAGATGAGGTAGACGGCGACGAGACCGGCCACGGACAGGATGAGGAGCATGGTCAGCAGGACCAGCAGCACGGATCGACTCCCGAGCATCGACGAGGTGGAGGACGCCGTCATCGTCCCACCACCCCGTCGGCGCGCAAACCGCAGGGTCCACGGCCGTACGGCGTGTCGAAGCCGGCCTCAGGCGCCGACCAGCGGCTCCACGGCGGCGCGGATCTGCTCGGGCACCGGGACGACGGGTCGCGGACCCTCGCTCACGGTGTCGTCGACGTAGACGTGCACGAATCTCGCCTCGGCGTTGGCTTGCTCGACGTCGCCCTGGAAGATGCCGATGCGGTAGACCACCGACGACCGGCCGAGCCGTTCGACCGCCAGCCCCAGGTCGACCGGCAGGGGGAAGCCAACCTCGGCGAAGTAGCGGCATGACACCTCCGCCACCACGCCGATCGCCGGCAGGGAACGGATGTCGGCCCCCAGCGCCTCGATGAGGTGGGCGTTGACCGCCGTGTCGACCAGCTCGAAGTAGGTGGCGTTGTTCATGTGCCCGTAGACGTCGTCGTCTCGCCACCGGGTGGTCGCCGTGCGCCACACCCGGAAGTCGGCGCGGGTGGGGCGGGCAGGACGCTCGCTCACGCCGGCACCTCGCGGAGGCGCTGGCTGATCACGGTGGTGACGCCGTCGCCGCGCATCGTCACACCGTAGAGCGCGTCGCCGATCTCCATCGTGCGCTTCTGGTGGGTGATGACGAGCAGCTGGCTGGTGTCGCGGAGCTCGGAGTAGATGTCGAGCAGGCGACCGAGGTTGGTGTCGTCGAGCGCGGCCTCCACCTCGTCGAGGATGTAGAACGGCGAAGGCCGCGCCTTGAACAGCGAGACCAGGAACGCGACCGCCACCAGCGAGCGCTCGCCGCCGGAGAGCAGGGAGAGGCGCTTGACCTTCTTGCCCGGCGGCCGGGCCTCCACCTCGACCCCGGTGCCGAGCATGTCGGACGGGTCGGTGAGCACCAGGCGGCCCTCCCCGCCGGGGAACAGCCGTTTGAAGACATGGTCGAACGCGACCCGGACGTCCTCCCAGGCCTCGGTGAAGACCTGCTCGACGCGTTCGTCGACCTCCTTGACGATGTCGAGGAGGTCACGGCGGGTCTTGCGGAGATCCTCCAGCTGCTCGGTCAGGAACTTGTGCCGCTCCTCCAGCGCCGCGAACTCCTCGAGTGCGAGGGGATTGACCTTGCCGAGCAACGCCAAGTTGCGCTCGGCCGACCGCAGCCGCTTCTGCTGCTCCTCGCGCACGAACGGCACCGGCTCCGCCTCCTGAGGTACGCCGTCCTCATCGGCGACCAGCACCGGCACCGGGAGGTGCGGGCCGTAGTCCGCGACCAGGCCGTCGACATCGAGGCCGAGCTCCTCTAAGGCACGCTCCTCGAGCTGCTCGAGGCGCATGCGCTGCTGGGTGCGGGCCATCTCGTCGCGGTGCACGCTGCTGACCAGATCGGCGAGCTCACGGTCGAGCTCACGGATCCGGCCGCGCGCCTCGCGCAGATGCTCCTCGCGCTCGCGGCGACCGGCCTCGACCTCGTCGCGGCGCGCGGCGGCCAGGGAAACCGAGTGCTCCAGATTGTCCAGCACGATGTCGACGCCTCGGGCGACGGCCTCGGCGATCGCCCCTTCGCGGCGTACGCGCTCACGATGGGCCAGAGCGCGGGCACGTGCCTCGCGCTCCTGCGCCGCAGCCCGAAGCAGTGCGTCGGCGCGGCCGTGGATGCCGCGCGCCCGCTCTTCGCCGGTGCGCAGAGCGAGGCGGGCCTCGGTCTCGGCGGCGCGGGCTTGCCTCGCCTGGTCGGCGAGCTGCTCGCGCAGAGTGGTGTCGGGCTCCTCGTCAGGGCCCTCCTCCGCGCCTGCCAGACGCTGTTCCAACTCTGCGAGACCGGCCAGGTCGGCGTCCCGTGCGGAGGTGGCGGTGGCGATGGCCTGGGAGAGCCGGTCGGCTTCGGCCTTGGCCGAGCGGGCGGTCGTGCCGTGTTGTGCGAGCTCTTCGGCGATCGCGGCGAGATGGGCGTCGGACTCGTGCAGCTTGGCCAGGGCGACGTCGACGCGCTGGCGGGCCTCGTGGCGCTCGTGCTCGAGGCGGGTCAGCTCGAAGGCGAGCCGCTCGGTGGTGGCGGTAGTAT
>JBHWSH010000189.1:0-5502 GCA_043427135.1 Marmoricola sp. | reverse complement strand
GTCGCCGGAATTGTGGCGGGCCGCCAGAGGTGCCCCTGAGCGTCCCTGGTGGCACTCAGGCAGCAGATGCGTCCAGTTCTGCCGACACCAGAACCGCTTTGACTGTTGAGGCGTACCACCGTGCACCACCTCGCGCGGTAGCGATTCCATCGCGATTGAGCGAGTCAGCGATGCCAGCCAGAGTCTGCCCCTCACCCCGAGCCGACACGATGCGAGCCGTGACCTCAGCAGGGAGGGTGCGAGGACGACCCAGCCGCTTGCCCTGAGCCTTCAACTGCTGCAAGGCGGCACTGGTGCGGGCTCCGATGAGTTGCCGCTCGTACTCCGCAAAAGCAGCCATCACGTTGGCCATCAACTGCCCGCTCGGAACCGTAGTGTCGATGGCAAGGTCGAGGACGACCAGTTCCCAGCCCTCACGCTTGGCCCGGTCCATCAGGGTGGCGAAGTCGAGCAAGGAGCGAGAGAGCCGGTCGAGCTTGGAGACAACGAGTACGGACGCCTGGCCCTTGCCGAGCATGTCGAGCGCGGTAGCGATGGCGGGCCGAGAGAGGTTCTTCGCAGAGAAGCCCTCATCAGACAGGAACTCGATGTCAGTCCAGCCCCGACGAGCGGCCTCAGCAGCGATGACGCCCCGCTGGTCACCAAGCCCGAGGCCGGAAACCGCCTGCTCGTCGGTGGACACACGCAAGTAGCCGATGACCTTGGCCGAACGTCGCTTCATGCCCACCAGATTACACTAAACCCTCGTTTGATGTATGCGACGACAACCATCTTGACCGATTGCGCGTCTAACCTGCGTCATACCGGCGACACCATCACGCGGACGGAGACCCCATTGAGGCTGGCCATAGGTACCGCCATTGGCGCAAGCCTGCTGCTCGTCACCGCATGCGGCGGCGACACGAAGACGGCAGGTGACACCGGGAGTGGCGAGACGACGCCGTCCGCCGCGACATCCTCTCCGAGCACTGAGACCTCGGCACCACCCGAGGAAACCGCGAGCACCCAGACGAGCACGCCTTCACCCAAGCCCACACCGACGACCGCTGACGAGCGACTGATGCGCGACTTCGTCTCCTTCGCAGTCGACCCGTCGCCGGAGACAGCCTCGCGTCTCCCCCTGGCCAACGAGGTCGCACTCGGGCTCAGCCGTGACATCAAGGCCACTCTCGACATGTCCGAGGCTGCGGACACCTCGGCGTGGGTTCTCAGAGCCAAGTACTTCCGCGCCTACACAGGGCCGTTCAGCGCCCTGGAGCTCGTCCAGCGCCATGCCGAGGAGGCCGGGTCCGACTCCGTGGGCGGTCGCGGCGCCTTCCACATCTCCGTGGGCGAACACCCGCACTGCGCGAGCCCACCGGTGCCCGCACCACGGGAGTTCAAGGACTACCGACGAGTGTCCGTCCAGCCGTCAGACTCATCCATCGACAGTTGTCTCTCGTGGTTCACCGTTGACCTCTTCTTGGACGAGCAAGGGAACGTCGCTGCGGTCACGCTTGACATCTGGGAACCGTAGGCATGCGCGCCACGCCTCAGACGGCGGGCGCACTATCGGGACAGTCGCGAGAAGGGCGTAGGACGCATCAAGCGTGTGGCCGCAGTTTTCACATTCGGCGCGGCCGAAAGTCTGTGCAGAGTCGGCGATAAGGGACACCGTCTGACGACTTCACCGGCAGACCTGAGATGGATGTCCTTGTCGGCGACGCTCGGTAGGCTGCCCGCGTCCTATCAGCGAATCTCCACGTTCGCCGCTCGGAAGTCGTGACCCGAAGGGACGCCCGCAGGGCGACCGTTCATCTGGCACCCGTAGGTGCGGACCTCGTAGGTGCGCCCCAGCGGCACGGGTGGCGCGATGATCTCGGCATCTGCAGTCATGGCCGTCTCAGCCTACGTCGCGCGGCCGGACCCAGAAGAGCCGGCGCAAGGAGAGTCGGCGCAGAAGAGCCGGCGCTGCTGGACAGAGTCCAGTGGCGCCGGCTTGACTGAAGGTGTGCCGTGATCAGTCCTTGCGCGGACTTGCCGCCTTCTTGAGCATCTCGGTCTCGGCCCGCACCGCCTTGACCGTGGCCGGGTCGAGGCCCGCCTCGTCCTGGTCTCGGACGGGCGGCAGCGAGGTGCCTGACGGCTTGGGGCGCTCTTCCTCGGCCTCCTTGGCGAGCGCCTGACCGACGACGTCGACCGGCGGCTCGGCCGGGGGCGTGGCCAGGTCGACGGCCAAGACGACGTTGGGTTCGTCCTTGGGCGCCTTCGCAGGGGCCTTCGTCGCGGACTTCTTCGCCGGCGCCTTCTTGGCCGCCGGCTTCTTGGCCGCGGACTTCTTCGCCGGGGGCTTCTTCGCCGCCCCGTCGCTGTCCCGCTCGACGTCGGCCGTCTTGGAGCCCGCGTCTGCCTGCTTGGCGGTCTCGGCTGCCTTCGCGCTGGTCTTCTCCGCGACCTTCACCGCTGTGTCGCTGGCCTTCTTCGCCGCGTCCGCGGTCTTGCCCGACTTCTCCTCGGCCTTGTCACCGGCCTTGTCCGCGGCATCGGCGACCTTGTCCGCCGCACGCTCGACGGTCTCGGCCGTCGTCGTGGTGACCTTCGCAGCGGTCTCCTTCGCCTGCTCCTTCGCCTGGGCCGGCTCGCCGGCCTTGCCGCGCTTGAGCAGACGGTCGGCCACGATGGTGCCCGTGGTGGCCATCTCCTTGGCAGCCAGCAGCGCCTGCCCGGTCGCCTCCTTGGGGTTCTTCACCGCCGAGACGGCAATCCCCGTCAGTCCTCCGATGATGCCGCGTGCAGACACCTGAGCTCCTTTCGTCCTGTACCAAGTCAGGTGCCCGCCCCGCTCGGCCCCGAAACCGTTCGGCGGCTTCGGCTACGTCACAGAACCGTTCTCCAGGACCTACGGCAGGTTGGGAGCGGGCGGCGTCACTTCGGTGGCATCCGGATGCCACCGTCCAACCGGATCGTCTCGGCGTTGAGGTAGGAGTTCGTGACCGCCTCCACCACCATCGACGCAAGCTCGTCGGGCTGTCCCAGACGTTTGGGGAACAGGACCCCCTTCTCCAGGTTGGCCTTGAACGCCTCGCTGGCCTCGCCCTCGCCGTAGATCGGGGTGTCGATGAGGCCCGGGGCGATCGTGTTGACGCGGATGCCGACCGCCGAGAGGTCGCGGGCGATCGGCAGCGTCATGCCGACGACGCCGCCCTTCGAGGCGGAGTACGACGCCTGGCCGATCTGGCCGTCGAAGGCGGCTACCGAGGCCATGTTGACGATGGCGCCACGCTCGCCGTTGTCCAACGGCTCGGTGCGCGACATGGCGGTCGCGGCCAGGCGGATGCAGTCGAAGGTGCCGATCAGGTTGATCTCGACCACCTTGCGGAACGCACCGAGGTCGGCGGCCGACTCGAACTGGCCGTCCTTGCCGATCGTGCGCTGCGCCCAACCGATCCCGGCACTGTTGACCAGGACGCGGAGCGACCCCAGCTCCTCGGCGCGGTTGATCGCGGCGACGATGTCGTCGGTTTGGGTCACGTCGACCTTGACGAAGGCACCGCCGATCTCCTCAGCGACGCCCTGACCCTTGTCCTCGTTGAGGTCGGCCACGACGACGCGGGCGCCCTGGGCGGCCAGCGCCCGGGCAGCTGCCGCACCGATGCCGGAGGCACCGCCGGTGACGATTGCACTTGCTCCACTGATGTCCATGGCGCGCAGGTTACTGCAGGCGACCGGCACCCACGACACGCAAGGACCGTCGGCGTTGGGCATCGAGCGGCGAAGTGGAATACGGTCACGATGTGACCTCTGACACCCGGACGGAGACCGCATCCGAGCTGCACAGTGCTCCCCTGGTCGTACTCGACCACGTCGACAAGTGGTTCGGCGAGTTGCACGTCCTGCAGGACATCAGCCTCACCGTCGCGCGGGGCGAAGTGGTGGTCGTCATCGGGCCGTCCGGGTCGGGCAAGTCCACTCTCTGCCGCGCGATCAACCGGCTGGAGACGATCGACAAGGGCACGATCTATCTCGACGGGGAGCAGCTGCCGGCCGAGGGCAAGGAGCTCGCGCTACTGCGCGCCGAAGTCGGCATGGTGTTTCAGTCCTTCAACCTGTTCGCCCACAAGACGATCCTCGAGAACGTCACCCTGGGACCGATCAAGGTACGGAAGGTCCCCAAGGACAGGGCCGAGGCCCGCGCTCGCGAGCTGCTCGAGCGGGTGGGCGTTGCGCATCAGGCTGAGAAGTATCCCGCTCAGCTCTCCGGTGGCCAACAGCAACGGGTGGCGATCGCGCGAGCTCTGGCAATGGAACCCAAGGTGATGCTCTTCGACGAACCCACCTCCGCACTCGACCCGGAGATGATCTCCGAGGTGCTCGACGTCATGGTCGAGCTCGCCCGGCGCGGGATGACCATGATCGTGGTGACCCACGAGATGGGATTCGCCCGCACCGCCGCGGACCGCGTCGTCTTCATGTCCGACGGGCAGATCGTCGAAGAAGGCACCCCCGAGGAGTTCTTCACCAACCCGCAGTCAGAGCGTGCCCGCGACTTCCTCGGCAAGATCCTCAAGCACTGACGTCCGGCCCACGCGGCCATCCCTCACCCGGCGAATCCGTCGGACCGACGAAGGAGAAACAATGCGCATGAAGAGAACGATGGCGAGCCTCGCCGGTGCCGTCATGGCACTGTCGATGGCCGCGTGCGGCAGCGACGACAGCGGCCCCGACATCGAGGTGGAGGCGGCCGACGACCTGACCGGTGCTGCCGCCGAACTGGCCGAGCAGGGCACCGTCAAGATCGGCGTGAAGTTCGACCAGCCCGGGATCGGCAACCGCGAACCGGGTTCTGACGAGCCGGTCGGGTTCGACATCGAGATGGGCAAGATCATCGCGGGCAAACTCGGCATCGCCGCCGACAAGATCGAGTGGGTCGAGACGGTCTCCGACAACCGCGAGCCGTTCCTGCAGAACGGCACTGTCGACTTCGTGATCGCTTCCTACTCGATCACCGACGACCGTCGCGAGGTCGTGGGTCAGGCGGGCCCGTACTACGTCACCGGCCAGCAGCTGCTTGTCCGCGCTGATGACGCGGAGACCATCACCGGTCCCGACGACCTGGCCAACGTCAAGGTCTGCTCGGTCGAGGGCTCGACGTCGCTGCAGCGCGTGGAGGAGGAGTACGGCGCCAGCCCAGTGCCGTTCTCGACGTACTCCGAGTGCGTGACCCAGCTTGAGAACGAGACCGTCGACGCGGTCACCACCGACGGCTCCATCCTGTTGGGGTACGCCGCTCAGAACCCCGATGAGCTGAAGGTGGTGGGCGAGCCGTTCTCCGAGGAGCGCTACGGGATCGGCTACGCCAAGGACGCCGAGGGCATGTGCGAGTTCCTCAACGAGACCCTCGAGGCCTCGTACGAGGACGGCACCTGGGCAGACGCCTTCGCGTCGACCCTGGGTGAGTCCGGGGTGGAGACCCCCGACACCCCCGAGCTCGACCCCTGCTCCTGACCATCCGGGGTGGGGGGG
>JBHWSH010000188.1:0-3676 GCA_043427135.1 Marmoricola sp. | reverse complement strand
TGACTCCACGACGACGCGGACGCCGCCGCCGGGCTCGCGCCCCATGAGCTCCTCGACCGGCCCCGCGGACAGCGGGCGTCCTTGGTCGAGGACGGTGACGGTGTCGCACACCTGCTGCACCTCGGCGAGCAGGTGCGAGGCGAGCAGTATCGTGATCTCCGACCGTGCCAGGTCGCGGATCAGGTCGCGGACTCCTCGGGCGCCAGCCGCGTCGAGACCGCTGGTGGGCTCGTCGAGCAGCAGCAGCTCGGGCGCGGTGAGCAGCGCCGCCGCGATGCCGAGCCGCTGGCGAGCCGCGGGGGAGTAGGTGCGGTAGCGGTCGTGCTCGCGCCCGCTGAGCCCGACGGTGGCCACCACCCGGTCGACCCGTGACGGGGGGACGCGGCTCGCTCGCGCCAGCAGCATGAGGTTGCGCCGCCCGGTCATCGACGGGCTGAATCGCGGTCGTCCGACCACCGCTCCTACCCGACGCTGCACCCCGGGCAGGTCTGCGGGCACCTCCGACCCGAAGATGCGGATGCGCCCCGAGCTGGGCCTGGCGAGACCTGTGAGCAGGCGCAGCGTGGTGGTCTTGCCGGAGCCGTGCGGACCGAGCAGCCCGTGCACGGTCCCGCGCGGGACTGCGAGGTCGAGATCACGCACAGCGGCGGCGGGACGGCGCCGGTACTCCTTGCGCAGCGCGACGGTCTCCAGGACCAGGTCGGTCACGTGTCTCCCTGAGGTCGGTCGGGCACCACCCTGCCCTATCGCCCAGTCAGTGCAGGGGATTGAGGACCGGGACACGCACCGCATCGTGCGCCCGCCCCGGCTCTGGACGGGCCTTGAGGCTGGGGCCGGCGTCGTACCCCTCCCACGCGAGCAGTTCGACGAGGTGACGGCGTACGACGGGCACGACCTCAGCGACCATGACGTCGCGGCCGAGCTCGGCGGACAGCGAGGTGACACCGGCATCGGCGATCCCACACGGCACGAAGCGCTCGTACCAGGACAGGTCGACGTCGCAGTTGAGGGAGAACCCGTGCATCGCCACGCCGCGAGCGACGCGGATGCCGATGGCGGCGACCTTGCGCTCGCGACGCTCACCGTCGGCGGCTAGCCACACGCCGCTGCGTCCCGGCACCCGTGCAGCTGACACCTCGAGATCGGCGCAGGCCCGGATCAGTGCCTCCTCGAGTCGGCGCACGTAGTCGACCACCTTGACGTGGTCGGGAAGCCGCACGATGGGGTAGCCGACGAGTTGCCCTGGTCCGTGGAAGGTGATCTTGCCGCCGCGGTCGACGTCGACCACCGGCGTGCCGTCGAAGGGTCGCTCGTGAGGTTCGGTACGCCGCCCAGCGGTGAAGACCGGCGGGTGCTCGAGCAGGAGCACGGTGTCCGGACCGCCCTCCGCGACCTGGTCGTGCACGCGTCGTTGGAGCTCCCAGGCCGCCACGTAGTCCACGGCGTCGTCGCCGAAGCCGGGGGTCTCGAAGCGCAGGTCGGTCACCCGGCCAGCCTAGGCCGACGATCCGCCTGTGGAGAACCGGCCACGCTCCGCCCGTTTGGCTCAGCATGGGGTTGTGGACGCCCGACCGACCTCTCCGCCCCCGAAGGGCCGCCGCCGCCGCAGCCGGCGGACGGTTGCGGCCGGAGCACTCGTGCTCGTCGGGGCCGGACTGCTTCTCGTCAGCGTCGTCTCGGCAGCGTCGCCCAACGACGTCTCGCCGCCCGCGACGGCGACCGGTCACGAGGACCCGCCGCCGGACGTTCAGGTGTCGGACGAGCGGATCCGCGCGGCCGAGGCCGCCGCCGTCCTGACCCGGTGGGACCGGGCGCGCGCGGCGGCGTACGCAGCCCAGGACCGCGAAGCGCTGGCTTCCCTCTACGCAACGGGTTCCGCCGCCGGCCGGGCGGACGTGGCGCTGCTCGACCACTACACCGCGGCTGGGGTGCGTGTGGCCGACCTGCGGATGCAGGTGCTGGCCGTTCGGGTGCTGCGCGCCTCCGCCGCCGAGCTGCGCCTCGTGGTCACCGACCGCGTCCACACGGCCCACGCCGTCGACCCTGGCGGCGACGTCGAGCTGCCCGCGGATGAGCCGAGCACGCGACTCATCGTCCTGACGCGCGCCGACACCGACCTCGGGTGGGTCGTCAGCGCAGTGCGGCCGCGATCCGATCGGTGACGTCGCTGTGGGCGAACGCGAAACCGGCCTCGAGCAGCCGCCGCGGCTCGACCCGTGCCGAGCTCAGCAGCTCGTTGCCCGCCACACCACCGAAGCGTCGCAACGGGAACGCCGGCACCCGCATCACCGTCGGACGGTGGAGGGCTCGACCGAGCGCCCGGGTGAACTCGGCGTTGGTGGTCGTGTCGGGCCCGCCCAGGTTGTAGGCACCCTCGGTGTCGTCGTTGCGCGCCAGGTAGGTCGCGGCACTGGTCCAGTCCTGCAGCGAGATCGTGGCGAAGTACTGGCTGCCGTCGCCGATCGTGCCGCCCAACCCGAGGCGGAACGCCGGCAGCATGGGCTTCAGAGCACCGCCGCTGCGGTCGAGCACGACGCCGGTGCGCAGGATGACCACGCGAGCTCCGGCTTCGCGGGCGGCGTCGGTGGCCCGCTCCCAGCGCCGGGCGACCTCGGCGATGTACGACGTGCCGTCGGTCGGGGTGTCCTCGGTGATCACCTCGTCGCCGCGGTCGCCGTAGCCGGAGATGCCGTTTTGGGCGAGGTACGCCGGCCGCGACCCCGAGGCTGCGATGCACTCGGCGAGGAGCCGGGTGGTGATGACGCGGCTGTCCATGAACTGCCGCTTGTAGGACTCCGTCCACGGCCAATGCGCCAACGGCGCGCCGGCCAGGTTGACCACGACGTCGGCCTCCTCGACCAACCCAGCGTCGAGCTCGCCGGCGTACGGATCCCACTGCGCTTCGCCCGAACCCGATGGCGGACGCCGGACGAGGCGTACGACGTCGTGGCCGAGCGTCTCCAACTGTTGCGTCCACGCGGTGCCGAGGAAGCCGGACGCGCCGGCGATGAGGAAGCGCACCTCAGACCTCGAAGTGGCCGGACTCCAGCCGCTCCTTCACCTCGGTGAGGAAGCGCGCCGCGTCCGCCCCGTCCACCAACCGGTGGTCGTAGGTCAGTGCGAGGTAGACCATCTGGCGCACGGCGATCGTCTCGCCCAGGTTGGGGTCGTCGATGACCACCGGCCGCTTCACCACCGTGCCGGTGCCGAGGATGGCCACCTGCGGCTGGTTGATGATCGGGGTGTCGAACAGCGCCCCACGACTGCCGGTGTTGGTGAGGGTGAACGTGCCGCCGGACAGCTCGTCGGGGCCGATCTTGTTGTTGCGGGTGCGGTCGGCGAGGTCGGCGATCTTGCGGGCCAGACCGGCGATGCTCAGGTCGCCGGCGTCCTTGATGACCGGAGTCAGCAGCCCCTTCTCGGTGTCGACCGCGACCGAGAGGTTCTCGTGCTCGTAGTAGGTGACCTCGCCCTTCTCCTCGTCCAACGAGGCGTTGAGCATCGGGTAGGCCTTGAGCGCGTCGATGGCCGCCTTGGCGAAGAACGGCAGGTAGGAGAGCTTCACGCCCTCGCGGGCGGCGAAGTCGGCCTTGACCGAGTCGCGCAGGCGAGCCACCGCGGTGACGTCGACCTCCACGACGGTGGTCAGCTGCGCCGAGACCTGCAGCGACACAAA
>JBHWSH010000187.1:0-7943 GCA_043427135.1 Marmoricola sp. | reverse complement strand
CCTGTTGCGGGATGGCACGGAGGGCACCGGGATCGTGGTCTCGAGCGAGGACCCAGCGCGGACTTTCCTCACACAGTCCGACCTGGCCTACGTTGCTGACAAGCTCTCAGCTCATGACCGGGAACATCTGATCCCGAAGCTCTACGCTCGATGCGGGAAGGCCTACTTCGGGCGCACGCAGGAGCTCTTGGAAGCCGAGAGGCCAGCGATGATCGAACGGCATCGCGAGTTGCTGGAGCAGGCCGCCCGCGAGCTTGTGGCGATGGGATACGTGCCCTGAGGCTCAACGGACCGGGAGACTAGGACCGCATGGCTGTCATGGGCGGTGTCGATGAGGCGAGGTAGGCGGGAATCAGGCCGCCCACCAGACTGGCGGTGAGGCCTGCTGCGATGGCAGCGAAGGGGAGCCACGGAGCGAGAATCAGGTCCCAACCTTGGAGTTGGCTCCAAGTCGCGGCCACGCCGAGTCCGAGGCCGACGCCGAGGATGCTCGCGACGATGCCGGCGATGGCGGACTCGTTGAGGACGAGAACGCCGATCCGGCGGCGTGTCCAGCCGATGGCGGATCGAAGGCCAAGTTCGCGCCGCCGTTGGTAGACGGCCATCATCAGGGTGTTGGCGACGGTGATCATGCTGATCAGGCCCATGAAGCCGCTCAGGACTGCTCCGATGCGGCGCAGGTCGGACGCGACGTTGCTGAGCAGGATCTTTCCGTCGGGCGGTGTGACATCGTTCAGCATCAACTCACGATGGGGGTCGAGACCGGCGACCATGTGGTGGCCGACCGCGCTGGCGGATCCTGGGCGCACGTGGGCGATGAGGCGCACGTTCTCCCCGACCCCACCGAGCGTGGCCACGGCGCTGGGTCGTGAGAGAAGGACGCCGGAGGACGCGTAGCCGAACGCGGTGTCGTTCGCGATGATCCCTACCACGCGGAACGGAGTGTCGCGAACCGTGATCTGGGTGTGGCCGAGGTCGTCACTGCGGGTGAGTCCGAGCTCCTCGGCGATGTTCTCCCCGACCCAGGCGACGGAGCCGCTGGACGTCGCGAGGTCCGCGGGCGGGGCGCCTGCCACTACTCGGGTGTCAGTTGCTCGCAGACCCGCAGCGTCCGCGACCAGGACCGGGCGAAGACTCCGCGTCGCGTCGTCATCCCCGGAGACTGTCTCCGCGCCGGACCAGATGGAAAACTCGCCCACGTCTTTCACCGGTTCCAGCTTCTCCACGACGGCCAGTCGTTCAGGGTCGAATCCGGCTTGGGTCGGCGCCTCGGCTCGAATCACGACCCGATTGGAGCGTTGTAGGTCGAACTGCCGATCGATCTGCACCTGTTGGGTGTCGGCAATCACGACGATCCCCACGACGCCGGCGACGCCCAGCATGATGCCCGCGATCATCCCGATGGTGTGGCCGGGCCGCAGCAGCAGTGACGCTGCGGCGTCGGCCAGCATCCGCCCTGGCGACCCCAACCTGAGTCCCGAGGTCATGAGGGCGCTCCATCGAGCAGGTAGCCGTCGACAATCCGGTGGATGGAATCGACGTAGTCGGCGGCACGTGGATCGTGAGTCACCAAGATCACCGTAGCCCCGCGGGCGGTCGCGCTGGACAGCAGCTTGAGGATGGTTCGACCCGTCTCCTGGTCCAAGGCGGCTGTCGGTTCGTCCGCGATGATCAGTCGGGGCGACTTGACCAGTGCTCGTGCGATCGCCGCCCGATGACGCTCGCCACCGGAGAGAAACGCGCTGCGCCGTCCGGCGATCGCGGCCAACCCGACCCAGTCCAGCGCCGCTGCGCACAGCTGCCGCCGCTCTGCGCGGGGGGTGGAGCCGACTAGCCCCAGCTCGACATTGGCGATGACGCTGCGCTCCTCGATCAAGTGGGAGTTTTGGAAGACGAACCCGACCTCACGTGCCCGGAACTCCGCGAGCCCGGCGCGGGACATGCCTACGATCTCGGTGCCGTCGAACCGGTAACTTCCGTCCGTAGGCTGTTGCAGCGCTCCGATCACCGACGCGAGCGTGGTTTTTCCCGCCCCTGAGGGGCCCACGATCGCGACCGCTGTCGCGGAGTCGATATCGAGGTCCAGCGGATGCAGGATGCGGGTCGGGACGGGTTGGGACACCTCCATCCCGATGCCTCGAAGAGCCACTAACGCCCGACTCTGCCCTTCCACGACGTAAGCACCCACGCGTGCTACCTCACCATCCGAGGGGGCGCCTGTGCGTCATCGGACACGACGAGCTCGACCATGTCACCGACTTGGAGACCGACGCCGCGGACCTCGATCAGCTTTGGCAGATCTGAGCGCACCTCGCGCACCTGAACCTTCCGCGCGGCGTGCTCCTGCCACACGGTGACCAAGGTGCGGCCATCTTCGTCAGTCACGAGCGCACCCTCGGGCACCGACGGGTCGCGAGCCTTCCGCGACGGCCATCGTCGGCGGTGGCAACTCCGGGATCGCGCGCTGGGCACGCGCCTGTTCCGGAGTCGTCGCCGTCGCCAGCAAGGCCACCAGCAGGGCCAACGCCGCGAGGACGCCGCCGAGCACGACTATCGCGAATCGACGCCCCCGCCATCCCTCTGACGAGGAACTCACGGCACGTAACCGATCGCAACAAGCTCTCGGGCGGCCTGCTCCAGCAGCTCCCGATGCCGTTCGACCATCGCCGGCCGTTCCGCTTCCAAGAGTTGTTGGGTGCGTCCGAAATACGCCTTCCCACACCGTGCGTAGAGCCTCGGAATCCGGTGCTGCCGCTCTCGAGCTGTCACCTCATCGAGGTAATAGGCCAGGTCCGACTGGGTGAGGAACGTCCGAGCCGGGTCCTCGCTCGAGACCACAATCCCGGTGCCTTCTGCGCCGTCGCGCAGACACTGGGCGAAAGGCCCTTTCAACGCCACCACACTCGGGTCCTGCTCCACGGTCGCGACCACGTCATCCCACATGACGCGGAGATTCAACCATGCCTGCCGTGAGGGCATCCTGTCGAAAAGGTTTCCCTTGGAGGCGGCATCACAGTTCGGCCTCAAACCAGGCGGGGGTGGGATGTTCCCGTTGCGGTCCGCTCGCGGATGTCTCTCGACGAGTCCTTTGGTTCGGATCAGGTCGAGGTCCGGGAACTCGGCTTGGGAATAACGCTCGTCCGTCCGGTCGATCGACAGACGTATAGTCGAACCGCAAGTGATCTTGACGAAATCGGCCATGAAGTTGTCCACACGCATCATTCGCCGAACACTGGGGCCCGGCGCTGGGAACGCGGCAGCAACGACATCGTCCAGCACCTGCGGGTCGACGGCGCCGCCACCAGTGGCCGCGCCGTCGACCTTCGGCGATTCGTTCCGTTCGCCAGCTGCGTTGGTGTTGGACGTGCACCCTGACACCAGCACCAACCCAGCCAACAAACCCAACAGAAGCAGCTTCGCTATCGTGTCCCGAGCGAAATCAACCATGTTTGGAACTCCGATGCCCCTCGCCTCCAGTCACCGGGACTAGTACCACAGCATGACGTTCTGGCTTGGCCCGTCGCGGAGCCACGCACGGAGCGGTTCGCCATCAATGAGGTCGAGGACGATCTTCTTTGCATCCGAGCTCGTGGTAGTGACCTTCCACCCTGCCTGGCTGTCGACCCAGACGCCGTTGCTCTTGAACTGCCCCTTGACCTGGTCAGTCCACAATTGTGTTCGGACCGACCACATGTTCCCGCACGTGTTAGTAGCAGCGACGTGCGTCGTGCCGGAGCCGCCGCCCCACACACCGAGGTAGGCCCAATTGTGAGTGCACACCGCCGCGTGGGCGGTGGTGGCACCCGTCGCCGCGGGCACGACCACCGCGGATGCTGCCAGGGCGGCGACACACCCGACCTTCGCCATCAAGTTCTTCATCTCATGCTCCTCGCCTCAGGACTCAATCGACTGCCTAGTTGCAATGGACGCCCTTACCTGCCACCTGGCGGTAGAGATCGAACGGTGGCCGCAGAAAAATCTCGAGAAACTCGGGTGGGTCACCGTTCGATTCTCGAGATCAGTTGGCAGACAAGTACGAACATCAACCAGCGGTCATCCCTCCGCGCCACGTTGGCCAGGGGCTAGGTGAGGTCGCCGCTTCGAAGGAGGACGTGAATCGCTATGAGCACGCGTAGCCAACTAGGCAGACGGAGCGCGCTCCTCGTCGGAATTACTGGACTGCTTCTCTCGGGTCATCCGTTTGCGCCAGCTCTCGCTGGCGAGACCCGCACAGTCCACGCGGTCGATCAGATCATCGCTGCCCAACTCGCCGAACGCCCTGGCGGGACGGTGGTAGGCAACGAAATCCGTTATGACGGTGAGGTTGTGTTCGTTGCAGTCCCAGCCGAGACCTACTCGTTGTCGCAGTGCACCAGCGGCCGATTCTGCGGTTGGTCGAGTCCCAACTACCTCGGAAGCTTCTACTCGGTCAGTGGCTCAGGCGGGGTCCCGCTGTCCTGGACGGCGCAGTCATACAGCAACAACCGCAGCAGCCTCGCACGCCTCTTCAACGCAAGCGGCACCACGTCACTCTGCTTCAACCCCGGCCAAGACCGTGCAACTGTGGCCATGGCCTACTACACCCCTAGTAGGGTCAACCTAGCGTCAGGGTCAAGCTGCTGACTTCTCGCCTCGACCTGGCCTTTTCGTTTTCCTGGGTCCAGGGGAGGGGCATTGTGAGGCCGGAGGAGTTCGAGGACTTCTTCATGGCTGTGTATCCGCAACTCGTGCGATACGTGCGTCAGTTCCACGATCCGTCGGCCGCGGAGGACCTGGCGTCGAGAACCCTCGTCGACATCTGGATGCGGGCGGAACCCGCACCCACGGACGGGCACTCCTTCTACCGGTTGCGCAAGCTGACCTTCGCGATTTTGCGTGGGCACATCAGCCACCACTCCCGCAGCGAAATCGCTCAGCGAAGACGCGAGCGGGCCTTCGCTGCGGATTATGCGTTGCAGCCAGAAGCGTCCGATGCCCCCGGTGAGACGGTGGGACCTGAGTGGCCTGAATGGACGAACGGCCTACGCGCCGAGGAACGTCAACTCCTTTACCTCCACGCCAACGGATACAAGCCGGCTGAGATCGCTCCTATCCTCGGCGTCAAGCCATCTGCGGTGTCCGCCCGCCTCCAGCGATTGAAAGCGAAGGCACGAGAACTCTGGCGAAGGGAGGTCGATGATGAAGAGACCCTATGACGCTTTCGAGGACGACGAGCGGTTCCGTGAGGAGTTGATCGCCCACGGCATCCCGGTCAGCGACGCCTCGCCTCACCAGGGCGACGACGCGCGGGCGGCGCTGGAGCTGGCTCGCATTCTGGCCCTACCCCAAGGCAAGCCGACGGTCCCTCGACGCGTCAACTCTGGCGCTTCCGGCCGCGGGACCCGCAGGATTGTCTTGCCAGTCCTTGGCATCGCCGTGGTGCTGGTCACTGTGTTCTTTGTCGTCGCCAGGCCTGGAAGCCAGGGCTATGTCGCTCAAGCTGGAACGCCCAAAATTCTCGCACTCCCGGGAGTTCATCCCGGGGCACTCCCGGCCTCGGGGGACCCTGCGCGCGACACGCTGCGCAAGCTGGCGGTCAAGGCGCAGGAACTTCCGTATGACGCCACCCAGCCCGTCCAGCATGTCGTGGTCGACTCATGGTTCTCCGAGTCAGTTGACGAGACGGGTGACGGCCCAGTTCAGTCGATCCTGCGGTCGGTCCAGCGCGAGAGCTACTTCCTGCCCGACGACACCTTCAGGAGCATCGAACGGAGGGGAGGCACGCTGGACCAGGACGGCCGCATCACGGCGCCCATCGACGCGGACGGTCCGTCGCTGACCGATGAGTCCTTCTCGAGTCCCGACCCGGGCGCAGACTACGCCGAGAGCCTGCCCACCGATCCCGTCGTACTCCGCGACTCGCTCCTCGCCGGCTTCGACTCCCGGACATTGAGAGAAGCCCCCGGCGGCGCGCTCCTGGGCCAGGTCACCGCTCTGACCAGCTCCTACGTCCTTCCGCCCCGGCTGGTTTCGGCCATCTTGAAGATGTTGGCGGACGAGCCCAGCATCAGTCTGTTGGGCGCCACCCGTGATCGATTAGACCGAGAGGCGCTGGTGTTCAGTGCACCGGCGATCGACGGCCACAGCCAGCAGCTTCTTCTTGTGGATCCAGACACCGGCGCCATCATCGGCGACGAGACGGTCCTGGTGGAACCATCGCCGAGTTACTCCTTCGAGCCGCCGGCGGTCACTTCCTTCAACACCATCGCTCGTTCTGAACGAATCGCCCTCGCACGCGTTCCGCGTACTCCCTGAGTGGGCGGCGCCGTACACGCTCGTTACGCTCAGAGGTGGATCATGTGGCCGCCGATGCCCTCGACCGCCTCGAGCACCGCCTCGGACAGCGTCGGATGGGCGAAGATGTTGCGCGCCACCTCGTCGGCGGTCAGGTCCCACTTCTGGGCCAGCGTCAGGGCAGGGAGCAGCTCGGTGACGTCGGGGCCGATCATGTGGGCGCCGAGGATCTCGTTGTACTTCGCGTCGGCGACGACCTTGACGAACCCGACCGCGTCGCCGAGCCCCTGCGCCTTGCCATTGGCCGAGAACGGGAACTTCGCGACCTTGACCTCGTGGCCCTTCTCCTTGGCCTGAGCCTCGGTGTAGCCGAAGGAGGCGATCTGCGGCTGGCAGTAGGTGGCCCGCGGGATCATGTCGAAGTCGATCTCGACGGTCTCGGCGCCGGCGATGGTCTCGGCGGCGACGATGCCCATCGCCGACGCGGTGTGGGCCAGCATCAGCTTGCCGGTGACGTCGCCGATCGCGTAGACGCCGTCGACATTGGTGCGGCCGCGGCTGTCGACCTCGATCGCGCCGCGCTCGGTGGTGCGCACGCCGGTGCTCTCCAGCCCGTAGCCCTCGAGACGCGGCTGGAAGCCGATCGCCTGCAGCACCTTGTCGGCTTCGAGCACCTGCTGGTCGCCGCCGTTCGCAGGAGACACCGTGACGCGGACCTTGTCGCCGGAGTCGTCGATGGACTCGACCTTCGTGCCGACCATGACATCGACGCCGAGTTTCTTATAGTGCTTGAGGAGCTCCTTGGAGACCTCTTCGTCCTCGGTCGGCACCATCCGGTCGAGGAACTCCACGATCGTGACCTCGACGCCGAAGTTGCGCATGATGTAGGCGAACTCGACGCCGATCGCGCCCGAGCCGGCGATCACGATGCTGCCCGGCAGGTCGCTGTCGAGGATCTGCTCCTCGTAGGTCACGACGCGCTCCGACAGAGAGGTGCCGGGGATGAGCCGGGTGGTGGCGCCGGTGGCGATGATCAGGTTGTCGCAGGTGTACGACGTGGTGTTGCCCTCGGCGTCCTTGACGTCCAGCGACTTCGGTCCGGTGAGGGTGCCCCAGCCGTGGATCTCGGTGACCTTGTTCTTCTTCATCAGGAAGTGGACGCCCTTGACGATGCCGTCGGACACCTTGCGGCTGCGCGCGTGCGTGACGCCGAAGTCCATCGAGACGTCGCCCGAGATCCCGAAGAGATCCTTCTCGTGCTGCAGCACGTGGGCGAGCTCGGCGTTCTTCAGCAGCGCCTTGCTCGGGATGCAGCCGACGTTGAGGCAGACCCCGCCCCAGTACTGGTGCTCCACCACCGCGGCCTTGAGGCCGAGCTGGGAGGCGCGGATCGCGGCGACGTACCCACCGGGGCCGGCGCCGAGGACGAGGACATCGAAGTGCTGGCTCATGAGGTGGAGCCTAGTGGGGTCGCCCCATCCCTCGTCAGCCCCTCGCGACCAGGGCACCGCCTCCGGACACCCAACTCTCCACGTCCGGCGACGCAGCGGAGCTCCACTGACCACAGTTGGGTGTCGGTGGGCGGCCCTCAGGTCCCGATCGCCACCGGCGCGACGGGTGACAGGTCAGACGGGGACGAGCTCGACGGCACCGACGGCGTAGCGGAGAGC
>JBHWSH010000186.1:0-5175 GCA_043427135.1 Marmoricola sp. | reverse complement strand
CGATCCCGAACTGCCCGTCGTCGACGTCCGCCTCGGCCCTCGACAGCTACGCCGCCAGCCTCATCGCCGAGGGGATGGTCAGCTTCCCCACCAGCACCCAGGTGCGCGTGGTCACGCCCAAGTCGCGAGTCGACTTCGCCTTCGCGGGCGCGGTCGGAGTGAAGGACACCGAGCAGGCCAAGACCGCGGTGGCCAAGGTCTCCTCTCCGGGCGAGATCCTGCCCGTCGGGCTCTCCCTGCAGTGCCTCGCCGGGGTCGCCAACCAGGCCAGCCCCTCACTCGGGTCTGTTCTGCCACTGAGCTACATCACCGTCGGTGCCACGTCGGCGAGCGGAATCCTGCCACCGGGGCTGCCCGATCACCCGGTGAGCTCGTGGCCGGCGCCGTACGGGTCCAGCACCCACAGCGGGGTCACCGTCGACTCAGCGACGGTCCAGTACGACACCGTGACGGGCGACCGCCTGCGGCTGGTCTTCTCGGCACCCAACCTCGTGGCGTTGGAGAACCTCCTCGGTGGTCTCCGGGTCGCATTCGTCCAGGGGACGCCGACGGGAGGCACCACGGCACCCATCGAGGTCGGCGTGCCGGCCGGTGGCCTCGCTGCCGGCGGCATCGCGACCGTTCCGCTGCCGGAGGCGGTCAAGGCGGTGCCCGGGCTGTGGTTCGTGAAGATCAAGTCGAATACCGACCTGCTCGGCCTGTTCTTTCCGAGGTGGTCCCACAACGACGTGTCCTTCGCTTATCTGCCCGGCGGCAATGTGAAGTCCCGCTTGCAGACGCACCTCTCGGGACTGCTCGATCTGCGCGACACCATCGCGTGCGGGCGGCTGCTCGACAGCCCACGGCCTCAGGACGGCGGTACGCCGGCACTGACGCGCAACCTCCAGGAGGGCCTGGACCACGCGCTGACCTCCAACCCGGCGTTCGCCCAGCTGAGTCCCTCCCTCGACGTCGCCCAGCTCGTCGACCCCCTCACCAACGAACCCCTCGACCTGGTCGGGGAACTGACGGACTGCGCGCCCACGATCACCGCCAACCGCCTCGACACCGTGGGCACCTGGCACAACGCGAACCTGCCGGGAGGCGCCCCGGCCAACTGTGCCCGCATCTCCACCTCTGCGACCGCGGAGCAAGAGTTCACCGACGGGCTGCTCAAGGCGACGGCCACGAATCCGACCGAGCCGGGCTACGGACGCCTGCATTGTTCTCGAGAAGGTGCCTGCGAGGGCCCAAGGACCACGCTCACCGGATTCGGCACCCACCAGTACAACGACGATGCGTTCGGCGACTTCGTCACCGGCGGCGGCACGTTGCTGCACCACCCGCTGGCGTTCAACCTCGACACCTATCTGTTCAGCGACCTGCCCCTGGTCACCCCCAACGAACGCATCGACCCCGCCATCTACTCGTCTCCGCGCTTCGGTTGGGCGCCGGTGCTGGGCCATGTCGACCTCAACTCCGCGGCCGCGCGAGACTTCCCCGTTCTGACCTTCCGGCCGGTCTTCATCGACAACGGGGAGGCTGTCCCACTCGAGCTTCTCGGCGTGAACCTGAGCGGTGTCGTGGACCCCGCCGTGGGCTACCTGGCGCAGCGGGTCCAGGAAGCGCTGAGCCAGGTGCAGGCCGGGATGGGAGCGCTGCAGCACCTGCTGACCTCGGCGCTGTCGGCTCTCGGGCTCTCGCCCCTCGTGGCACGGCTGGGCAACCTGGCGGGCCTCGACGTCGAAGAGATCCTGACCGATCTCGCCGACGGCCTCGACCTGCAGATGAGCGAGGAGGCCGGTCTCCTCCTGGAGGACGGCATCGTCAAGGCGGCACGGTTCATGACCATCGCGCCCGGTGGGCTTCCGGCAGTGCCGGAGGACTACGACGGCCCGCTGACCGACTACGTCGGGATAGGCCCCAAGATCATCCGGCTGGTGCGGTGATGACGGGCCCCCGACGAGTGCAACTGCGACGGGACCAGCGTGGCGCGTCCGCGCTCGAACTCGGGCTGGTCGCTCCCATCATGTTCCTGCTGATCTTCGGGATCATCCAGTACGGCTATCTGTTCTGGTCGTTGACCACCGCCTCCGCCACCGCACGCGAGGCGGCGCGCAGGCTTGCCGTGGGATGCGAGTGGACGGGAGTGGAGCGGCTCGCACGCGACCACCTCGCCCACCCCGCTGTCGAGCTGGCCTCGATCAGCGTGGTGCCGCGGCACCTGGATCCGACAGGCCAGGCCACTGCCGGAAACGTGCCGGTCCGCGGCGGATCGGTCGAGGTCACGGTGTCCTTCCAGAGCCTGAACATCGGCATCCCGCTGGTGCCCGTGCCCGCCGGAGGGGTGGTGACCCAGAAGGCGCTGGATGACATGGAGAACATCCCGGACACACCCCTGGACTGCACCACGGAGCCCGGCAACCTCTGACGCCGGGTTCTGTCCACAACCGTCGGGAACCCGGACGCGATCCACAGCCAGGGCGGTAGCCGGCCGTGCCGTCGCACACCTGGCAGATGCTCGCCGCCAGGAGGTGCTCGATGACGACGGCACAACAGCGGCAGGCAATGGGGCGCTACGGCGAGGACAGCGCGCAGCGCTTCCTGGAGCGCGCGGGCATGGTGGTGCTCGACCGCAACTGGCGGTGCGAGCTCGGTGAGATCGACCTCGTGCTCCGCGACCGCGACGTGCTGGTCTTCTGCGAGGTGAAGACCAGAGCCACGAATGCGTTCGGCTCACCGGTCGAGGCGGTCACGCCGGACAAGCTCGCCCGCATGCGACGGCTCGGCGCGCGCTGGATCGAGACGCGTGGCTTGCGAGTCCCCGAAGTGCGCTTCGACCTGGTCGGCATCCGACTGGACGCCCCGGCGGCCGATCGCCTGGTGCACGTCCGAGGTGTGGGCTGATGGGTTACGCCACTGCCCGCACCGTCACGTTGGAAGGACTCCGCGGCCACGTCATCGACGTGCAGGCCGACGTCGGTCAGGGGATGGTGGCGACCACTCTCGTCGGACGTCCCGATGCGTCCATCAGCGAAGCCCGCGACCGTTGCCGAGCCGCGGTGGCCAACAGCCGCTACGAGTGGCCCAACACCAAGCGGGTGACCGTGCTCCTCTCACCGGCCGACCTGCCGAAGCGCGGCCCGCACTTCGACCTGCCGATCGCCGTCGCGGTGCTCGCCGCGTCCGGAGCGATCCCGCCGGCCAAGCTGGACGGGGTCGTGCTGATCGGCGAGCTGACCCTCGACGGACGGATCCGCGCCGTCGCCGGTGTCCTGCCCATGGTGCTCGCGGCCAGGTCGCGCGGCCTGACCGTCGCGATGGTCCCCGATGTGCAGCACGAGGAGGCGGCGATGGTCGCCGACATCAAGGTGGTGGGCGTCCGGTCCCTGCGACAGGTGGTCGCCCACCTGACCGGCAAGGAGGTGCCTGAGGCGCCGGAGGTCGAGGCACTGGCCGCGAGCCAGGTGCTGACCTGGCGCGGCGACACCCGCACGCACGACCTCGACCTCGCCGATGTCCACGGCATGGCCGACGCCCGGTTCGCTCTGGAGGTCGCGGCGGCGGGCGGGCACCATCTGATGCTGTCGGGCCCCAAAGGCGCCGGCAAGACCACCCTGGCCGAGCGCCTGATCGGCATCCTGCCCGACCTCAGCCTCGAGGAGGCGCTCGAGCTCAGCGCCGTCCATTCGTTGGCCGGCGATCTCGAACCGGGGCGGGGACTGCGTCGCCGGCCGCCGTTCCGGGCGCCGCATCACTCCGCGACGAAGGCGAGCATGCTCGGCGGTGGCACCGGACGGGT
Source organism: Marmoricola sp. (assembly GCA_043427135.1). Lineage (GTDB taxonomy): Bacteria > Actinomycetota > Actinomycetes > Propionibacteriales > Nocardioidaceae > Marmoricola_A. The sequence continues at coordinate 1,394 of JBHWSH010000186.1, read as the reverse complement.
GCACCCCGGCGAGATCAGCCGGGCCCTTCACGGAGTCCTCTTCCTCGACGAGTTCCCCCTGTTCAACAGCGACATCATCGACGCGTTGCGCCAGCCACTGGAGAGCGGAGAGGTCACGATCGCTCGCGGACAGGAGGTCGCGACGTTCCCGGCGCGCTCCATGGTCGTGCTCGCGAGCAACCCGTGCCCCTGCGGGGACTACCACCCCGACGTCCGCGAGGACCGGTGCACGTGCACCGAGGTGCGGCGCCGCCAGTACCGCAGCCGGCTCAGCGGCCCGGTGCTGGACCGCATCGACATCGTTCGCCACGTGGCACCCATGCGACCTCACGAGCGGCGCGACCCGCTGTCGCAACCGGAGAGCTCCGCGACGGTCAAGCGACGCGTCGTCGCAGCGCGCGAGAGGCAGCACGAGCGCTACGCCGGCACACCCTGGCGGGTCAACGGCGACGTGCCTGGACCGACCCTGACGCAGCGCTGGCCCCTCGACCCGGCCGGCGCAGAGCTCCTCGACGACCACCTGTGCCGCAACGCGATCACCCATCGCGGCGCCACGAGAGTGCACCGCCTGGCGTGGACCATCGCGGACCTCTCCGGCCGTGACCAACCGGGCGAGCGCGAGGTCGAGCTCGCGCTCCTGCTGCGCACGGGGGAGCCCCTGCCGTTGGCCGCCCTCGCGGGGTCCCGCGGGTGAACGTGGACGAGCGCGTACGTCTCGCGCGCGTGGCACTCAACGCGCTCGGCGAGCCAGGCGATCCGCGCCTCGGTCGGGTGGTCGCGCAGCTGGGCGCCGTCGAGGTGCACGAGCGGCTTCTCCACGACGTCGACCTCGCCGGACTCCGCAGCGAGACCGCGGCGCGCCTCGCCGACCTCGATCCAGAGCGGATCCTGGAAAGCGCCGACCGACAGGGGATCCGGTTCGTGGTGCCTGGCGACGACGAGTGGCCCGTCGCGGTCGACGACCTGGCGCGTGTCGAGCCGCTCAACGGTCTCTCCGGCTCGCCGCTGGGACTGTGGGTGCGAGGGCCGGCGCGGCTCGCCGACGTGTGCAGTCGTTCCGTCGCGGTGGTCGGCTCGAGATCGGCCACGTCGTACGGCGGCAAGATCGCAGGGGATCTCGCGGCCGACCTCGCCGGCAACGGCTACACCGTCGTGTCCGGTGCTGCCTTCGGCATCGACCAGGCGGCCCATCGCGGTGCCCTGGGAGGTGCAGGCCAGACCGTCGCCGTGCTCGCCTGCGGGGTGGACCGGCCCTACCCGTCTGCTCACCGGACGCTGCTCGACCACATCGCCGCGACCGGAGCGGTCGTCTCCGAGCTACGCCCGGGCTGCTCCCCGACCCGCGTGCGCTTCCTCAGCCGCAACCGCGTCATCGCCGCTCTCACCCAGGGCAC
>JBHWSH010000185.1:0-2567 GCA_043427135.1 Marmoricola sp. | reverse complement strand
GACTCGTCGCTGCTCGGTGCGCAGGCACCTCCCGAGGCTGGAGGGGCCCAAAGGCGCGAAGGTCGGTCGGCGTCGCCCCCGGCCGACCCGCTCACTGCGAGGCGCTCGGTCACTCAGGCGAGGAGGTTCTGGATGCGGGTGACGCCTTCGACGAGGTCGTCGTCGCCGAGGGCGTAGGACAGACGCAGGTAGCCGGGGGAGCCGAACGCCTCGCCCGGGACGACGGCGACCTCGGCCTTGTCGAGGATGAGCTCGGCGAGCTCGGCGGAGGTGGTGGGGGTGACGCCCTGGATCTCCCGACCCAGCACACCCTTGACCGACGGGTAGGCGTAGAAGGCGCCCTTCGGCTCGGGGCACACCACGCCGTCGATGGCGTTCAGCATCTCCACGATGCGGCGCCGCCGCCGGTCGAAGGCGACCTTCATCTCGTCCACGGCCGACAGGTCGCCGGTGAGGGCGGCGATCGCGGCCCGCTGGGAGACGTTGGCGACGTTGGAGGTGGCATGCGACTGCAGGTTGGTGGCGGCCTTGACGACGTCCTTGGGGCCGATCATCCAGCCGACACGCCAGCCGGTCATGGCGTAGGTCTTGGCGACCCCGTTGAGCACCACGCAGGTGTCGGCGAGCTCGGGGACCGCGACCGGCACAGACACGGCTTCGGCCCGGTCGTACGTCAGGTGTTCGTAGATCTCGTCGGTGACCACCCAGAGCCCGTGCTGCAGCGCCCAGCGTCCGATCGCTTCGACCTGCTCGGGGGTGTAGACGGCGCCGGTCGGGTTGGAAGGGGAGCAGAACAGCAGCACCTTGGTGCGCTCGGTGCGTGCAGCTTCGAGCTGGTCGACGGTGACGAGGTAGTCCTGGGTCTCGTCTGCCAGGACCTCGACGGGAACTCCGCCTGCGAGCCGGATCGCCTCGGGGTAGGTCGTCCAGTACGGCGCCGGGACGATGACCTCGTCGTCGGGGTCGAGCAGGGTCGCGAAGGCCTCGTAGACCGCCTGCTTGCCGCCGTTGGTGACCAGCACCTGCGCGGCTTCGACCTCGTAGCCGGAGTCGCGCCGGGTCTTGGCGACGATCGCCTCCTTGAGCGCGGGAAGCCCCCCGGCCGGGGTGTAGCGGTGGTTCGCCGGGTCACTGCAGGCGGCGACCGCCGCCTCCACGATGTACGCCGGCGTGGGGAAGTCGGGCTCGCCCGCGCCGAAGCCGATGACGGGGCGCCCCGCGGCCTTGAGCGACTTCGCCTTGGCGTCGACCGCGAGAGTCGCCGACTCGGCGATGCCGCCGATGCGGCGGGAGATGCGGGATCGGGAGGTGGCGGGGACGGCGGCGTCGTTCATGGCACCATCGTTCCATCACGCCGTCTGGGCGCCGAGGAGTGGGCGCCTCAGCTGGCTGGCATGTGGCCGGTTCGACTTGCGGCCGCGCCAGACCGTACACTCGTCGTTCGGTGGTTCTCACCATTGATTGCCATGCCCGGTGACGGGTCCGCAGCTTTCGGCGGCGGGGAGGCGGTCGAGGGGAGTGCTGTCGGAGGGCACTAGCTCAACTGGCAGAGCATCGGTCTCCAAAACCGAAGGTTGGGGGTTCAAGTCCCTCGTGCCCTGCAGGACCTCGCGCGTGAGCGTGAGGACTCAGTCCGGCCGAGCCGGCGATTCCCAGGCAGCATTCGCCTAGCAGCATTGGCAGCAAAGGAAGTGGTGGACGGTGGCGGACAGCTCCGTGTCGAACGAACGGCGCACCAGTCCGGCGACCTTCTACCGGCAGGTGGTCGCCGAGCTCCGCAAGGTCGTGTGGCCCACGCGGCAGCAGCTGATCACCTACTTCTGGGTGGTGCTGGTGTTCGTGGTCGTCGTCATGGCGATCGTCTCGGCGCTCGACCTGGCCTTCGGCCGGCTCGCCTTCTGGCTCTTCGCCTGACCGAAGCCGCGCCCCACGACCTCCATCCGGACCCTGAACGACCGGATCCGATCCAACCGAAGGTGACTGACAACCGTGTCGCAGCCGTACGACGAAATGGCCGACGTGCCCGCCGACGTCCCCACTGACGTGGCTGGGGACGTCTCAGGCGACGGCCCCACGGACGTCCCGGCCGAGACTGAGGCCGTTACTGAGGCGGCCGCCGAGGCGACCGAGGAGTCCGTCGAGGAGTCGACCGAGGAGTCCGCACCCGACGAGGTCGACCCGCTCGAGGAGTTCCGCGAGGAGCTGCGCAACAAGTTCGGCGACTGGTTCGTCATCCACACCTACTCCGGCATGGAGAACAGGGTGAAGGCCAACCTCGAGAACCGCATCGTGTCCCTCAACATGGAGGACTACATCCACGAGGTGGTCGTCCCCACTGAAGAGGTCGCGGAGATCAAGAACGGCCAGCGCAAGCTCGTCAAGCGCACGGTCCTGCCCGGATACGTGCTCGTCCGCATGGACCTCACCGACGAGTCCTGGGCCGCGGTGCGGCACACGCCGTCGGTGACCGGCTTCGTCGGCCATAGCCAGCAGCCGGTCCCGTTGAGCCTCGACGAGGTCGAGAAGATGCTGGCCCCCGCGGTCGTGGCCGCGGCCGCGCAGAGAGA
>JBHWSH010000184.1:0-5250 GCA_043427135.1 Marmoricola sp. | reverse complement strand
CTGTCTCACCTAGCGGTTCGGCTCCTCAACCACCAGGATCACGGTGGTTGAGGAACGCCCGGAGCGCTAGCGGAGGGCGTGTCTCGAAACCACTCCCTGCCCGCGTGCGGTGGTTTCGAGACGCCTCACCTAGCGGTTCGGCTCCTCAACCACCAGTGCGTCGAGCTCAGGCGAGATCGAGGCCCGGGTACAGCGGGTGCTTGTCGAGCAGCTCGGCCGAGGCTGCCTTGGTGCGGTCGGCGATGCCGTCGGCAAGGGTGTAACCGGCCTTGGACTGCGCACCGGCCTTGGTGGTCGTCGGCGTGGTGTTGGACAGTACGTCGACCACGAGCTCGGCGACCCGGTCGAACTCGTCGGCGCCGAACCCGCGGGTGGTCAGCGCCGGTGTGCCGAAGCGGATGCCGGAGGTGTACCAGGCGCCGTTGGGGTCGGCCGGGATCGAGTTGCGGTTGGTCACCACGCCGGCGTCCAACAGCGCGGACTCGGCCTGCCGACCGGTGAGGCCGAACGAGGTGACGTCGAGCAGCACGATGTGGTTGTCGGTGCCGTCGGTGACGAGCTTGGCGCCGCGCTTCATGAACCCTTCGGCCAGGGTCTTGGCGTTGGCGGCGACGTCGCGAGCGTAGGTCTGGAACGCCGGCTGGCGAGCCTCCGCGAGCGCGACGGCCTTGGCCGCCATCACGTGCGAGAGCGGCCCGCCCAGCACCATCGGGCAGCCGCGGTCGACCGACGGTGCGTACTCCTCAGTGGCGAGCACCATTCCCCCGCGCGGGCCGCGCAAGGACTTGTGGGTTGTCGTGGTGACCACGTGGGCGTGCGGGATCGGGTCCTCGTCACCGGTGAAGACCTTGCCCGCCACGAGACCGGCGAAGTGCGCCATGTCGACCATCAGCGTCGCGCCGACCTCGTCGGCGATCTCGCGCATCTTGGCGAAGTTCACTCGCCGGGGGTACGCCGAGTAGCCGGCCACGAGGATCAACGGCTTGAACTCGCGGGCGGCCTCGCGCACCCGGTCGTAGTCCAACAGCCCCGTCGACGGGTCGGTGCCGTAGGAGCGCTGCTGGAACATCTTGCCGCTGATGTTGGGACGGAAGCCGTGCGTGAGGTGACCGCCGGCGTCCAAGGACATCCCCAGCATGCGCTGGTTGCCGAGCTCGTGGCGCAACTCTTCCCAGTCGGCCTCGGTCAGTTCGCTGACGTTCTTGACCGCGTGCTTCTCCAGCGCGGGTGACTCGACCCGGTGCGCCAGGATCGCCCAGAAGGCGACCAGGTTGGCGTCGATGCCGGAGTGCGGCTGGGCGTAGGCGTACTCGGCGCCGAACAGCTCGCGCGCGTGCTCGGCGGCGAGTGCCTCGACGGTGTCGACGTTCTGGCAGCCCGCGTAGAACCGGTGCCCCACCGTTCCCTCGGCGTACTTGTCGGAGAACCAGGTGCCCATCGTGAGCAGGACGGCCGGCGAGGCGTAGTTCTCCGACGCGATGAGCTTCAGGGACGCACGTTGGTCGGCCAGCTCGGCGCGGGTGGCCTCGGCCACGCGTGGCTCGACCGCCGCGATCACATCCAAGGCCGCGTCGTACGCCGCGCTGGCGCGGTCCATGAGGTGGTCGGATCGCTGCTCGCTGCGGGCGTCGCTCATGACCTCAGCCTAGTGAAGCGGGCAGCGCAGTCAGGTGGCCGCACCGCTGCCGTATCAGAATGTGAACGCTCGTCTCACCAGATGAGATCTCGGCTTGTGGAAGCAGCGTCCGACAGTCGAGACTCCCGTTCGTGATCAGCGCTGCGACCTCCCAGCTCCTCGTGGTTCGACGCCACGTGGACCTCGGTCGCACGCGCAGCATGATGTGTCGGCCGGCCTGACCTCCCGCAAGCCTCCCAGCTTCGCGTGCGGTCGCCGGCCACCGGGACTGACAGCGTCGTCGCTCCTCCCGTGCCAGCGCTCGCGCGTCCTCATCCGAAGGAACCGCACCCATGAGCACCACCGGGACCAACCCACCGGCTCGTACGCCGCGCGCTCGCCCCCAGCGCAACCAGGTCAAGCGCGGCGAGGGCCAGTGGGCGCTCGGGCACCGCGAGCCGCTGAACGCCAACGAACAGTTCAAAAAGGACGACAACCCGCTCAACGTCCGGGCGCGGATCGAGAACGTCTACTCCAAGCGCGGCTTCGCCTCGATCGACCCCAACGACCTGCGCGGCCGCTTCCGCTGGATGGGGCTCTACACCCAGCGCAAGCCCGGCCTCGACGGCTCGAAGACCTCCACTCTGGAGCCGCACGAGCTCGAGGACGAGCACTTCATGATGCGCGTGCGCACGGACGGCGCTCTCCTGGGCGCCGATCAGCTCCGCGCGCTCGGTGAGGTATCGACGGCGTACGCCCGCGACACCGCCGATATCTCTGACCGGCAGAACATCCAGTACCACTGGATCCGCGTCGAGGACGTGCCGGCCATCTGGCAGCGGCTGGAGTCCGTCGGCCTCGGCACCACCGAGGCCTGCGGCGACTCTCCGCGCCCGTTCCTGGGCTCACCGGTCGCCGGCGTCGCCGAGGACGAGATCATCGACGGCAGCCCTGCCCTGCAGGAGATCAAGCGGCGCTTCATCGGCGACCCGGAGTACGCCAATCTGCCGCGCAAGTTCAAGACCTCGATCTCCGGCCACCCGAGCCTCGACGCGGCGCCGGAGGTCAACGACGTCTCCTTCGTCGGCACCGTCCACCCTGAGCACGGGCCGGGCTTCGACCTGTGGGTCGGCGGGGGCCTGTCCACCAACCCGATGCTCGCCCAGAAGCTCGGCGTCTGGGTGCCGCTCGAGGACGTCGCCGACGTCTGGGAGGGCGTCGTCGCAATCTTCCGTGACTACGGCTACCGCCGGCTGCGCAACAAGGCGCGGCTGAAGTTCCTCGTCGCCGACTGGGGCGTGTCGAAGTTCCGCGAGGTCCTCGAGACCGAGTACCTGCGCCGCCCTCTCCTCGACGGCCCCTCCCCCACGGTCGCGACCCGCCCGGGCGACCACATGGGCGTCCACCTGCAAAAGGACGGCAACTACTACGTCGGCGCCTCACCGGTCGTGGGCCGCACCACCGGCACCACGCTGAGCGCGCTGGCCGACCTCGTCGAGCGGTACGCCGCCGCCGGAGTCCGCTTCACGGCGTACCAGAAGCTGGTGGTGCTGGGCGTAGCGCCCGCCCACGTCAACGCACTGGTCGCCGACCTGGCCGCGATCGGCCTGCAGGTCAAGGCCTCCCAGTGGCGCCGCTCCACGATGGCCTGCACCGGAATCGAGTACTGCAAGCTCGCGCTGGTCGACACCAAGCAGCGCGCGATCGACCTCGTCGACGAGCTCGAGCGCCGCTTCCCCGACCTCGACACCCCCATCACCGTCAACGTCAACGGCTGCCCCAACGCCTGCGCCCGCACCCAGGTCGCCGACATCGGGCTCAAGGGTCAGCTGGTCCTCGACGAGGACGGCCGTCAGGTCGAGGGGTTCCAGGTCCACCTCGGTGGGGGCATCGGCCTGACCACCGAGCTGGAGAACCCCTTCGGCCGCAAGCTGCGCGCGCACAAGGTCGTCTCCGAGCGGCTCGGCGACTACGTCACCGCCGTGGTGAGCGCCTACCTCGCGGAGCGACACGAGGGCGAGTCATTCGCCACCTGGGCCGCCCGCGCCGATGAGCAGGCCCTGCGCGGAGCCGACCTGCTGGCGGTGGCCCGATGACCGCCGCGACCGCGCTGGCGGCGTACCACTCGAGAGGCAGCAGCACCGCCGGCCTGGACGCCATCGAACTGCGCGAGCTGGCCCGCCACGCAGGTGCGGAGCTCGAGCTCGCTCCGGCCGAGGTGATCGTGGAGTGGGCGGTCGCGACCTTCGGCGGCCGGTTCTGCGTGACCACCTCGATGGCCGACGCGGTCCTGTCCCACCTCGCGTCCACGGTGGCGCCCGGCATCGATGTGGTCTTCGTCGACACCGGCTACCACTTCGCTGAGACGATCGGCACCCGCGACGCGGTCGCCGCCACCTTGCCGGTGCGTCTGCGCACCGTCGAGGCGGAGCGGTCGGTGGCCGAGCAGGACGCGGAGCTGGGCGGCGATCTCTTCGCCCGCGACCCCGACCGATGCTGCGCCCTGCGCAAGGTCGAACCGCTCGAGCGCGCGTTGTCGTCGTACGACGCGTGGGCCACCGGGCTGCGCCGCGGCGAGACCCGCCAGCGTGTCATCGCTCCTGTCATCGGGTGGGACGAGCGCCGCGGCAAGGTCAAGGTCTCCCCCCTCGCCCGGTGGAGCGACGCCGACGTCGAGGCCTACATCGTGCGGCACGGGGTGCTGGTCAACCCGTTGCAGTACGACGGCTATCCCTCCATCGGCTGCGCCCCCTGCACCCGGCGCGTCGAACCGGGACAAGACACCCGTAGCGGAAGGTGGCCGGGGCTCGTTAAGAGCGAGTGCGGCCTCCACTCCTAGCACTCACCACAACCGAACAGCACGACACCGAGCACCACCCCTAGCAGTCCGGGCACCCCGCCCGGCACGACCCGAAGGAGGCTGACCCCGTGACCGCACCCGCCCTGGTGGCCCTCGCCCACGGCAGCCGCGACCCTCGTTCCGCCGCGACCATCCGCGCCCTCGTTGACGAGGTCCGCGCGATGCGGCCCGACCTGCGCATCGAGCAGGCGTTCCTCGAGCTGGCCAAGCCGTCGTTCGCGACCGTCGTGGACAAGCTCGTGCGGGCCGGCTACGAGGAGATCGTCGTCGTTCCGCTGCTGCTCAGCCACGCCCACCACGCGCGTGTCGACGTGCCCGCAGTGATCGCGGAGACCATCGCCCGCCACCCTGGACTGCAGATCCGGGCCACCGACGTCCTCGGCCTCGAGCCCGTCTTCCTCGACGTGCTGGACCGCCGCCTGCGGGAGGCGCTGACAGCCGCTCGGGTGCGCGAGCTCGACGGACTGGTGCTCGCCGCCGCCGGCACCTCCGACCCGCTGGCCACCCAGTCGATCAGCCGACTGGCGCGCATCTGGGGCACCCGGCACAAGCTGCCCACCGTGGCGGCGTTCGCCTCGACCAGTCCACCGGCCACGGGCGAGGCGGTGCGAGCGTTCCGCGCGCAGGGTCGCCGTCACATCGCGGTCGGCTCGCTGTTCATCGCACCTGGGTTCCTCTACGACCGCGCCAGCGAGCTGGCTCTCGAAGCCGGAGCAGTGGCGGTCTCGGCGCCGTTCGGCGCCGATCCCGAGGTCGCGCGGACGGTGTTGGACCT
>JBHWSH010000183.1:0-7192 GCA_043427135.1 Marmoricola sp. | reverse complement strand
ATCCAGTGCCGGACGAACGCGACCGCCGCCTTGCGGCCGGTGCCGCGGGCCTCGGCGGGAAGCGGAGGCGGCCCGGCGACGGGCTCGGTCGCGCTGTCGGTCGGCGTGGCCGTCGGCGAAGTGGACTCCAGCGGTGGCGGGGCGATCGGCTCGTCGCCACTGCACGCGGAGACCAGCGCGAGGGCCATGCAGGCAGCGACTGCGGCGGCGCGGCGTACTCGCATCGACTTCCCCCGTCGACTGGCCATGAGTGGGGCGGCGCGAATCTACCGGCTCAGCGCCCTCGGCGGAACCTCATGTGCACGAGCTGTGGATGGACGGGCTGGGCCGCGGGAGACGTAGTGCGGCTCGTACGCTGGTCCGCGTGATCGACCTCCGCAGCGACACCGTCACCCGACCCACCGAGCAGATGCGCGCCGCGATGGCACGGGCGGACGTCGGGGACGACGTGTACGGCGAAGACCCCACCGTGCTGGCCCTCGAGGAGAAGGTCGCTGCGCTCTTCGGCAAGGAGGCCGCGCTCTTCACCCCGACCGGGTCCATGGCCAACGTGCTGGCGGTCCGCGCGCTGGTCGGCCCCGGCCAAGAGGTGCTGTGCGAGGCCTCCGCGCACATCGCGCGCGCCGAGCTCGGCGCCCACGCGGCGTACACCGGGTTGACCATGCGCACCTGGATGGGCAGGCCGCTCGACCTCGACCTGGTCGCTCAGCTCTACGCGCCCGACATGGGGCCGTTCTTCGTGCCGACCCGGGCGATCTCGGTGGAGAACACCCACAACTTCGGCGGCGGGGCCGTCATCCCGTTCCAGGACCTGCAGGCTCTCCGCGTGTACGCCGACGGGCGGCAGGTCGGCGTACACCTCGACGGGGCGCGGATCTGGAACGCCCACGTCGCCACCGGCGTCCCGTTCCACGAGTACGGCGCGACCGCCGACATCCTCTCGGTGTGCCTCAGCAAGGGGCTGGGAGCACCGGTCGGCTCGCTGGTCGTCGGCTCGGCAGATGCAATGGCCGAGGCCCGGGTCTGGCGCAAGCGCATGGGCGGGGGCATGCGGCAGGTCGGAATCCTCGCCGCGGCCGGCATCCACGCCCTGGATCATCACCTCGAGAGACTGGCGGAGGACCACGACCATGCGCAGCTGCTCGCCGAGGCGTGCGAGGTGGACCCGTCGAGCGTGGACACCAACATCGTCGTCGTACCCGTCCAGGACCCGGCGCGGATCGTCTCCGCCGCCCGGGACGAGGGCGTGCTGGTCTCCGCCGTGGGCGCCACATCGCTGCGGATGGTGACCCATCTCGACGTACGCCGCGACGACGTCGAGCGCGCCGCCAAGGTCCTCGCCGAGTTACTCACCGGCTGACCCGCCGTACTGCACTCAACTCCTCGGCGAAAGCCCGCTTCAGGTCGCCTCACGGGCCGAGTTGTAGGTCGGCAGGCGGCGACGTCGGATCACAGTGGTGGCGTCAACCCCACGTCACGCAGCTCGAGGACCGCAAGCTGGCGTAAGACGCCTGGGTCCTGAGCGCGCCAGGCGCCGGCCGGGTCCTCGCTGATGGCAGCGAGCCGGTGCATCGGCTGACGAGCAAGCGCCCGGAGCGCGAACAGGTCGAGATCGGCTGCCGCGTCGATGAAGCGCTGGGCGGCCGTGGCTTCGCGCACGAAACGCCATCGCAGTGGCAGGTAGATCGCCAGCATCACCAGGATCGGCACTGCCCCGATGGTCAGGCTCAACCAGAGTGCGACCTGCTCGACAGCGTCGACCTGCGAAGTCCCTGCCGCCGCCAAGCGGTCCGCTGCGTCGCCGGCGCCGTCGAAGGGTCCCCTCAGCCGATCGCCGATGAGTGGAGTCTCCGAGACCGTCGACCCGGCATCACGCAGCCGGTCCGCCAAGCCGCTGCTCGCGGACTCGATCTCTTCCCCGGGTTCCGCGAGCAGCATCGTTGCGGCGTGCACTGCCCGGGCGAGCAGAACCCAGGCGATGACCCAGACGACCAGCAAGAGGTCGCCGACCTGTTGACGGGTACGGCGAGCGGGGGAGTCGGCGTAGAGCTTCACGCCGCCACCGTTCCCAGGTTTCCCGCGCTTCAGCGCACCCTCTCACCGGCGTCGACGCGTCCGACGGCGGGCGGCAGCTGCCGCACCGCTTGGGCCAGTGCACGCAGGTCGTTGCCGAGCAGCGCCTGCGGACCATCGCAGAGGGCCTCCTCGGGAGCCGGGTGCACGTCGACGATGATGCCGTCGGCGCCGACCCCGATCGCGGCCCGCGAGAGCGGCACGACGAGCTCCTTCACGCCGGCCGCGTGCGAGGGGTCGACGATGATCGGCAAGTGGCTCTTGGCCTGGACGACCGGCACCGCGGAGATGTCGAGGGTGTTGCGGGTGGCGGGCTCGAAGGTGCGGATGCCGCGCTCGCACAGCACGACGTCGAGGTTGCCGCGCTGGGCGATGTACTCCGCTGCCATCAGCCACTCCTCGATGGTCGCGGTCATGCCGCGCTTGAGCAGGACCGGCTTGCCGGCCTCACCGACGGCCTGCAGCAGCCCGAAGTTGGCCATGTTGCGGGTGCCGATCTGCAGCATGTCGGCGTGCTCGGCGACGACACTCACGTCGCGGGCGTCGACGATCTCGGTCACCACGGGGAGCCCGGTCACCTCGCGGACCTCCGCCAGGATCTCCAGACCCTTCAGCCCCAGGCCCTGGAAGGCGTACGGCGAGGTGCGGGGTTTGAAGGCGCCGCCGCGGACCAGCGTGGCTCCGGCCGCGCGGGCCATCTCGACGGCCTCGAAGGTCTGCTGCTTGGACTCCACGGCGCACGGGCCGGCGATGAAGGTGAAGGTGTCGGGCCCGATCGGCACCCGGTGAGCCGCCGGGCCGACCCAGACGGTGCTGCGCTCGGTGTGGTGCTGGCGGCTCACCAGCTTGAACGGGTCGGAGATGCGGTGCACGTCCTGCACCCCGGGCAGCGCCCGCAGGTTGAGGCCGTGGAAGGACTCCAGGTCGCCGACGAGGCCGATGATGGTGCGCATCACGCCCTTGCTGACGAACGCCTCGCCTCCCACGCCTTCGACCTTCTCGACCACGTGGGCGATGTCGGAGTCGGTTGCCTCGGGCGACATGACGACGACCATGGTGTGTTCTCACTTTCGCGTTGGGTGTTGCCGGTGTTGCCCCGACTCCGAGCCTTTGATGGCGGCATGCAAAACGCCCCTTGCTCGGAAGCCAGGGGCGTGGATGACAGCTGCGCGGAAAGAACTATCGGCGCCGGCTGCTCGGGGACCCCGGGCAGGTGGCAAATCGATAGGTCCAGTGCGTCATGGTCCTACGGTAGACAAGAGTGTCCACCAAGTGGAAACACGTCCCGCTATGCGGACGCACCGGGCTGGGGTCGCATGGACGCGGCGGTGGACGCGGACCTGATGGGACCATGAGGCTAAGTCACCGCTGAGGCATGCCACGCGACCGTGGTGCGAATGCCTCGAATCGCTCCGGCGTGGGATGCGTGTGACTGGTGTGACGATCCCGTAGCCTCGCCCGCATGGCGACCCGTACGTCTTCCCCGCCGGCGTCGCGGACCTCCGGCTCCTCCCGCAAGGGTGCTTCCGGCAGCTCGCGATCCCGTTCGTCCGGCAGCCAGTCCAAGCGCTCGTCCTCCAGTCGTTCGACCGCGTCGAAGAGGCCGGCACCCCGAGCGGTGCGCAACGGCCCCGGGCCGGTCTATCGCGTGTTCCAGGCGCTGTTCGGCCTGCTGAAGCGCGCCTGGATGGGGCTGGCCTCCGGCATCGGTGTGGTCGTACGCCGCGTGGGGCACTCCGCGAAGGAGCTGGACCCCGCGCACCGGCGAGACGGCATCGGGCTGTCCCTGATGGCGCTCGCCGTGGTCGTCGCAGCCTCGGTCTGGTGGCGCCTGCCCGGCGTCGTGGGGGAGACCACCCGCACGATGGTCAACGGCTCCCTGGGGTTGCTCGGCTGGTTCGTCCCGCTGGTCCTGGTCGGCATCGGCGTCGCCACGATGCGCAACCCCGAGCGGACCGGCCCGGCCGGACGCCAGCTGATCGGCTGGGGCGCACTCGTTCTCGGCGTGCTTGGCCTCATGCACATCGCCAACGGCCGCCCCGAGGGCACCGACACCGACGCCCTTCAGCAGGCCGGGGGAGCGATCGGGTTCGTCGTGGCCTCCCTCGCGCTCGATCTGCTCCAGTCGACGTACGTCGTGGTGCCGATCTTCGTGCTGCTCTGCGTCTTCGGGGTCCTGGTCGTCACCGGCACCCCCGTCTACCAGGTGCCGCAGCGGCTAGCCGCGCTCCGCGACCGCCTGCTCGGCCGGTCCGCGGCTGCGGACGATGCGGAGAGCCCATCGGCAGCGGGGGAGGAGACCGCCCCGCTGAAGCGGAGCCGTCCGCGGCGCCGTGTGGGCTCGATGCGGGCCAAGGACGGCGAGGACGACGAGTTCACGCCCGAGGGGGACCCGGCGTACGACAGTCCGGTCATGGTCGACCGCGAGCTCTCCAAGCGCGGCCGGCGCACGCCCGATGCGGTCGACGTCGCCCAGTCCGTGGTCGGCGACCCGAGCGCCGACGAAGACGTGCCAGTCGAGGCGCCGCCACACACCCCGCTGCCGGCCCGGGTCGAGCAGCTCGCGCTGTCCGGTGACGCCGTCTATCACCTGCCCGGCAACGACATGCTCAAGGCCGGCAGCCCGCACAAGCCGCGTTCCAAGGCCTCCGACGACGTCGTCGAGCGCCTCACCCAGGTGCTCGAGCAGTTCGACATCGATGCCCAGGTCACCGGCTACACCCGCGGGCCCACGGTCACGCGCTACGAGGTCGAGCTCGGGCCGGCCGTCAAGGTCGAGAAGGTCACCGCGCTCGGCAAGAACATCGCCTACGCCGTGGCGAGTGCAGACGTGCGCATCCTCAGCCCGATCCCGGGCAAGAGCGCGATCGGCATCGAGATCCCCAATCTCGACAAGGAGATCGTCTCCCTCGGCGACGTGCTGCGGTCCCACAACGCCCGCAACGACCACCACCCGATGATCGTCGGGCTCGGCAAGGACGTGGAGGGCGGCTTCGTAGTCGCCAACATGGCGAAGATGCCGCACCTGCTGGTGGCTGGCGCGACCGGCTCCGGCAAGTCGAGCTTCGTCAACTCGATGATCACCTCGATCCTCATGCGCTCCACGCCCGACGAGGTCCGCATGATCATGGTCGACCCGAAGCGGGTCGAGCTCAACGCCTACGAAGGCGTCCCGCACCTGATCACCCCGATCATCACCAACCCGAAGAAGGCCGCCGAGGCGCTGCAGTGGGTCGTGCGCGAGATGGACATGCGCTACGACGACCTCGCCGCGTTCGGCTTCCGGCACATCGACGACTTCAACAAGGCGGTGAGGGCGGGCAAGGTGCAGGTGCCCCCCGGCAGCGAACGCGTGCTCGCGCCGTACCCCTATCTGCTGGTGATTGTCGACGAGCTCGCCGACCTGATGATGGTCGCTCCCCGCGACGTCGAGGACTCGGTCGTCCGGATCACCCAGCTCGCTCGGGCGGCAGGCATCCACCTCGTGCTGGCGACCCAGCGGCCGAGCGTCGACGTGGTCACTGGTCTGATCAAGGCCAACGTGCCCTCGCGTCTGGCGTTCGCCACCTCCAGCCTCGCCGACAGCCGAGTCATCCTCGACCAGCCCGGTGCGGAGAAGCTGGTCGGCCAGGGTGACGGGCTGTTCCTGCCGATGGGCGCCTCGAAGGCCGTGCGCGTGCAGGGCTCCTGGGTCACCGAGGCCGAGATCCACGCGGTGGTGAAGCACTGCAAGCAACAGCTCTCGCCCACCTACCGCGAGGACGTGACTGCGCCGGCGCAGTCCAAGCGTGAGCTCGACGACGACATCGGCGACGACCTCGACCTCGTGATCCAGGCCATCGAGCTCGTGGTCTCCACCCAGTTCGGCTCGACCTCGATGCTGCAGCGCAAGCTGCGGGTCGGCTTCGCCAAGGCCGGCCGGCTGATGGACATCCTCGAAAGCCGCGGCGTGGTCGGCCCCAGCGAGGGCTCCAAGGCACGCGACGTGCTGATCAAGCCCGACGACCTCGACGACGTCATCGCCACTCTGCAGGGGGACCAGTGAGCGCACAGGCCATCGAGACCGTCGACCATCACGACGGCGCCCCCGACCTCCACGAGCCGGCGCTCGAGATCACGCCGGAGCCGGTCGAGATCCGCCGCAACGCCGGCCTCTCCCTCGTGGTGGGCGCAGCGGCGTCGGCGATCGCGATCGCCTACCTCTACCGGGCTGCGGGCACCGGCGGGTTCCTGGACTGGGTGCTGTGCCTGGCCATCGGCGCGCTCGCGGTCGTACACCTGCGTGCTCTGCTCGACGCCCGCATCCCCCTACTGGTCGCCGACGAGCTCGGCGTCCGCATCCGGCTGGGTGCGCAGTGGCGTGGTGTCCCGTGGGAGGCGATCGACCGCGTGCTCGTGCAGCCCCGGCGCGGGCTGCTGCGAGACGGCCGCCTGATCCTCCGGCTGCACCACCTCGAGCGCGCCATCGAGGGATTGGAGGGCCGGGCTCACCGGCACGCGACCCTCAACCGCAAGGTGTACGGCGCTGCGCTGGCCGTGCCGCTCGGCCTCACCACGCGCTTCCGCGACGCCAGCAGCGGAGGCGACGGCGACACCGAGCTCTGCGACCGCATCGCCCGGTTGGCCGGGGACCGCGCCGAGGTGCTGGCCGTCGTTCAGGACGATGCCCCGGTGCTCTCCGCGGCCCCACCGGCGCCGGTGGAAGCCGGCGAGCGCGCTGTCATCGACGACGCCGAGCTCCGGGAGGAGCGCCGCCCCCGCTGGCTGCGCCGGCCGGAGCGCTCCGCGCCCGTCGAGGAAGACCAGGCGGTGGTCGAGGACACAGCGGTCGCCGAGGACAGCATGGTCGTCACGGCCGTGCCGGCGATCGACGACGCGACCGTGCGGCCTCTGGCGCGCTTGGCGGAGCCGGTCGCGCCTCTTGTCATCGACGACTTCCAGCCCGAGCCGGCCTACGACCCTGTCATCGGACCCGAGCTCGCTGCGGCTCGCACCCGGGTGGGACTCACCGTCGACTCGCTGGCCGACCGCACCCGGATCCGTCCGCATGTCATCGAGTCGATCGAGGTCGACGACTTCGCCCCGTGTGGCGGCGACTTCTACGCCCGCGGGCACAAGC
>JBHWSH010000182.1:0-12474 GCA_043427135.1 Marmoricola sp. | reverse complement strand
ACCTCAGGCCATCGACACCTTCGGCGGCCTCGACGTGCTCGTGAACAACGCCGGCTTCCTGCGCGACCGCATGCTCGTCAACGCCACCGAGGACGAGTGGGACGCCGTGATCCGCGTCCACCTGAAGGGCCACTTCGCGCCGCTCCGCCACGCCGCGGCGTACTGGCGCGACGAGGCGAAGGCGGGACGCAAGCGCGACGCCCGCATCATCAACACCTCCTCCGGCGCCGGCCTGCAGGGCTCGATCGGCCAGGGCACCTACTCTGCCGCCAAGGCGGGCATCGCGGGCCTCACGCTGGTGGCAGCCGCCGAGCTCGGGCGCTACGGGGTCACCGTCAACGCCCTGGCCCCGGCGGCGCGCACGCGGATGACCGAGGCGGCGTTCGCCGAGACTATGAAGGCCCCCGAGGACGGCTTCGACGCCATGCATCCGTCCAATGTGGCGCCGCTGGTCGCCTGGCTCTCCAGCGTCGACTCCGGCGACGTCACGGGCCGGGTCATCGAGTCCGAGGGCGGCAAGCTCTGCGTCGAGGAGGGCTGGCGGCACGGCCCGGCCGTCGACATCGGCCGGCGGTGGGAGCCGGCCGAGGTCGGCGACGCCGTACGCCGCCTGCTCGCCGAGGCGACCCCGCCCGAGCCGGTCTACGGCACCTGAGCAGGCGCGAACCGCCCCTCGTGCAGGTGCGAACCGCCCCTCGTGCAGGTGGTCTGCCTGCATAAGGGGCGGGTCGGCCCTGCGTAAGGGGCGGCTCGGCGCGTCAGACGCGTTCGATGATGGTGCCGCTGGCCATCGCGCCGCCGGCACACATGGTCACGAGCGCGCTGGTGCCGTCGCGGCGCTCGAGCTCGTGCAGGGCTGTGGTCAGCAGGCGGGTGCCGGTGGAGCCGACGGGGTGGCCGATCGCGATGGCGCCGCCGTTGACGTTGACCTTGTCCATGTCGGCGCCGTGCACCTTGGCCCACGACAGCACGACGGAGGCGAAGGCCTCGTTGACCTCGAACAGGTCGAAGTCGCTCATGCTGCGGCCGCTGCGCTCGAGCAGGCGCTCGGTCGCCTGCACCGGACCGTCGAGGTGGTAGTAGGGGTCGGAGCCGACCAGGCACTGGGTGACGATGCGGGCGCGCGGCTTCAGGCCCAGGGCCTTGGCCTTGTCCTCGTCCATGATCAGCATCCCGGAGGACCCGTCGGAGATCTGCGAGGACGTGCCGGCGGTGTGGAGCCCGCCCTCCAGGACGGTCCGCAGTCCGGCCAGGCCCTCGGCGGTGGTGTCACGGAGACCCTGGTCGGTGTCGACCAGACGAGTCTCGCCGGTCTTCTCGCCGTTCTCATCGAGGATCGGTGCCTCGATCGGTGCGATCTCGCGCTTGAAGCGCCCCTCGTCGACGGCGACCCGCGCCTTGTGCTGGGAGGCGGCGCCGAAGGCGTCGAGGTCTTCGCGGGTGAGGCCGCGGTCGCGGGCGATGCGGTCGGCGCCGGTGAACTGGTCGGGCATGTCGAGGGTCCAGTTGTCCGGGCGCAGTGTCCCGGTGCCGGGAGGCACGTTGGCCCCGAGCGGCACCCGCGACATCATCTCGACGCCGCAGGCGATGCCAGTGTCGATCGCACCGGCGTGGATGAGCCCGGCCACGAGATGCGCCGACTGCTGGGCGGAGCTGCACTGGGCGTCGACCGTGGTGCCTGCGGTGTGCTGGGGGAGGTCGGCGAGAAGCCACGCGCGGCGTACGAGTGCTCCGGACTGCTCACCCGCCTGGGTGACGCACCCGCCAATCACCTGCTCGACGAGCTCGGCGTCGACACCGGCCCGGTCGATGATCGAGCGGTAGACGTGGGCGAGAGTCTCCTGAGCGTGCAACCCGGCGAGCCAGCCGTTGCGCTTGCCGATCGGAGTGCGGACGGCTTCGACGATGACGGGGTTTCCCACGGTGGGTCCTCTCGGTGCACTGATGTTCTCCCTCAAGTAGAACACGTTCTGATAGAGCCCGGCCGGCTCGTCCCGCTGTCCAGGGCGGGCCGACCTTCCCCCCGTGCGCGATCTGTGTCACGATTACTAGAACGTGTTCCAGTTTCGCTGCTGATGGAGGAAGTCCGTTGACCGCTCCGGCGCTGCCCCAGGGGTTCGACCCCACCGACCCGACGATCAACGAGGTGGCGCTGCCACTGGAGGAGTTCGCCGAGCTGCGGCGTACGGCGCCGGTGTTCTGGGTCGAGCAACAACCCGAGGCCTACGCCGGCTTCGAGAACTCCCCGCACTACTGGGCGGTGACCAAGCACGCCGACGTGGCGGCAGTGTCGAAGAACAGCAAGGAGTTCTCCACCCACGAGAACGGCGCGATCATCCGCTTCGCCCCCGACATGACGCGTGAGCAGGTCGAAGTGCAGAGCGTGATGCTGATCAACCAGGACCCGCCGCAGCACACGCGCTACCGCCAGATCATCTCCCGCGGTTTCACCCCGCGAGCCATCGGAGCGCTCCAGGAAGACCTCACCGGTCGCGCGCGTCGCATCATCGAGGACGCGCGCGAGCGAGGCAGTGGCAACTTCGTCGAGGACATCGCCGCGGAGCTGCCGCTGCAGGCGATCGCGGACTTCCTCGGCGTGCCGCAGGAGGACCGGTCCAAGCTGTTCGACTGGTCTAACCAGATGCTGGCCTACGACGACCCGGAGTACGACGCCGATCCCGAGATGGCAGCGGCGGAGATCCTCGGCTACTTCATGGCCGTGGCCGACGAGCGGCGCAAGAACCCCACGGACGATCTGGTCACCAAGCTGATCACGGCGGACGTCGACGGGCACGCGCTCACCGACGACGAGTTCGGATTCTTCGTCATCCTCCTGGCCGTCGCCGGCAACGAGACCACTCGCAACGCGATCACCCATGGTATGAACGCCTTCTTCGACCACCCCGACCAATGGGAGCTCTACAAGAAGGAGCGACCAAAGGGCGCCGTCGACGAGATCATCCGTTGGGCCACCCCGGTCACCGTCTTCCAGCGCACCGCCCTCAACGACGTGTACGTCGGGGAGCAGCTGGTCAAGAAGGGCCAGCGCGTCGGTCTGTTCTACTCCTCGGCGAACTTCGACCCCGAGGTCTTCGACGAGCCGCACCGCTTCGACATCACGCGCGACCCCAACCCGCACCTGTCGTTCGGCGGTCACGGGGCGCACTACTGCATCGGTGCGAACCTCGCCCGCATGGAGGTCGACATCATCTTCAACGCGATCGCCGATCTCATGCCTGACATCAAGAAGGCCGGGGAGCCGCGTCGGCTGCGCCACGCCTGGATCAACGGCATCAAGGACCTGCAGGTCGACTACGTCTGACCCGGCGAGGGCGACTTGGTGGTTGAGGAGCCGAGCCTTCGCAGGTGGTTGAGGAGCCGAGCCCCCTGGGGCGAGGCGTCTCGAAACCACCGGAGATCGGCGCTCAGGTTGCGGTGGTTTCGAGACGTCAGCTAGCGCTCCTCCCCAACCAACGGCGGCCCGACTCGGCGTCAGGGGCGGGCGGTGAGGACCAGCGGGCCGTCGGGGGTGATGGCGACGGTGTGCTCCATGTGGGCGCCGCGCGAGCCGTCGGCGCTGCGCAGGGTCCAGCCGTCGGCGTCGGTGTAGATCTCGTCGGTCGTCTCGAGGAACCACGGCTCGATCGCGATGACCAAGCCGGGGTGCAGCGGGTAGCCCCGCCCCGCGCGCCCGTCGTTGGGCACGTGCGGGTCGCCGTGCATGACGCGACCCACGCCGTGCCCGCCGAACTGGGTGTTGATCTTGTAGCCGTCCGCGCGAGCGACGGCTGCGATCGCCGCCGAGATGTCCCCGATCTTCTTGCCTGGCTGGGCCGCCTCGATCGCGGCGTCGAGCGCACGCGTCGTGGTGTCGATCAGCTTTAGGTCCTCCGGCCGCGCCGTGCCGACCACGACGCTGAGCGCTGAGTCCGAGACCCAGCCGTCGACCGCGACCGCGAAGTCGAGGCTGAGCAGGTCGCCGTCGCGCAGCGTGTAGTCATGGGGGAGGCCGTGCAGGACGGCGTCGTTGACCGAGGTGCAGATGACCTTGCCGAACGGACTCGCCCCGAACGACGGGTGGTAGTCGATGTAGCAGGACTCCGCGCCGCGGTCCTTGATCATGCGGTGGGCGATCTCGTCGATCTCGAGCAGGTTCATCCCGACGTCGACGACCTCGGCGAGGTGGGTGAGGACCTCGGCGACGAAGCGTCCGGCAGGCCGCATCTGCTCGATCTCGGCGGGTGTGCGCAGCTCGATCATGGATCCATCATGACGGGCGGCACCCCATCAGGGCGGACGGCGTCCGTCGATCAGCTGAGAGGCTCGGATCCGACGACCCACATGGCGAAGAACTGCGACCCGCCTCCGTAGGCGTGTCCCAGCGCCCGCTTGGCGTCCGGCACCTGGTGCTCGCCGGCCATGCCCCGCACCTGGAGTGCGGCCTCGGCGAACCGGATCATGCCGGAGGCGCCGATCGGGTTGGACGAGAGCACGCCCCCGGACATGTTCACCGGCAGGTCGCCGTCGAGAGCGGTCACTCCCTGCTCGGTCAGCTTCCAACCCTCGCCCTCGGCGGCGAAGCCGAGGTTCTCCAGCCACATCGGCTCGAACCAGGAGAACGGCACGTAGATCTCGGCGCAGTCGATCTCAGCACGCGGGTCGGTGATGCCGGCCTGCTTCCACAGCGCGGCCGCGGCCTCGCGGCCGGCTTGCGGGTTGACCTGGTCGCGCTCGGCGGCCGTGGTGGGCTCGGTCCGCATCACGGTGCCGTGGATCCACGCCGGCGGGTTGGGTGCCTGGGCCGCGGCCTCGGCGTCGCCGATCACCAGGGCGCAGGCGCCGTCGCTGGAGGGGCAGGTCTCGTCGTACCGGATGGGGTCCCACAGCATCTGCGAGGCCATCACCGACTCGAAGGTGGTCTCTGGGTTGCGCAGGTGGGCGTAGGGGTTCTTGAGAGCGTTCTGCCGGTCCTTGGCGGCTACGATCGCGCCGACGTGCGTCGGAGCGTTCGACCGTCTGATGTAGGAGCGCACGTGAGGGGCGAAGTAGCCGCCGGCCCCGGCGTGCACGGGCATGATGAACGGGACGGGCACCGAGAGGGCCCACATCGCGTTGGACTCCGACTGCTTCTCGAAGGTAACCGCGAGGACGCGCCGGTGCTCGCCGGACTGCACGAGGGACGCGGCCACGATCGAGGTCGACCCACCCACCGAGCCGGCGGTGTGCACCCGGATGAGCGGCTTGCCCGCCGCGCCGAGCGCGTCGGCGAGGAAGAGCTCGGGCATCATCACGCCCTCGAACAGGTCGGGCGCCTTGCCCACCACGACGGCATCGATGTCATCGAAGCCGACGCCGGCGTCGGCCATGGCGCGGTCGACAGCCTCGCGGCACAGCCCGGCCATCGAGACGTCCTCGCGCTTGGCGCGGTAGTGGGTCTGACCAACCCCGATCACCGCTGCAGGCTGCTTGCCCATCAGTTGCCTCCGTTGCTGGTCGAGTCCTGCAGCGTGCACAGGAGGTTCTGCTGCAGCGCGGGTCCGGAAGTGGCGTGCGCCAGGGCCCGGCCGGCGGCACCGTCGCGGATGCGGCGGGCCGCCTCGCCGATGCGGATCAGCCCCCCGGTGAACATCGGGTTGCCGGCCAGCGGGCCGCCGGACGGGTTGACGCTGACAGAGTCCGGCAGGCCGAGCTCGTCGCGCAGGATCAGCTCCTGGTGGCTGAACGGGGCATGCAGCTCCGCGACGTCGAGACCGCCGAGATCCAGCCCGGCAGCCGCACCTGCGACCGAGGGTGCCCGAGCGAGGTCGCGTAGACCGAGGTTCTGGGCATCGATGCGATGCTCGAACCCCGAGATCCACACCGGGCGGTCGGTGGCGTCGTATGCCCGGTCGCCGGCCGCGATGACGATGGCGGCGGCACCGTCGGTGACGGGTGCGCAGTCGTGCTTGCGCAACGGGTCGGCGTACAACGGCTCGGCCAGCAGGTCCTCGACGCTCACATCACCGGAGAGCAGTGCGTAGGGGTTGTCGAGGGCAGCGCTGCGGCTGGCTGCGACGACTCCGGCGAGCTGCTCCTCCGACCAGCGGCCGCTCTCCAGCCCGAGCCGTGCCTGCATCGCTGCGATCGACACCGTGTCGGGCCACAGCGGCGTGAGCACGTAGGGGTCGAGCTGCAGCGCCAGCACCCGGCGCAGTACGCCGGCCGAGGACTTGCCGAAGCCGTACACGAGAGCGGTGTCGACCTCGCCGGTCTGGAT
Organism: Marmoricola sp.; assembly: GCA_043427135.1. Lineage (GTDB taxonomy): Bacteria > Actinomycetota > Actinomycetes > Propionibacteriales > Nocardioidaceae > Marmoricola_A. Next base: position 6,218 of record JBHWSH010000182.1, on the reverse strand, counting down.
CTTCACCCACGCCTCGTAGAGCGCCCACGCGGCGTCCATCTCGACGTGCGACTCGTTGACCGGCGGCAGCGTGCCGATCGCGTCGACCGCGGAGACGAAGGAGAAGGAGCGGCCGGCCAGGTAGTCGGAGGACCCCGAGCACCAGAACCCGATGTCGTCCTTGGTCCACCCGGTCTGCTCCCACAGCTCGGAGAAGATCGGGACGAGCAGCTCCACCATCGTGGGGGAGCCGTCGAAGTGGGCCATCTGGCGCTGGGCGAAGCCGACGACGGCGACGTCTCTCATCGTTCTTCCTTGCGTTCGCGGGTCTCGGGCGATGCGGCGGTCACAGGTGCGCGGCGTAGGACTCGTACGGCGCGTCGGGCTCGCCGGTGGGCTCGAAGTGCTCGATGTTCTCCACCGTGGTGCCCCACTGGTCGCGGGGGCGCCACTTGGCCTTCACCCTCATGCCCATGCGGACCTCCTCGGCGGGGATCCCCTGGATCAGGTGGAGGAAGGCGATGTCCGCCCCGTCCAGCAGCACGTACGCCGAGACGTACGGCGGCTTGATCTTCTGGCCCAGGAAGGGCACGTTGACGATGCAGAACGTCGTCACGATGCCGGTGTCGGGCAGCTCCACCTCGTCGGCCGTCGGCACGCCGTCGACGGGGCATGCGCCGCGCGGTGGGATGTAGACCTTCTGGCACTTCGGGCAACGCTGTCCGACCAGGCGACCCTTGGCCAGGCCTCGGAAGAACGCCGATTCCTCGGGCGAGGCTTCGTACATGTAGTCGAGGTTGACGGGCGTGATGATGCCCGTGACCGGGTTGACGGCTTCGACCAGGGCTGCCGGTGCCGTCGGATCGCCGGCCGCGTCGGGCGCCGGCTCGAAGCAGGCGATGTCGGTGACGCTGCCCCGGGTCTCTTCCGACCACCGGACGCGCACTCGCATGCCGGTCGACATCGCCTCGGGGGAGTCGACGTCGACGGCGTGCAGCATCGGGACGTCGGCACCGTCCAGGCGGATCAGCGCGAATGCGAAGGGGCGGTCGAAGGGTTGCTCGGCGACCGGTTCGCTCACCCAGGACCAGGTGACGACGGTGCCGGTGTCGGCGACCTCGACGAAGTCGGTGATCTGTTCGTGGGTCACCGGGTCGTACTCGACCGGCGGGACGGCCACCCGGCCGTCGGACAAGCGCGCGCCGATGACCTGCCGGTCGCGCATGCCGGTCATGAACCGACCCAGCACCGGGCCCGTGGAGCGGGTGTAGTCGAAGGAGACGCGCAGGGGGGCACCGAGGACACGGGACATGGGCGAAAGTGAAACAGGTTCTAGTTCCGTCGACAAGCCCCGGAGCGTCGTGTCTGGCAGGGTGAGCGCCATGAAACTCGGTCTACAGCTCGGTTATTGGGGCGCTCAGCCTCCCGTCGGTGTCGAGGAGGTCGTCGCCGAAGCCGAACGCTGCGGTTTCGACGCGATGTTCACCGCGGAGGCGTGGGGTTCGGACGCGTTCACCCCCCTCACCTGGTACGGCAAGGAGACCAGCCGGATGCGGCTGGGGACCTCGATCGTGCAGATGTCGGGACGGACTCCGACCTCGATCGCCATGCACGTCCTGACCCTCGACCACCTCACCGGCGGGCGCGTCATCCTCGGCATGGGCGTCTCAGGTCCGCAGGTCGTCGAAGGCTGGTACGGCGAGCCCTTCGCCAAGCCGCTGGCGCGCACCCGCGAGGTGGTCGACATCATCCGGCAGGTCCTGGCCCGCGAGGCTCCGGTCACCAACGACGGGCCGCATCACCCGCTCCCGTACGCCGGCCCGGGCTCGGTAGGTCTGGGCAAGCCGCTCAAGCCCATCACGCATCCTCTTCGCGCCGATGTGCCGATCTGGCTCGGCGCCGAGGGGCCCAAGAATGTCGCTCAGACCGCCGAGATCGCCGATGGCTGGTTGCCGATCTTCTACTCGCCCGCAGCGGCGGAGATGTACCGCCCCTGGTTGGAGGAGGGCTTCGCCCGACCTGGTGCGCGGCGTACCCGCGAGACCTTCGAGATCGCTGCGACCTGTCACCTGCAGATCACCGAGGGAGCGGACGAGACGCGAGCGGCCCTCCAGGGCATGAAGCCGTTTGCTGCCCTCTACATGGGGGGCATGGGGGCCAAGGACCAGAACTTCCACAAGGACGTCTTCGACCGGATGGGGTACGCCGACGTCGCGGACCGCGTGCAGGAGCTCTACCTGGACGGCCGCAAGGACGAGGCCGCGACCGCCGTACCCGACGACCTCGTCGACGCGATCCATATCATCGGCGACCGCGGCAAGGTGCGCGAGCGCGTGGCCGAGTGGGAGGAGTCCGGCGTGACGATGCTCCTGCTGACGTGTCGTACGCCGGACGAGGTGCGCCGCGTCGCCGAGGTCGTCCTCGGCTGATCCGGCGGTCGCCCCTGTTGCAGATTCCGGCGGTCGAGCTTGTCGAGACCCCGGGGGGGTCGCGGCACTGTCCCGACACGGGGCGACGCTTGTCGCCGTGTCGTCCGGGACTCCCAGCGTGGTTGCGTCGGGCGACGAGACGCCACGCCTCTTTCACGCTTTCGCCCCGCGCCGTGCCAGCGCCACGACCCCACGAGGCGAGATCACGGGTTCTTGTTGCGGGGTGGAACACGTTCTAGTGTTCCGGCCATGGTCGACATGCTCACCGGGCCCCACAACGGACACCTCCTCGTGCACGCCCTGCGCAAGCACGCCGACAAGCCGGTGCTGCACATCGGGGATGAGGCGCTGACCGGGCGGGACCTCGCCGAGCAGATCAGCCGGTTCATCGGTGCCCTCCAGGAGCTGGGTCTCGGCACCGGATCGCCGCTCGCTCTGCTCACCGTCAACCGGCCCGAGGTGCTGGTCAGCATCGGCGCTGGGCAGCTGCTCGGGCTGCGGCGTACGGCGTTGCATCCCCTCGGCTCCTTGGAGGACCATGCCTACGTGCTGGCCGACGCCGGCATCGAGACGCTGCTGATCGATCCGGTGTTCGCCCAGCGTGGAGCCGACCTGCTCGAGCGGGTGGAGTGCCTGAAGCGGGTGCTCACCTTCGGGCCGTCCGACATCGGCGAGGACATCAACGCCGTGGTCGAGCGACAGACGGCACGTCCGCTCGAACCGTTGGACCTTCCCGGCGACACCGTCGTGGGCGTCACCTACACCGGCGGCACCACCGGGAAGCCGAAGGGCGTCGTGGGCTCGACGCGCTCCATCGTCACCATGACCACGATCCAGCTCGCCGAATGGGAGTGGCCGGCGGAGCCGCGCTTCCTGATGTGCACGCCGTTGAGCCATGCGGGCGCCGCGTTCTTCCTGCCCGTGCTGATGGCCGGCGGGTCGATGGTCGTGCTGCCGAAGTTCGACCCTGCCGAGGTGTTGCGCGTCATCGAGGAGCAGCGGATCAACTCCACGATGCTCGTGCCGAGCATGCTCTACGCGCTGATGGACCACCCCGACTCCCACACCCGCGACCTGTCGAGCCTGGAGACGATCTACTACGGCGCGGCAGCGATCAACCCGGTCCGGCTGGCCGAGGCGGTGGAGCGGTTCGGGCCGATCTTCGCGCAGTACTACGGGCAGTCCGAGGCGCCCATGGTGATCACCTACCTCGCCAAGGACGACCACCTGCGCTCGGACAAGCTGTCCAGCTGCGGGCGGCCCAGTGCCTTCCTGCGCACGGCGCTGCTCGACGAGGACGGCAACAAGGTGCCGGTGGGTGAGCCGGGGGAGATCTGCGTGGCCGGACCGCTGCTGGCCAGCGGCTACTGGAATCTGCCCGACGAGACCGCGCAGACGTTCCGCGACGGCTGGCTGCACACCGGCGACGTGGCCCGGGAGGACGAGGACGGCTTCTGGTACATCGTCGACCGCACCAAGGACATGATCGTCACCGGCGGCTTCAACGTCTTCCCTCGTGAGGTCGAGGACGTCGTCGCCCAGCACCCGGCGGTCGCGCAGGTCGGCGTGATCGGCGTACCGGACGAGAAGTGGGGCGAGGCCGTCACCGCCGTCGTCGTCTTGCGCCAGGGCATCGGCGACGACGAGGAGTCCCTGGCCCGGATCACCAGCGAGATCCAAAGTGCAGTCAAGGACGCGAAGGGGTCGGTCCAGGCGCCCAAGAAGGTGGTGTTCCGCGACGAGCTGCCGCTCACGCCGCTCGGCAAGCCGGACAAGAAGGCGCTGCGCGCGCCGTACTGGGAAGGCCGCGAACGCGCGGTGTGACGCCCAGCGGCCTGGCTCAGCGCCCCTGGAAATCCGGTGTGCGCCGCTCCATGAAGGCGCGCGGTCCTTCCTTGGCGTCCTCGCTCGCGAAGACCGCGGCACCGATCTTGGCGTCGTCCTGCCAGCAGTCGTCCTCGTGCTTGCCCTCGCTGTCACGGATGGTCTGCAGCACGGCGCGTACGGCGAGTGGTCCGTTCGCGCAGATGAGGTCGGCGATCTCGTGTGCCTTCTCGAGCGCCGTGCCGTCGGGTACGACGTGGCCGATGAGGCCGATCTCCTTGGCCTCCGGAGCGTTGATGTGCCGGCCGGTGAGCAGCAGGTCGGCTGCGACCGTATAGGGAATCTGGCGGGGGAGACGGACCGCGGATCCGCCGAGCGGGTAGAGCCCCCACTTGACCTCGGAGACGCCGAACTTCGCGCTCTCCCCGGCGACCCGGATGTCGGTGCCCTGCAGGATCTCGGTGCCGCCTGCGATGGCCGGGCCCTCGACCGCGGCGATCAGCGGCTTGGTCAAGCGGAAGCCTTTGAGCAGGGACTTGATGCGGGAGGGGTCGAAGGCGCCGCTCTCGAAGCTGTCGCTCGGCGCAGACTTGGTCATCGCGGAGAGATCGGCTCCTGCGCAGAACGCGCCGCCCGCGCCGGTGAGGATGCACACGCGGATGTCGTCGTCGGAGTTCACCCGGTCCCAGGCCTCGCTCATGATCGCGAGCATGTCGCCGGAGAGCGCGTTCTTCTTCTCCGGCCGGTTCATCGTCACGACGAGCGTGTGTCCGACCTGCTCGACGAGGGCGTGCGGTTGCTCGCTCTGTTGGTTGCTCAAGGGGGCGCCTCCACGGGAGATGTTCGCTGGTCCGCTGACTCTAGTCAGAAACGAGAACGTGTTCTAGTCTGCAGCGCGTGGCCCTCAACATCGCTGATCTCTTCGAGCATGCCGTCGACGTAGTCCCCGAGCGACCCGTCATCCGAGTAGGCGACCGGTTGGTCTCCTACGCCGAGCTGGAGGCCGACGCGAACCGGCTCGCGCACTTCCTCGCGGGGCGCGGCATCGAGCCGGGCGACCATGTCGGGATCTACGCCAAGAACAGCGTCGAACACGTGGTGGCGCTGCTCGCGGTGTTCAAGATCCGCGCGGTCGCGATCAACGTGAACTACCGCTACGTCGAGGGCGAGCTCAACTACCTCTTCGACAACTCCGACATGGTGGCGTTGCTGCACGAGCGGACCTACGCTCCGCTCGTCGCGGTCACCGCGCCCAACCACGCGAAGCTGCGGACCGTGGTGGCCATGCCCGATCCGACGGCACCTGACGCCTCCGACGACATCTCGGCGTACGGCGGGGTCTGGTGGGACGACGCACTGGAGGGCCAGTCAGCCGAGCGCGACTTCGCCGAGCGCAGCCCGGACGACCTCTACATCGTCTACACCGGCGGCACGACCGGGTTCCCCAAGGGCGTGATGTGGCGGCACGAGGACTTCTGGCGGGTGCTCGGTGGCGGCATCGACTTCATGAGCGGCAACCTGCTCGAGGAGTACGACCAGTCGAAGGGCGCCGCGACGAACGACCCGATGGTGACCTTCCCGCTGAGCCCGCTCATGCACGGCGGCGCCCAGGCGGCCATGCTCATGCACCTGTTCGCCGGGCACCTGACGATCCTCGCGCCGAAGTTCGACCCGCATGAGGTGTGGCGCACCATCGATGCTCACAAGGTGCAGCTGATCTTCATGACCGGCGACGCGATGGCGCGCCCGCTGATCGAGGCCTACGAAGAGGGCGACTACGACGGGTCCTCTCTGGTCGCGGTCTCGAGCAGCGCGGCGATCTTCAGTCGCCCGGTCAAGGAGCGCTGGATGGCGGCCTTCCCCAACGCGTTCTTCACCGACTCGGTCGGCAGCTCCGAGACCGGCTTCCAGGGCACTGGGCTGCAGGACAAGGAGAACATCAAGGGCGAGGGCGTCATGGTCAGCCTGGCCGGGGACTCGGTCGTC
>JBHWSH010000181.1:0-13696 GCA_043427135.1 Marmoricola sp. | reverse complement strand
TACTGCGGCACCTTCGGCGCCGCGGACTTCCAGTTCTTCGCCAGCCTGCTGCTGCTGCTCGTCGCCGTCGTCTTCGGCGTCACCTCGATCACCGGCGCGGCGATGGGCGGCGTCTTCCTCATGCTGCTGCCGGTGCTGCAGTCGTCCAACCCGACCCTGGCCGGCCTGGCCTTCGTGGTCGTGGGTGGCGGGGCGGTCCTCCTCGGCCGGGACCCCAACGGCCTGGCCAACAAGCTGTTCATGATGGGCCGCTGGCTCGCTCCACGGATACCCGCGATCCCACGACCGGCGGTGCTCGACCGCAACCGAGGCAGCGACGAGACAGTCGACGTCGCCGGCGACGCGGTCCTGCCGGTGCCCATGAACGACGACACGATGGTGATCGAGGCGGTGAACGACGATGTCGCTGTTACACGTTGAGAAGGCCGTCGTGCAGTTCGGCGGGGTCACCGCCGTCAACGAGGCGGAGTTCGCTGTCGAGTCGGGGTCCATCACCGGTCTGATCGGCCCCAACGGCGCAGGCAAGACGACCTGCTTCAACGTCATCTCCGGGTTGCAGAAGCCCACGAAAGGCCGGGTCCACTTCGACGGCCACGACGTCACCGGGCTGACCGTGGACGCCCGGGCCCGTCGCGGGATGGGCCGCACCTTCCAGCGGCTCGAGGCCTTCGGGTCGCTGACCGTGCGCGAGAACGTCCTGACCGCGCTCGACATCCACCGCGGCATGCGCAGCATCTTCCGTCGCGCGACCGGCGACGCCGACGCCCTGCTCCACCGCGTCGGCATCGCCTCGTACGCCGAGGACCGCGCCGACTCCATCCCGACCGGCACCGCCCGTCTGCTCGAGCTCGCGCGGGCGCTGGCATGCGAGCCGCGGCTCCTGCTGCTCGACGAGCCGTCCTCCGGTCTCGACGAGTCCGAGACCGACGACTTCGGCGACCTGCTGCGCAGCCTCGCCGCCGAGGGGATGGCGATCCTCATGGTCGAGCACGACATGGACCTGGTGATGAGCGTGTGCGACGAGATCCACGTCCTGGACTTCGGTCAGATCATCGCCAGCGGCACGCCGGCGGAGATCCGGGTGAACCGCAAGGTCCAGGAGGCCTACCTGGGCTACTCCGACGAGGAAGAGGTCGCGTGATGGCCGACGTGCCGATCCTCGAGGTCGTCGACCTCCACGCGGCGTACGGACGCATCGAGGTCCTGCGCGGCGTCGACCTGACCGTGCCCAAGGGTGCCGTCGTCGCCCTGCTCGGACCCAACGGCGCCGGCAAGTCGACCTTCCTCAAAGTGATCAGCGGCCAGATGGCCCCCACATCGGGGGACATCCACATGGCCGGGGTCAACGTGCACGGGGCCAAGCCCGACGAGCTTGCCCGCCTCGGGCTGACCACGATCCCCGAAGGTCGCTCGGTCTTCCCCAACCTGACCGTCGAGGAGAACCTCCGCCTGGTGTCGTACGCCGGGGTGGCCGCCGACCTCGTCTACGACACGGCCTACACGTACTTCCCCCGGCTGCATCAGCGGCGCGACCAGCTCGCCGGAACCATGTCGGGCGGAGAACAACAAATGTTGGCGATGGCCCGTGCCCTCGCGAGCGATCCGGCGTTGTTGTTGCTGGACGAGCTTTCCATGGGGCTGGCGCCCCTGATCGTGGAGGAGCTCTACCAGACGGTTTCGCAGATCGCCGACTCCGGCGTCTCGATCCTGGTGGTGGAGCAGTTCGCCCGGACTGCACTCGCGGTCTCGGACTACGCAGCGGTGATGACGGGGGGACGGATCGTGGCAACAGGCGAGCCGGAGGAGATCGGTCGCTCGATGACCGACGTGATCATGGGCATGGGAGGAGCGGCATGAGACGCGCAGGACTGGTGGGAGTGGCGACCGGACTGGTCGCCCTCGGACTCCCCGCGACCCAGGCGACGGCAGCGGAGCCGCCGGCCGACGACGCTCTCGGCGGCTACAGCCTCAGTGCGATCGCCACCCCGATCCGCATCGAGATCCATGAGCCGCTGGTGCCGATCCCCGCGAGCCCGCAGGCCGAGCTCAACATCGGCTACACCAAGGCGATCACCAGCTCGGGACCGGCCAGCAAGGGCCGCGCCTCTTGGCTGTGGCCTGGCGACCCCGTCGGTGAGGGCCTCAAGACGTTCGGCGAGCAGCTCGGGCTGCCCTCCACGCCGTTGACCGAGGAGGGCTACAAGGTCCAGGTCAACTCCGAGTACCCCGGCGACAGCGCCTCGCACAAGGACGAGCCGTTCCCCGGCGCGGTGATGCGCACCGAGGCCGGCGAGACCGAGACCGTGTCTAAGGCCGGCTTCTCCACCGGCGGCGACGTCCGTCCCGGCAAGGGCGGCAAGAAGGGCGACGACAAGGGCGAGGGCGGTGGCGGTTCCGGCGTTCCCGGGCTTCCGGGCCTTCCTGGGCTCCCAGGTCTGCCCGGGCTCCCGGGTCTGAACGGCAAGGGCCTGAGCAGCGGTGGGCTGAACGGCAAGGGCCTCGCGGTCGCCGAGGACGACGGCGGCGACATGCCGGGCCTGGGCCCGCTCGCCGCGGTGATCTCCGCCGGCGGAGTGAGCAGCGTCAGCCGCACGACGTACGGCGAGGGCGCCAGCGTCACCGCGCACGCGCTCACCCGGGTCGGCGACCTTGAGCTCATCGGCGGCATCATCACCGCCGAGTCGATCAAGGTCGAGTCGACCACCACCAGCACGTTGACCAAGACCACCAGCACCAACGACGTGCTCGTCGGTGGTCTGGAGATCGGCGGCGTGCCGTTCGGCTTCGACGGCAGCGGCGCTGTAGTCGCCGGTCAGAAGCAGGACATCCCTGGGCTGCCGGACGACCCGGCAAAGGCTCTGGCCGAGCTGGGCGTGTCGTTCACGCTTCCCACCGCGAGCAAGACCGAGGACGGCCCCAGCGGCAAGCAGCAAGTGCAGGGCCTCAGCGTGGAGATCAACTTCGCCAAGCTGCGCGACAAGTTCGACTCGGCGCCGATCGACAGCGTCATCGGCCAGATCGCCCAGTCGCTGCCTGACGAGCTCGGCCCCCTGAAGAGTGCACTCGGCGCGCCCACGCAGGCCAAGCCGCGGATCGTCGTGGTCCTCGGAGACGTCCGCACCGAGGCCAGCACCGCCGAGCCGTTCGACCTGCCGACGGTGCCGACTCCCGAGGAGGCTCCCGAGCTCGACCCGGCCGACGGCGCGGGCAGCGGGTCGACCGACCTGGCCGGGGGAGCGCCCAGCACCGACAGCTCCGTCCCGGTGACGGCCAGCGGCGACATCTCCGGTGAGGTCCCGGCCGGCGACGCGGCGACGACCTCACCCGACCTGATGCAGACCGCTGGGCTCCCCGCCCTGGGCAGCATCCCCGGCGCCCTGATGCTCGCCGGACTCGCGCTGGCCGGCCTCCTCGGCTGGTGGTTCCAGAAGATGGGGGGCGCGATCCTCGGCGGATCCTCCGCGTGCTCCCACGGACTCGCCTCCGGCGTACCCGACCTGCGAAAGGCCTGATGATGACGACCACCACCACGCCCCCGGCCTCGACCGCCTCGCCGATGATCCCGCGTGCGGGATCGCGGAGCTCCGGCGGCGCCGCGCCGCTGCGCACCAACAGCGCGCAGGTGCTGCAGGTCGTGCTCTTCATCGCCGGAGCGGTGCTGCTGCCGCTCGGCCTGGTCGTCATCGTGCTCGGCTGGTACGGCGCCTCCAAGACGCCTTACCAGTACGACCAGATGTCCTACCTCGTCTCCGGCGGCATGCTCGGCCTGGGGCTCACCTTCGCCGGCGGGTTCCTGTACTTCGGGGCCTGGCTGGCCCGCATCGCCGCGGACCAGAAGGAGACTTCCAAGAGGTTGGCCGACACGCTCCTGGTGCTGGCCGACGCGGTCGCACACGCCTCGGCGAGCGGCCGCGCGGCCGAGCTGTCGCCGGCGGCGCCGTCATTGCGGGACCCGGGTTCGGTCCTGGTCGTCGCGGGAGGCAGCGGCACCACGGTCCATCGCGCCGACTGCCCGCTGATCGCGGGCCGCGACGACGTCACGCCCGCCGGACCGGACGGTGCCTCGCTCGCGCCGTGCCGGGTCTGCAAGCCCGCCGGCTGAGCCGTTTTCGTCCCCGATCATCGGGGCACGTGCTGGTCATCCCCTCTGTCCGTCTGGGTTGGACAGAGGGGATCGCCATGTCTGCCTCTACGATGTGGCCCGGGCGCCGCAGGGCGTCCACGCCGGTGTAGCTCAGTTGGTAGAGCGCCTCACTTGTAATGAGGATGTCGCGGGTTCGACTCCTGTCACCGGCTCCGCTGTCACCGGCTCCACACAGCTCTGCCGTCACCTCCTGGCAGGTGGCCATGGACGATTCTTGTCGCCCCACAGCGGGCGGACTCGCCATTTTCGTCCACTGCAGTCGCTTGGCGCCGCACGGCAACTCTTTCGGCGCGCGAAGCCGCCCGGCTAGAGTGTCTCGGCTACTGGAGACCCGGGACGGTCGGGAAGGCATCGCGCGTGGGGCGTTATTGGAAGAAGGCGCGGGACAAGGAGATTGGGCGTCTCCTAGAGGACTTCGATGCTGCTGGCTGGGACATCAAAGACCCACCCAAGTACTACCGGGTCAGTTGCCCCTGCGGAGCCCACAAGCGGTGGATACACTTGACGCCTTCGGGCAACAATTACGTGACCAACGCGCGCAAATGGTTAGATCGGCAACCATGCAGCTCGAAGGGGAGGTAAGCATGATCTCGATCGGATTCAGCATCGATCTGCTCGCCACGCCCATCGGCTCCGAGCCCATCCCATTAGTCGAAGAAGTCGACTTGGTAATGGAGCACTTGGTTGATCTAGTGGAGTCGGGGTGTGGGGTCACTGACCCAGCAGTCTCGCTCGACGAGACCACGAACGTGGTCAGCGTTGAAGTGCAGGTGGTCGGCGAGGACTTCGATGACGCGGTACAGCTAGCCAGCTCCTGCGTACGTAGCGCCATTCACGCAGCTGGTGGCCATACTCCCGGATGGACAGTCGAGCAAACGAGCCAGCGGGCCGAACTCATTCAAGCTTGACTGACCCGACGCATGTGGCTCAGTGCGCCTGGGACATCGGGAGTAGCTCAGTTGGTAGAGCGCCTCACTTGGCATGAGGATGTCGCGGGTTCGACTCCTGTCACCGGCTCCGGGTGGCGACGAAGGGCGCTTGCTTGACATAGAGCTCCTGCTCGACGACGTCGACGAGGAACGACGCGAGGTCGGTGCGGTGGATCTTCGTCGACTGGGTGGACCGGTGTGCGTCGTGCTCGAGGCGCCCGGTGGCCGCGCCGTCCTGCAGCCGTGGCGGCCGCACCAGCGTCCAGTCGAGGTCGGAGGCGGCGAAGACTTCGTACTCGGCGGGCTTGTCCTTGACGACCGCGCCGCCCAACGTCTGGATGAGCTTGGAGATCACCTTCCCCGACAGGGACTTGCGATCGCCTGGCACGTCGATGCCCGCCCCGCTGACGCCGACGAAGCGGCGTACGCCGGCGGCGTGCATCGCGGGCCCAGTGCCTTGGCGGTGTCAGTGTGCAGCGACGCTTCGCGGGCGGTCGGTCCGAGGGTGGAGATCACCGCATCCGCGCCGATCAGCAGCTGATCGAGCGCAGCCTTGTCCCGGCTCTCGCCGGTGACGACCGTGACCCGGTCGGCGATCTGACCCAGCTTGGCCGGGTCGCGGACCAGGACTGCCACGTCGTGTCCTCGGTCCAGCAGTGTGCGGACGAGGGGGAGACCGGTGCGGCCGGTGGCTCCGAGAACGGCGAACTTCATCAGGGTTCCTCTCGATCGGATGGAGGTCTCAGTCGTCGGACAAGTCGTATGGCGCCGCGAGGCGGGGTTGCGCATCGGACGCGAAACGCTGCAGGAGCGTGCTCAAGACGGTGACGTCGCCGGCGGACCATCCCGAGGTGACCTCGGCGAGCTGACGTTGCCGGAATTCGGTGGCGGAAGCCTGGAGCCGCTCGCCCGCGGGTGTGAGCCGCAGGACGGCTCGGCGTGCCTCGGCCGCGTCCCGGGTGCGGGTCACCATGCCTGCACGCACCGCGCGGTCGACCAGTCTGCTGGCGGTCGAGTGGGCGACGGTGACTGCTTCGGCGACGTCTCCGACGCTGCAGCCGTCACCGTTTCCGACGCGGGCGATCGCGTCCACGACGAGCATCGTGGAGAACTCGATGCGGGTGCCCTCGTGCTCGAGCTGTCCGCGGGCGGCCGGGAGGCTCGTCAGGCGGCGCAGTGCGAGCGGTCCAGACGGGTGCTGGTCACCGGCGCGACCGGGAACGTCGGCCGGGGAGTGATGGACCGGTTGGTCACGGCCGGCGTGCCGGTGCGCGCAGCGGTCACGCCGCAGCAGCTGCCTCAGTCCGAGAGTCGGACAGCGGCTCCGGCCGGCGTAGCCGAGGTCGGCTTCGACTTCACCGATGGCTCGACCTGGTCGGCGGCATTCGACGGCGTGGAGCAGATGTTCCTGATGCGACCCCCACACCTGAGCCGGCCGCGGAGCCAGATGGCGCCGGCGCTCGAGGCCGCCCGGGCTGCAGGGGTGCGCCAAGTCGTCCTGCTCTCCCTGCAGGGAGCCGAGCGCAACCGTGTGGTGCCGCATGCGGCACTCGAGGCTTGGCTGCGTGACTCGGGACTGTCGTGGACATTCGTCCGCCCGTCGTTCTTCATGCAGAACCTGAGCACCACTCATCGCAGTGACATCCAGGACCGCGACGAGATCATCGTGCCGGCGGGAGGCGGCGCGACCTCCTTCGTCGACGCCGAAGACGTCGCAGCCGTGGCAGCCGCGGCACTGCTGCACCCGGAGCAGCACCATCATCGGGCCTGCACGCCGACCGGACCCGAGGCACTGACGTATGAGGAGGTCGCCGACATCTTGACCGATGTGCTCGGGCGCCGCATCGACTACTCAAGGCCGGGGTTGTTGCGCTACGCCCGGCACGCACGGGCGTCGCTGGGCATGCCTTGGGCAATGGTCGCGGTGACCTCAGGCATCTATTCGGTCGCCCGGCTCGGCCGTGCTGCCGGAGTCACCGACGACGTCCTCGACGTGCTTCGTCGGCCGCCCACCGACTTCATGACCTTTGCTCGGCGATCGGCCGCCAGCTGGAGCCGTACCCCAGCGGCCTGAGTCGAGCCGTCCTCAGGCCGCGTCGTTCTGGCTGCGCCGCAGGCGAACGACCAGCGGCCCGGCGCAGATCGCGGCACAGACCAGCAGGAGCGCGGTGAAGGCGACGCTGGCGCCGTACAGGCCCTCGGCCCACAGCGCCCAAAGCCCCAACAGCAGCAGGGCGCCGCCCGCGACTACAGCGATGTAGGTGCCGAGCCCGGTCATGACCTGGCGGGTGGCCGGCTTGTCGGTGGCGGTGCCGACGACGGCCGTCACCAGCAGCGCGACCAGGGGGAGGGGCGCGTAGAGGAAGGACACGACGACCGCACCGAACAGGTAGCCCCACGAACCCTCAGCCTGCTCCAACTCGGACCAGTCGATCAGGGCCGCTCCGGCGTTCAGCAACACGATCGCCAGAAGCAGCGCGAGGAACGGCGCCCACAGCAGGTCGATCTTGCGGGGGTCGGCGGGTGTGGTCACCGGCGCAGTCTGCCGTCTTCGCCTCCGCGCGACAGCGCAGTAGAGTCGGAGGTGGCTGTGACAGCCATCACATCCACCGCAGGGGCCGCGACCCGGTGCCCTGCGCGCCAGTCGGCGTACGACCACCCGTCGCGCGCCCGAAGGAGGACCCGTGTTCGAGGAAGGCCAGTACTTCGCCCCGGTCGTCGCCAACGACGACGGCACCCTTTCGGTCCAGCTCGGTGCCAACCACCCGGGGCTGAACGACCCCGTCTACCGAGCCCGCCGCGACCTGATCGCCACGCTCGCCGACCGCTGGCAGCCCGGCACCCCGGCGCCCGAGATCGACTACACGCCTGCGGAGCACGAGGTCTGGCGGGTCGTCAGCGAAGATCTCCAGGACAAGCACCGGGCTCTCGCCTGTCGGCAGTTCCTGGACGGCAAGGAGGCGCTCGGCCTCCCACTCGATCGGGTGCCGCAGCTCGAGGAGCTGTCCGCCTGGTTGCAGCCGCTCACGGGATTCCGCTACCGGCCCGCGGCTGGGCTGGTGCCGCTGCGGTCGTTCTACGAGGCCCTCGCCGACCGGGCCTTCTGGGCGACGCAGTACATCCGCCACCACTCGGTGCCGCTCTACACCCCCGAGCCGGACGTGCTCCACGAGGTCGTCGGCCACGGCAACACGCTGGCCGACCAGCGTTACACCGCCCTCTACGAAGCGGCAGGCGAGGCCGTACGCCGCGTGGAGACCGAGGAGTCGCTGCAGTTCATCAGCAAGACCTTCTGGTTCACCCTCGAGTTCGGAGTCGTCCACGAGCCCGACGGGCTCAAGGCGTACGGCGCCGGCATCCTCTCCAGCCCCGGCGAGATCATGGAGTTCCGCGACATGACGATCTGCCCGCTGGACCTGCTCGACATGGGCACCACCGACTACGACATCACCCGCTACCAGGACGTGTTGTTCGCCGCGCGTTCGTGGACCGAGATCGAGGACGTCGTCGGCGGCTTCTGGCGCGACTGCGACGACGAGACGATCGCCCGGATGCGGGGCCGAGCGGTCCGCGCACCCGCAGGCGCCTGAGCTTTCCCGTTTCGGGCACGGACCCCGCGCGATGGTGTGACCCTGGAGGGGAACACGTCGACACGGGGGAGCGGGCATGAGCGGTTCGGGTTGGTTTTCACGCCACCCGGTCCTCACGGGGCTTCTCGTCGTCGTGCTGGTGGTCGGCTGGACCACGGCCGACGACCGAGACGAGCCAGACCGAGGGACGTCCGCGGCTTCGCAGCGGTCCGGGGTCGCCGATCGCGCCGCTCCCGAGCGGGCACGGAACGACCCGGAGCGGCAGCGTCCGGAGCCGCGGCGTACGGCGCGTCCCGACCCTCCCGAGAAACCGAGGCCGAAGCCGCCCGCGCTGGCTCCGCGGACTCACTTGGTTGTCCACGTCGTCGACGGCGACACGGTCGACCTCGCCAACGGTGAGCGCGTGCGGCTGGTCGGCATGGACACCCCCGAGCGCGGGGAGTGCGGGTACGAGGAGTCCTCGGCTCGACTGAGCCAACTCGTGCTCGGCCGCCGCGTTCGGCTGGTCGAGTCCGACGAGGACCGCGACGGGTACGGCCGGTTGCTGCGCTACCTCGACGTCGACGGAGTGGACGCGGGTCTCACCCTGGTCCGCGAGGGGCACGCGATCGCCCGGTACGACTCGCGCGACGGCTACGGCTTCCATCCACGGGAGCCGGAGTACCTGCGCGCCGACGCGTCGTCGCCCGACCGGGGCTGCCCGCAGAACCAGCCGCGTGGCCTGGTGGCAGCGCCTCCGAAGCAGCCCTCTGTCCCTTCCCAGCGTGGCTGCGAACCCGGCTACGCGCCTTGCGTCCCGGTCTTCCCGCCCGACGTGGACTGCGCCGACGTGACCGGTCCTATTCGTGTCACCGGCGGGGATCCGCACGGCCTCGATCGGGACGGCGACGGCGTCGCCTGCGAATGAAACCCGGGCAAGCTCGGGCATAGCGGGACCCGGTGGTGTGAGCATCATGACGCCGTACGCCGCGCATCTGTTGTCTGTCGGTGGGCACACGTAATGTCGGGGTGACGGTCGAGGCAACCGTCTCGGCCGCGGATCGGGGGATCGAACATGGATGACAACGTCGAAGAGGCCGCGCGCCGCTACGAGCGGCTGATGCAGCAACGGCGCTACCAGCTGGCCGTCAGCGCACTCGGACTCGACGCTGCGTCGCGGGCTCGGCCCGCAGACGACGAACCAGACGCACCGCGGGTGCCGCGACAGATGCGCCGGACCGACCGGTCCGCCGACGAGGACGCCGCCGACTGACGGCGATCCTCGACTCGGCGGCGGCGGTGCCCGACCCCGGGTGTTTTGTTTCACATCGGGTGGGTAAGGCTGGTTCACCCCTGTGAGCCGGGCCACTCGGAGCGCCGGCGACGTAGAAGGAGTTGCCACGATGCAGCTGTACGTGCACGCCATGCTCGACGTGACCCGCACCGTGTGGAACGAGGTTCGCGTATTCCGGGGTCCCGCCCGCGACTGAGTTACCCCGGGTCGCGTAACCCAGGTCGCAGTAACTCCCACTGGGCGTGCTCGTTGGTTGTTCAGCATCCAACGCCCGGGAGGAAACCCATGGAGCACGTCGCGATCCGCACTTCCGGATGGCTCCGGGCCGACCTCGCAACTGAGCCCGTCGACGTCACGATGCACTTCGACCCCTCAGACCCGTTCGCGGTGCGCGTGCGTGTCCTGCGCGACGAGGGCGAGTTCGCCTGGGTCTTTGCGCGCGATCTGCTCGCTGACGGCGTCAGGTCGATGATCCCGCTGGGCGAAGGGGACGTGCAGGTGCAGGCCACATCGGTGCTGGCTGAGATCACCCGCACCGATGAGCTCGGCGAGCAGTTGCTGCTGCGGCTGCCGTGGTGGGACGTCCGGGAGTTCGTCCGGCTCTCGCTGGAGCAGGTGCCCCGGGGTTCGGAGATCTGCGACGTCGACGCCTGGTTGTTCCTGTTGACCGGCGCCGAGCCCGCCTGACGATTCGTCCGATCCGGGACCGTCCCGGTTCGGATTTCGCACTTTCTTCGTGTTGCCCTCACGTGAGGCCGGTCACCGACCGATCCTTGGATAGATCGCCGACAGGGAGGTCGGCGGCAGTCCTGGGAGGTACACGACGATGTGTGCACGTGATGCGAAGTGCCCTGATGCGACCGACTCCTGCTGCTGGCAGGCGTGCGTGGTCGCGGACCACTCCGAGCAGGGGTGGTGCCGGCTCTGCAACGGCGTGATCCTCTTCGACGACGGCTACTTCCTCGCGCCGGACGGGCACGTGGAGCCCGTCCTGGTCACCTCAGCCTGAGAGCGGGAGTCGTGCTCGGACGACCATCCTCGCCTCACCACGCCGCGAAACCCGGTCTCTGGCTGGCGCTCGCGCTGCTCCTGGCGACGCTTCCGCTCGCTGCCCCCGCCGGCGCCGCGGCGTACGACGTGGCGGTGGAGGACTATTCCTCCTACCAGCCGGCGCGCACCTGCGTGAAGAAGGCCAAGCCCGGCACGCGCGCGCTCGCGCGCTGGATCGACCGCAAGTACGTCGGCGGGCGAGCCGTGGCATCGGTGCGCTCCTGTGGCACCGGCGGCACCTCCGAGCACAAGGAGGGCCGGGCGATCGACTGGATGATGAACGCCTCGAAGCGGACGGACAAGCGCCAGGTCGGCCGCTTCCTCGCCAAGATCTTCGCCGAGGACAAGGCCGGCAACCCGCACGCGCTCGCGCGCCGGATGGGCATCATGTACGTCATCTGGGACGACAAGATGTATGCGTCCTACCGTGAGTTCGCGCCGACGAAGTACAAGTCGTCGTCGTGCAAGAAGATCAAGAAGTGCTCGCCGACGCTGCGCCACCGCGATCACGTGCACATCTCGCTGAATCGCAAGGGCGCCAAGGCCAAGACGAGTTGGTACGCCGGCGACTGAGGACCCTGTACGCGACAACTAGAACGCGTTACAGTTTCGAGCCATGACGCTCCCCGCCTCCATCGACGACGCCCTGCTCAACCGGCTCACCGGTCTGATCACTGCGTCGGGCAGTGCCACGCACAAGCTGACCGAGGTCTACACCGGCGAGGTCATCACCGCCCTGCCGCAGTCGACGCCGGCCGACGTCGAGCGCGCCTTCGTCGACGCGCGTGCCGCGCAGCGCGAGTGGGCCGCGCTGCCCTTGGACAAGCGCCTCAAGGTCATGAAGCGCTTCCACAAGCTGCTGCTCAAGAACTGGTCGGTGATCGTCGACCTCATGCAGGCCGAGACCGGCAAGGCGCGTCGCATGTCGTTCGAGGAGATCTGCGACGTCGCGATGACGACCAGCCACTACATCAAGAACGCCAAGCGGATCCTCGCCGAGCAGAAGCGCGGCGGCGTCGTACCGTTCGTGTCGGTCAGCACCGAGGTGCGCCGCCCCAAGGGCGTCATCGGCCTGATCTCGCCGTGGAACTTCCCCTTCGCCACCAGCCTGTCGGACATGATGCCCGCGCTGATCGCCGGCAACGGCGTGGTCGTCAAGCCCGACAACAAGAGCACGCTCAACGTGACCGCCGGCATCGAGCTGCTCTACCGCGCCGGGCTGCCGCGCGGCCTGGTGCAGATCGTGACCGGGGAGGGCCCCGACATCGGCCCGACGCTGATCGACAACTCCGACTTCATGATGTTCACCGGCTCGACCGCGACCGGTCGCTTCGTCGGCGAGCGCGCCGGCGCCAATCTCATCGACTGCACCCTCGAGCTCGGCGGCAAGAACCCGCTCATCGTGCTGGAGGACGCCGATCTCGACACCACCGTGCAAGGCGCCCTCTTCGGCGCCTTCCTCAACGCCGGCCAGGCGTGCATGCACATCGAGCGCATCTACGTGCCCGAAGCGATGGCACAGGAGTTCACCGACCGCTTCGTCGCCGGGGCGCAGCAGATCAAGCTCGGCGCCAGCTATGACTTCGAGCCACACATGGGTTCCCTGATCTCGCCGGCCCACCTCGAGCGCGTGTCCGGTCACGTGGAGGACGCCCGCAGCAAGGGCGCGGAAGTCCTCACCGGCGGGCGAGCCCGTCCCGACCTGGGGCCGACGTTCTACGAGCCGACCGTGCTCCGCGGGGTGACCAAGGACATGAAGCACGCCACCGAGGAGACGTTCGGGCCCGTCACCACGATCTACCCCTACCGCAGCGTCGACGAGGCCGTGGAGCAGGCCAACGACACCGACTACGGCCTCAACGCCTCGGTCTGGGGCACCGACCTCGTCGCCGCGGAGGCGGTCGGGCGACGCATCGAGGCCGGCAACATCAACATCAACGACGGTCTGGCCAACTCCTACGCGTCGAAGGCGACGCCGTCCGGCGGTGTCAAGGCCTCAGGCGTCGGTGCGCGGCACGGCGACGGCGGCATGCTGAAGTACACCGACCCCGTCCACGTCGCGGTGTTGAAGAAGCCGGTGCTGACGCCTGCTCCCGACATCTCCTACGAGGCGCACCTCAAGCAGACCATGATCACGCTCAAGGCGACCCGCTGGTTGGGCATCCGCTGACTCACGCCCAGGGCGTGGTGCGGGCGACCTGCAGCGCGCGCTTCATGACGAACGGCGACGCCTGACGGTGCAGCCACGGCCTGCCGAACCATAGGTAGGCGTCGACGTGCTGCGCGGCTGTCGTTCGCGTCGACGCGTCCAGCCCCCACTGGACCGCGGCAACATCGGTCGTCGGGGGTACGCCGAGGGTCACGCAGCGCCGCTCGGCGCGGTCCCGGCACACCTCGGCGTTGTCGAAGTCGCCCTTCGGATGGGCGGCCCAGTACTCCAGCCAGGTGAACGGGCGGCCGTTGTCGGCGGTGTCGAGCACTGCACGCTTCCCCGGGAGCCCGGACGCGGCCAACCGTTGGGAGAGCGCGCCGGCGTACCGCACGCCCTCGGCGAGGTCGGCGTAGTGGGTGGCGCCGAGTGCGAAGCCGCGCACGTGGGCGATGCCGGAGCGGCGGAGCATTGCGGCGGCCTCGTCGATGGGTAGCCAGTCGGAGTCACCGGCGTCGAGGTAGACGGTGGTGTTGCGCAGTGCGCCGAACCTCTTAGTAT
>JBHWSH010000180.1:0-7135 GCA_043427135.1 Marmoricola sp. | reverse complement strand
GCCTCGATTGGAGGCGCCAGCCGGGTACCCGTCGTCAAGCTGCGGCGGTGGCTGGGCACCAGGGGAGTCCTCACCGAGCTGCTTCGCAATCTGGTCACCGGTGCTCTGCGGCTGGTCTTCACCGAGAGAGTCGCCCGACGTGCAGCCGTCGTGGTCGCACAGAACGAAGCTGTCGGGCATCGCTTCCGACATGCTCGGCGTGTCGTCGTCGAACCGAACGCAGCGCTCGATCCGGTAGACAGCCGCGACGGGTTCGCCACGCGGGCAGAGCAGCCCAAGACCGCCATCTTCGTGGGTCGCTTGACGGCCTGGAAGGGCGCACGGCTGGCCTTGGCGGTGCTCGCTCATCCGTTGGCGGCCGGTTGGAGATTGCGCGTCTTCGGTGAGGGCCACGAGCGGTCGGCGCTCGAGCAGTTGAGTGGCGATCTCGGCGTGGCTGATCGTGTCGATTTCGTCGGTCACCGTCCTCGTGCCGAGGTCTTGGCCGCTTTCGCTGCCGCCGATGCTCTCCTCTTCCCCTCGTTCCACGACCAGGCGGGCTGGGTGGCGGCCGAGGCTTCCTCGGTTGGTTGCAATGTGGTCTGTTTACCGTTGGGTGGTCCACCCCTGCTCGCCGCGCCCAACGCGTTCGTTGCCTCTCTCGAGGGCGATCTCGTGAAAGGGCTGGCCGAACAACTGATGCTGGCCGGCCGGCAGCGGGGAGAAGTGCACAACCGGTGGGATCGTGCGCGCTTACCGGCCCTGCTCGGGTCTTGGTACGAGGACGCGGCCTCCACGTCGGGGCGGGACCGCTGATGGCGGCGAGTACACGAGTTCTTCGGGTCCTGGAGTCCTTTCCTGCTCCGCGGAGGACCACGAACCCCTACATCGTGCAGCTTGCACAGTCGCTCGAGGACCATTCGCCCATCGAGTTGTTCTACTTCGACTGGCGGCGCGCCCTCGTCGGCGGATATGACGTCTTCCACGTGCACTGGCCAGAGCAGCTCATGGGTGGGCACCGACGATTGGGGAGGGCGGTGAGAAGGACCCTCACCGTCCTGCTGTGCCTTCGACTCTGGCTGACCCGGACGCCGGTCGTCAGAACCTGGCACAACGTCGAGCGGCCAGCTGGCCTCGCCAAGTTGGACTACTGGCTTCTCGAGTGTCTCGACCGCCTGACCGACCTGCGCATCCGTCTCAACCCGGCGTCGGTGATGCCCGACGACGCTCCCTTCGTCACGATCCTGCACGGCGACTACCGACGGTGGTACGCCGGCTGTGAGGCACGAGCGGCGACACCGGGCCGTCTGGCGTATGTCGGGCTGGTCAGACGTTACAAGGGCGTCGAGGCTCTGATCGAGGCGTTCGGCGAGCTCCCCGGCACGTATCGGCTGGTGGTGGCCGGCAGCCCGACCAGCGCTGCACTCGCTGCCACGATGCGAGCGCTCGCCGGTCCGGATCCGCGGATCGATCTCCGCCTGGCTTACCTCGACGACGCGGAGTTCGTCGAGGTTTTGACCAGCGCTCAGCTGGTGGTGCTGCCGTACCGCTTCATGCACAACTCGGGTGCGGTCCTCGCGGCCTTGTCGTTGGATCGCCCCGTCCTCGTCCCCGACAACGACGTCAACCGGTTGTTGGCTGCCGAGGTCGGTCCTGGCTGGGTGCACCTCTTCGACGGTGACCTCACGGGCGAGGCGCTGAGGCGCGCACTCTATGCGGACAGCTCGGCGTCAGAGCGCTCTCGGCCGGACCTGTCCGGTCGCACATGGGATGGCGTAGCGCAGGCGCACGAGGATGCGTTCCGGCAGGCCACGTCCCTTCCTCCGACTTTGCGGCGTCGTCGTGGACGGAGGCCCCGTGAGTGGTAGCTCTTCGGAAGTTGCGCTGCCTCAGGAAGATGTTCGAGCATCGATCGTGGCCTGGTGGTGGCTGGAACGCACGGCCGCCATGGCTGTGGCTTTCCTGCTCGCCTTCCGTCTCCGACTTCCCCCCGATGTCCCTATCGGCTTCCTCGCCGCGGGCGCTCTCTTGCCAGTGACCATCGCGGTGGTCAGGCGCAACCGGGGGGTCCTGATCCTTGTGACTCTCGCCGTGCTGGCCACCGGAAGCGGCTTGTTCCTGACGTGGGTGGCCGACACGTACGGTCAGGCGGACACTTCGCTGACCATCGTTCAGACCGCGAGGGTACTGGGGTTGGCCATCGGTGTCCTGGCTCTGCTTTGGGCCAGAACGGTCGTAGGCACCAGGATGACCATTCTGCTATACGGGGCCGGGGCGTTGAGCAGCGCGGCCGTGTTCGGTGTCAACCTCGACAACCCGTGGAAGTTCTCGTTGTCTGTCCCGGTCGCCCTGATCGTGTTGAGTTCTCCGCTGGTGTATGGGAACAAGCGCAACGAGATTCTCGCGCTGGTCGCCCTGGGAGCAGTCTCCGCCCTCAACGACTCCCGGTCAGCGGCCGCGATGTTCCTCATCGGTGCTGCCGTTCTCGCGACGAGGAGCCGCTCCGCGCGAAGTGCGGCTAGGAGCGTAGGCCCTGTCCTCCTCCAGCTCACCCTGCTAGGCGCGGGCGGTTTCTACCTCGTCCAAGCAGCAGTGGTGGAGGGCATGCTGGGAGAGGGCGCTCGCAGTCGCACTCTCGAGCAGATCGATCGCTCAGGGTCGGTGCTGGTAGGTGGACGTCCTGAGATCGGCGCATCCTGGGCACTCTTAACCGAGCGACCTTTGGGATACGGGGCCGGTGCGCTTCCGTCTCCTTCGGACGTGAACTTGGCGAAGAGCGGCATGATGAAGTTGGGGTACGACCCCAACAACGGGTACGTCGAGAACTACATGTTCGGCTACGGCTTCGAGGTGCACTCTCTGTTGGGTGACCTGTGGATACTGTTCGGTCTCGCCGGCTGCGCCCTGGCGGTCGTGGTGCTGGTACTGACTTCTGCCGGGCTTCTGCGCGGAATCGCGCAGGGCACGGCGACTGCAGTCCTCGTCTTTCTCGCACTGCGCACTGCATGGGATTTCGCGTTCAGCCCGTTCCCGAGCGCCATGGAGACGGTCATGCTTGCGGTGGCGGTGGCGGTCGCGGTCGCTGTCCCTCATGTGCGTGCCTCACATGGAGGCGACGAAGTCCCGGACGGTGGTCTCCAGCCCGAGGTGGGGAGCCCATCCGGTTACGCATCGCAGAAGTGACGCGTCGCCCACGATCCGGGCGGGGTCGTTGGGACGGAGACGCTCAGCGTCGGCGCGGTGCTGAAGGTTGGTCATGCCCAACACGCGCAGCACCACCGCGAGAACCTCTTGACCGCTGCGTCCCGCGCCCGAGCAGACATTGAAGAGCCGATGAGGTCCGAGGTCTGCGGTGAGCAGCGCGTCGTAGGCTTCAACCACGTCCCGCACGTCGGTGTAGTCGCGCACCTTGGACAGGTCACCCACCTCCAGCACCGAGTCCGTCGTTGAGGCGCGCCGTGCCGCGGCGACGAGATCCGGCAGGAGGAAGCCTTCGCGCTGCCCGGCCCGAGGTGGTTGAAGGGCCGGGCGACGATCATCGGCAACCCTCGCGCGCCGTAGTACGCGGCCTGCATCTCCATCACGAGTTTGCTCACCGCATACGGGGACGTGGGGAGGGTTCGACCGTGCTCGTCAACCGGCATCGGTTGATCGGGGTCGTAGACCGCGTCGGAGCTGATGACGAGCGCGCGCGGAGGTGAGCTGAGAGCGAGCAGGCGTTCGCCGAGGTTCGTGACCACCGCGCTGTTGTCGTTGATGAACGTCTGGGGATGGGCGAAGGAATCTGCGACGTTGGAGTGCCCGGCGAGGTGCACGATCGAGGTGACGCCGTCGATGTGCGGCCAGTTCGTCGCGAGGTCGACCGTCACGTAGTCGGACAGCGTCGGTGCGATCGCGTCCGAAGCCGCCGTTTCGCGTCCCAAGCCGACGACGCGTGCTCCGTTCGCGGCCAGGAGTGGGACGAGATGCTTGCCGACGAACCCGTTGCAGCCGGAGACGGCGACGACACGGTCGGTCATCGCTGCTGGCTCCGCAAGAGCTCGATGTCGTGGCGCACCATCAGTGCCAACAACTCGCGGAACCCGACCTCTCTGTGCCAGCCCAGCACCCTCTCAGCTTTGGACGCGTCGCCCAGCAGGATGTTGACCTCGGCCGGTCGCATGAACGCAGGGTCCTGCTTCACGTAAGGCCTCCAGTCGTCGATGCCGATCTGCAAGAAGGCCTCTCGAAGGAAATCCTCGATCGAGTGGGTCTCGCCGGTGGCGAGCACGAAGTCGTCGGGTCGTCATGCTGCAGCATGAGCCACATGCCGCGGACGTAGTCGCCGGCATATCCCCAATCCCGCTTGGGCCACAGATCGCCGAGGACGACGTGGTCGGCGAGTCCGAGATGGATCTTCGCAACTGCGTTGGTGATCTTGCGCGTGACGAACTCGAGTCCTCGGCGCTCTCCCTCGTGATTGAACAGAATGCCGTTTGGCTACGAACATCTCGTAGCTTTCTCGGTAGTTCTTCGCAATCCAATGTGCGTACAACTTCGCCACGCCGTAGGGGCTGCGGGGGTGAAATGGGGACTCTTCGTTGTAACCCCTTCCTGGCCGGTTGTAGTCGAGGCCTCCGAACATCTCCGACGTCGACGCCTGGTAGAAGCGCGTGTGCTCCGCCAGACCCGCGGCGCGGACGGCTTCCAACAGGTTCAGGACACCCTTGGCAGTGATGTCCGCGGTGAGCTGTGGGTTGCGGAAGGAGTAGCCCATGACTCACCGCGGTGAGATTGTAGAGCTCGTGGGGAGTGGACGTCGCGCAAGCGCGCACCAGGGACGTCTGATCCATAAGGTCGGCTTCGATCAGATGAACGTAGGGAAACTCGTACTCGATCATCTCGCGCCGGGCGTTGGCCTGACCTCGAATAAGTCCGTAGACCTCGTAGCCCTTTGTGTGCAGCAGGTCGGCGAGGTGACCCCCGTCCTGACCAGTGATACCAGTGATGAGCGCTCGACGCTTGTTCACTGCGCACACTCCTTTAGTTCCGACACCGCGCGGGCGATCTGGGCGCGGTAGTTCTCGACCGAGCACAGGGACTGTGCCCGGGCGTGCGCCTGCTCGATGAGGCGGTGTGTCCGCGCTGGGTCGCGAACCATCTGTTCGACTGCGTCAGCAATGGCGACCGGGTCATGGACCGGCACGAGCACCCCCGTCCGGTTGGGGAGCACGGTTTCCAAGTGTCCCTCGACCGCTGTGGCAATGACCGGCCGGCGGGCCAACTGCGCCTCGATGACGGCGTTGCCGAAAGGCTCCGCTGTGGAAGTAGCGAGGAAGACGTCGCTACGCGCGAGCGCCGGCCAGACCGGCGACGTGTAGCCCGCGAACGTGACCCGTCCGGCGAGGTCCGGCCTCGCGGCTCTCTTGCGCAAGGAGTCTTCGTACTGCTCTTGCCCGGTCACGGGGGTTCCGCAGAGGGTCAGGTTGGCTTCGACTCCGCGTGAGCGCAGGATCGCCAAGGCCTCCAGCGCGACGTGCGGCGCCTTACGGGGGGACAGGCGGCCGACGACCACGAGTCCAACCGGCTCCTCGATTCGCGGGGACAAGGGAGTATCGGGTGGCCCGCCGACACCGTTGTAGATCACTTTCGTGCGAGCCGTGATTGCTGGCATTGCCGAGCACAAGGTGTCGCGTGTGATGTGGCTGTTGGCGATCACCGCATCCGCGAGCAGCAAGGGCGACGCCATCGAGCTGCTTACCAATCTCGACACGGTGGGCTCGGCCTCGTGAGCGTGGCACAGAGTTCTGACGCCGCTCATGCGGGCGGCTGCGATCCACCACGGCAGCGTTAGCGTGTTGACATAGGCCACGTTCGGGCGGACTTCGCGGAGAGTTCTGAGCATCGTCGGTGTGGCGCGCGCCGCCAACGCAGCCAGCCGGATCGCACCATGGGCGGTGGCGTCCGCCCGACGGAGAACAGGGAATTCGACCACGCGAGTCTCCGCTCCAGCACGGTCAAGCAACTCGCGAAGCGGGCCGTCGTAGCTTCCCGCCACTACGACCCTCTCCCCAACTGCGACCAACGACTTGACGCTCTCCACCAGCTGTAGGTCAGACCCGTAACGGTCGAACCCGGGAGTGACTGCCAGCACTGAGGATTCTTGTGGGTCGCCCATCGAACTATTCTGACGCGGCTTGACGAGCAGTGCTGCCACCGGACCAAAGTCCCGGCGAACTGAGGCAGATGGTCAAGGAGGCGGGGCTTGATGCCCTTATCTGCAGAGCAAGGACTACCTAGTCTTCAAGCAGACAAAGCGGACAAGAGGCACATGCGCCTCACTGGCCTCCAGAGGCCTCAGAACCCGCTCAACGGGACACGCGAGATTGGGGCGAACGGACCAAATGGCACGCGTGGACACTGACCGAGCGGTGAGCGGCGGCTCCCTGCTTGATCCGCTTCTGCCTCGGACGGAGAAGCCCCTCCCGAAGCAGCGGCCGCACCCACAGGTGGCCGAGGCCCCAACACCCGCTATGCCGGTGTTGCCAGTGCTCGACATTCCGGCGATCCCCGCCCGCCGTGCTGTCCTGCGGCGTTGGGGGCTGGAGTTCGAGGTCGGCCTGTCCCTTGCCGCCGGCATCGCGCTGATACTCATTCTCCCAGCCTCTCCGGAAGCGGGATTAGCCGCTCTATCCGTCCTGACGATCTGGTTGGTATCCGCTTTCCACTCAGGGCGGGCGGTCGCCAGTCCTTTCTCTAGGCCGTTCAGGACCGCCCTGCAGAATCTGATGCCACCGCTCGCCTTTGCCGCAGCTGGCGTCGGATTCGTCGGCCTGACGCCGTCTGTGATCACTACTGCAGTCCCGGTTGTCGTCGCTGCTGGTGTCGTCTCAGCGGGCATACGCTGGGTGCGGTGGCGTTTACAGGGACCGGTCCGGGTTGTCCTGGCCGGTGACCGAACCGGCATCTCGCAGGGGCTCGGACACCTGTGGACCGCCTCAGGGACGCGAGTCGTCGGTGCAGTACTCGTTGGTCATGGGGATCAGCTAGGTCAGGTCGATTCCGCTGTCTTCGGGGTGCCTGTATCGGTGGGTGTGGAGAGCGTCGCGGATTTCGCGACCGGGATCGGTTGTGACGCCGTCATCGTCAGTCCGGGACCGCATCTTTCGGCCCTCGA
>JBHWSH010000179.1:0-9650 GCA_043427135.1 Marmoricola sp. | reverse complement strand
CGCCTGGGACATGACCCGCGACGCCGAGCTCACCACGACCGCCTTCGTCGAGCTGGTCCTGCGCGGCGTCGGCACCGAATCCGACATCACCGCGGTCGGCGCGCTCCTGCGCTACGCCAAGCAGGCCGTCGACCTCTACTCCGCCCCGGCCCATCGCGCAGCCCTACAGGCTCGCTGGCAGGAAGGTCTGCTCGCCCTGACCGAGGCCGCCGAGCCGGGCAGCGACCACCAGCTCGCCTTCGTGCGCGCCGTCGCCGCCACGGCCACCGAGGCCGCGACGCTCGACCGCCTGCAGAGCTGGTACGACGGCAGCGTGTCGCTACCCGGGCTCGACCTCGACGCCGACCTGCGCTGGACCCTGCTGATCGGCCTGGCAGCAGCCGGCCGCGCCGACGATCGCGTCATCGACGCCGAGCTGGAGCGCGACCGCACCATCTCCGGGCAGGAGAGCGCTGCCGCGGCCCGAGCGGTCATGCCGACCGCGCAAGCCAAGGAGCGCGCCTGGGACGCGGCCGTCGTACGCGACGACGTCCCCAACGAGACCCAACGCCGGATCGCGGGAGCCTTCCAGGTGCCCGGTCAGGACGACCTGCTGGCGCCGTACGTCGCGCGCTACCTCAAGGCCGCGGAGACCATCTGGGAGTCCAAGGGCGTCCAGCGCTCACAGGTGGTGCTGCAACTGCTGTTCCCGCGTGCGCTCGCGACCCAGGACGTCCTCGACCGCGTGCAGCACTGGCTCGACACCACCACGGCCAACCCGGCCGCCCAGCGCTACGTGCGCGAAGGCGCCGCCGACCTCGAGCGGGCCCTGGCCGCGCAGGCCAAGGACGCGACCGGCTGACCGCGTCTGCGAGGCCGGCTCAGGCGTGCAGAGTGCGTGGCGCCCTCGCGGCATTGGCCAGGCTGCGGATGCCGCGAACGATGCCTCCCGCCAGGTCGGCATGCGCGAGCTGGGACTGCATCTCGATCACCGCCAGGGCGACCGCACCGTCGTCGAGCACGCGACGCACCTCTCCCCCGGTGACGACCTCGAGAGCACGCTCCACCGGGTCGACCAGGATCAGCAGGGAGCGCTCGGGCGCGACGAGAGCGTCGTGCAGGCGCACGGCGTAGACTCGCGGGTCGCCCTCGGTGGGGCCGACGTAGACCGAGAACTCGAAGCGCGAGGCGATCTCGGCCTGACGGATCGCCTTGTCGATCTGCTGGCGCTCGGAGTCGGTGAAGCCGTCAGAACCGGCCACTTGCTCCGCCCCTGTCCGCGTCGGCCGCCGGGGCCGACTCGGCGGCCTCGGCGCCCTGACGGGGGCCGCCGAACCACTCGGGGCGCTCCTGGAAGGCCACTGCGCTGCCGGTCTGCTTGGACCGCACCATGCTCGGCAGGTAGACCAGCAGGGTCAGGATCAGGCAGATCGCCACCGGTACGCCGACCAGCAGCAGCAGCGCGTCGAGCAGGGAGCCGTTGTCCGGGTCGTCCCAGGACGCCGGCGCGGTGGCAGAAGCCGGAGAGGCGAGCGCACCGAGCGCCAAGCCGGCGCCGACGACGGCCACGCGGATGAGGTTGCGCACGAGGGTGGAGTTCGTCTCAGTCAGCACGTCGGACAGCCTAGCGCCCGGCTACGGCGACTCCTCATCCCTCTCATAGCCTGACGCGATGATCTGGCTCACCACCAAGCCTCCCGCATGCGACACCACCGGCGATCGGCTGTGCAACCTGGTGCTCGATCGCACCGGCAACGAATGGCTCGCCGCCGCCGCAGGATGGCTGATCGCCAAACCCATCGTCATCTTGCTGATGTTCCTCGGGGCGCTCCTCGTCCGGTGGCTGGTCTTCAAGCTCATCGACCGACTGGTCGCCCGCGCGGTCGTCGGCGTCATCCAGCCGGTCACTCACCAACGCTTCGGCCGGACCGTCGTCGAGGCCCCCGACAAGGAGGCGCGCGTCGCCGCGGCGCGACGACGCCAGCGCGCCGAGACCATGGGAGCGGTGCTGCGCAGCATCGCCACCTTCGTCGTCTTCACGCTCGTGGCGATCATGGCGCTCTCCGAGATCGGAGTGAACGTCGGTCCGCTCATCGCCGGTGCCGGCATCGTCGGAGTCGCGCTCGGCTTCGGCGCCCAGAGCCTGGTCCGCGACTTCCTGTCCGGGATCTTCATGATCTTCGAGGACCAGTACGGCATCGGCGACGAGGTGGACCTCGGCGACGCGATCGGCACCGTCGAGGCGGTCACGCTCCGG
Source organism: Marmoricola sp. (assembly GCA_043427135.1). GTDB lineage: Bacteria > Actinomycetota > Actinomycetes > Propionibacteriales > Nocardioidaceae > Marmoricola_A. The sequence goes on along the minus strand of JBHWSH010000179.1, from coordinate 7,414 downwards.
GTCACGCGACTGCGCGACGTCAACGGCACCGTCTGGTACGTCCGCAACGGGGAGATCCTGCGCGTCGGCAACCAGAGCCAGAACTGGGCGCGCGCCGTCCTCGACGTGCCGGTCAGCTATGCCGAGGACCTCGAGCGGGTACGCCGGGTGCTGGCCGAGGTGTGCCACGAACTGGTCGAGTCGGCGGAGTTCAGCGGCAAGGTCCTCGAAGAGCCCGAGGTGTGGGGCGTGCAGGACCTGTCGATCGACGGCCCCGTCGTCCGGGTGGCGATCAAGACCGTGCCTTTGGCGCAGTGGGCCATCGCGCGAGAGCTGCGGCAGCGGATCAAGGACCGGTTCGACCGAGAGGGCATCGTGATCGCACTGCCGCAGCGCGTGGTGTGGCACCGCAACGCCCCGGCGGGCCACACCGACGAGGCGGTCAGGCCAGACGCGCGTCCAGAGTGATCTCGGTGCCGGCCAGCGCCTGGGAGACCGGGCAGTTCTCCTTCGCGCCGTTCGCTGCCGCCACGAAGTCCTCCTCGCTGATGCGGTCCACCGCACCGACCACGGTCAGGTGCACGCCGGTGATGCCCTGACCCGGCTGGAAACCCACGTCGGCCTGGACGTCGAGGGTCGTCGCCGGGGTGTCCGCCTTCGCCAGGGCCGACGACAGGGCCATCGAGAAGCACGCCGAGTGGGCTGCTCCGATCAGCTCCTCCGGGCTGGTCTTGCCGCCCGGTTCCTCCGAACGCGCGGGCCACGACACGTCGTAGGTCCCGAGGCCGCTGGACTCCAAGGTGACCTGTCCTGAGCCCTCCATGAGCGTGCCCTTCCAGTGGGTCTTGGCGGTGCGGGTGGTGGCCATCGGCACTCCTTCGTCTCGGATGCTCACGGGGCAGGGCCCGCCAGCGGGGTCGGCCTCAACTTACCCAGCGGTGAGGGACAATGACCGGGTGAGCCAGGCAAGCGATGGGGAGCAGCAGTCGTTCTTCGACGACATCGGAGGACTCCCGGTCGTCGAGCGGATCGTGGCGCGGTTCTACGCCGGCGTCGAGGGCGATCCGCTGCTGCGTCCGATGTACCGCGACGAGGATCTCGCCGACGGTTCCGCCGCCCGCCGGCTCGCGCTGTTCCTCGCGCAGTACTGGGGCGGGCCGAAGACCTACTCCGAGGAGCGTGGTCATCCGCGGCTGCGGATGCGTCACGCGCCGTACGCCGTGACACCGCGGGCCCGCGACGCTTGGCTGCGGCACTTCCGCGACGCCCTCGACGAGGTCGCACTGCCGCCGGAGCAGGACCAGCAGTTCTGGTCCTACGTCACCTATGCCGCGGAGTTCATGCTCAACGCCGAGGACTCACCTGTCGAGGACTGAGGGGTCGGCGACCGGCCCGCCGAGTCGCTCGCGCTGCTCGTCGGTCAGCACCATCGACCGCTGCGTGCTCGGGTCGAAGGCGACCATCACGACCCGGCCCCGTGACAGCACCGTGTCGCCGTCCCGGATCTCGCTGCCCACGACGAACGACGTGCGGCCCACCCGCGAGACCCAGACGTCCACGGCGTACGGCTCCTCGCGGAAGAACATCGGGGCTCGGTAGTCGACGTCGACCTGGGCGACCACCACCCCGAAGCCGCCGGCGCCGAGGCCGCCCAGCCCGGTGATCAGGGCGATGCGGGCCTCCTGGAGGTACTCGAAGTACTTGACGTTGTTGACGTGCCCGTAAGCGTCGACGTCGGAGAACCGGACGTGACAGTCGTAGGTCAGCCGATGCTCCAGCGGCGCTCCGTCCGACTCGAGGACGGTGCCCAGCGGGTCGGGATGCGGCTCGAGGAACCCCTGGAGCACCTGGATCTCCGTCTGGGTGAGCCGACGGGGGCGCTTCTCGACGAAGACGTACGGCGCCATCAACGAGCGCGCCCGCAAATACACCACGCGACCGTCCGGGCCCTCGTCGAAGATCTCGTAGTCGAGCGTGAAGGTGCCGGCCTTGATCTCCGTCACCCACACCTCGACCAGCACCGGCTCGGCGCGGAACACCAACGGCGTGACGTACTGCACCTCGTGGCGGACCACCACGGCTCCCTCGGCGAGGTCCTCGCCGCCGCCTGCCATCGGATGCACCCGCAGCATGTCGACGCGCGCCTCTTGCAGATAGTCGACATAGGTGACGTTGTTGACGTGCGCGAGCTGGTCCATGTCGGCCCATCGCAGTGGGCAGCGGTACAGATGCCGGGTCACGGCCGCATCGTCGCAGAGCACTCGCCTACGCTGGGGGTCGCCCCAACGGCCCTAACCGAGGAGATCCATCCATGCCCGAGGCAGTGATCGTTTCCACCGCCCGCTCCCCCATCGGCCGCGCGAACAAGGGTTCGCTCAAGGACATGCGTCCCGACGAGCTGACCGCGCAGATGGTGCAGGCCGCGCTGGACAAGGCCCCGGCCCTGGATCCCCGCGAGATCAACGACCTGATGCTCGGCTGCGGGCTGCCCGGCGGCGAGATGGGCAACAACATGGGTCGCATCGTCTCGGTCCTGCTGGGTCTCGACGAAGTGCCGGGCACGACCATCACCCGGTACTGCTCATCCTCGGTGCAGACCACGCGGATGGCCTTCCACGCGATCAAGGCGGGCGAGGGCGATGTCTACGTCAGCGCCGGCGTCGAGACCGTCTCCCGCTTCGCCAAGGGCACCTCCGACCACATCCCCGACACCCGCAACGCACGCTTCGAGGCCGCCGCGGCCCGCACCGAGAAGTACGCCGAGGGCGGCCAGGACTGGCACGACCCGCGCGAGGACGGCGAGCTGCCGGACATCTACATCTCGATGGGACAGACCGCCGAGAACGTCGCGCGGCTCAAGGGCATCACCCGCGAGGAGTGCGACGAGTACGGCGTCCGCAGCCAGAACCTCACCGAGAAGGCCATCGCCGAGGGCTTCTGGGCGAAGGAGATCACCCCCGTGACCCTCCCCGACGGCACGGTCGTCACCACCGACGACGGACCGCGTGCCGGCGTGACGATGGAGCAGGTCTCCCAGCTCAAGCCGGTCTTCCGCCCCGACGGTGTCGTCACCGCGGCGAACTGCTGCCCGCTCAACGACGGCGCCGCCGCCGTCGTGGTCATGTCCGACACCCGCGCACGCGAGCTCGGTCTGACCCCGCTGGCTCGCGTGGTCTCCACCGGCGTCACCGGACTCTCGCCGGAGATCATGGGCATGGGGCCGGTCGAGGCTTCCCGTCAGGCGCTGAAGCACGCGGGCATGAGCATCGACGACGTCGACCTGGTCGACATCAACGAGGCGTTCGCCGCCCAGGTCATCCCGTCCTACCGCGAGCTGGGCATCGATCTCGACAAGCTCAACATCAACGGCGGGTCGATCGCGGTCGGGCACCCGTTCGGCATGACCGGCGCGCGGATGCAGGCCACGATGATCAACTCGCTGCAGCACCACGACAAGCAGACCGGCCTCGTCACCATGTGTGTCGGCGGCGGTCAGGGCATGGCGCTCATCCTGGAGCGGATGAGCTGAGGCTGGACCGCAGGCTCACCCGTCAGTCGCGGGTGAGCTTGCGGTGCGTCACCCGGTGGGGGCGCGCAGCCTCGGCACCGAGGCGCTCGATCTTGTTGGCTTCGTACGCCGCGAAGTTGCCCTCGAACCAGAACCACTTGCCCTCGTCCTCCTCGTCGCCCTCCCAGGCGAGGATGTGGGTCGCGGTGCGGTCCAGGAACCACCGGTCGTGCGAGGTGATGACCGCACAGCCCGGGAACTCCAGCAGTGCGTCTTCCAGCGACTGCAGTGTCTCCACGTCGAGGTCGTTGGTGGGCTCGTCGAGCAGCAGCATGTTGCCGCCCATCTTGAGCGTCAGTGCGAGGTTGAGCCGGTTGCGCTCGCCACCAGAGAGGACTCCGGCCTTCTTCTGCTGGTCGGCGCCCTTGAAGCCGAACGACGCGATGTAGGCACGGGACGGCATCTCGAAGTTGGCGACCTTGATGTGGTCGAGACCGTCGGAGACGACCTCCCAGACGTTCTTCTCCGGGTCGATGCCGCCACGGCTCTGGTCGACATAGGAGATCTTCACCGTCTGGCCGACCTTGAGCTCACCGGAGTCGGGCTGCTCCTGCCCGGTGATCATGCGGAACAACGTGGTCTTGCCGACGCCGTTGGGGCCGATGACCCCGACGATGCCCGCGCGGGGCAGCTTGAAGGAAATGTCGTTCCACAGCACCCGGTCGCCGAACCCCTTGACCAGGTTGTAGGCCTCCAGCACCACGTCGCCGAGGCGAGGGCCGGCGGGGATGTTGATCTCCGAGGTGTCGATCTTGCGCATGCGCTCTGCCTCGGCCGCCAGCTCCTCGTAGCGGCCCAGTCGCGCCTTGCTCTTGGCCTGGCGGGCCTTGGGGTTCGACCGCACCCACTCCAGCTCACGCTCGAGCATCTTGGCGCGCTTGGCGTCCTTGGCGCCCTCGACCTTGAGGCGCTCCTTCTTGGTCTCCAAGTACACGGAGTAGTTGCCCTCGTAGGGATGGGCCTTGCCACGGTCGAGCTCGAGGATCCAGCTGGCGACGTTGTCGAGGAAGTAGCGGTCGTGGGTGATGGCCAGGACAGCGCCGGGGTAGGAGGCCAGGTGGCCCTCGAGCCACTGCACGGACTCCGCGTCCAGGTGGTTGGTGGGCTCGTCGAGCAGCAGTAGGTCGGGCTGCTCCAGCAACAGCTTGCACAGCGCCACCCGACGGCGCTCGCCACCGGAGAGGTTGTCGACGAGCGCGTCCGGCGGCGGGCACCTCAGGGCGTCCATGGCCTGGTCAAGCCGGCTGTCCAGGTCCCAGGCGTTGGCGTGGTCGAGGTCGGTCTGCAGCTCGCCCATCTCGGCCAGCAGCGTGTCGTAGTCGGCGTCGGGGCTGGCCAGCTCCTCGGAGATCGCGTTGTAGCGGTCGAGCTTAGAGCGGACAGCCTCTACGGCTTCGTGAACGTTCTCCAGGACCGTCTTGCCCTCGGTCAGCGGCGGCTCCTGCTGGAGCATGCCGACGGTCGCCTCGGGGTCCTTGATGGCGTCGCCGTTGTTGGCGTGCTCCAGCCCCGCCATGATCTTCAGCAGCGTCGACTTGCCGGTGCCGTTGGGGCCCACCACGCCGATCTTCGCCCCGTGCAGGAACGAGAGCGTGACGTTGTCGAGGACGACCTTGTCGCCGTGGGCCTTGCGGACGTTGCGAAGCGTGAAGACATATTCGGCCATGAGGATGAAGCCTACGGCGCCGAGCCAACGCTCACCCCACTGGGAGCGGCGCTCTTTCCGCATGCTGCGTCTGCTCCTGGTCAGGCCGGTCCTTGCGGGCCGCCTTGCGGAACTGGCTGCATCCTCGAGTGAGGTCGTGGCCGATCGTGGCCGCGTCGACCTGCAGGGTCGTGGTCTCCGGTCCGTCGCCCGGACGCCACGTCTCGGTGCGCAGCCGGCCGTGCACGATCACGGCGTCGCCCTTGCGGACCGAGTCGCGCACGTGCTCGGCGAGGGTGCGCCAGGCGGTGACGGAGTACCACGTGGTCTCGCCGTCCTCCCACTCCCCCGTGCGCCGCTTGACCCGTGGCGTGACGGCGACTCGGAGGTTGGCGATGCCGATCCCCTGGAGGTCACGGAAGCGGACGTCGCCGACCCAGCCGCGCAGGGTCACGAAGGTGTCGTTCATGAGATGTCTCCTCGTCTCGGGACTTGCTTGTCCCGGCGAACGCTCCCGGACCCGGGCGACGAGCTCGGCACAGCCGACGTGACCCCGTGGAGACCGGGGCAGATCCAGCCGGCTGTGGACAGCTTCCGGCTCAGCGCCGCAGCAGCTCCCGGAGGCCGTTGCGGACCTCCGCATAGGCCTCGAGCTCGCGGCGTACCGGCGCCACCACCAGCTGGTCCCCGACCCCGCCGATGGCCTTGCGGAGCCGACGCTCCGCGGCGCGAGCGCGTGAGCGGGCGACGAGACCGTTGACGACCCGGCTCAGGATCGCCAGCGCGACGCCGCCGGCGACGCCGATCACGAGCAGCAGCGTGGGGACCGGCAAACCGTATTGGTCGGGCGGGTCCGGCACCGGGAGCTGGAGGTAGCCGAGCCCCACGAGCACGCCGAGCCACAGCGCACCGGCCAGCAGCGCGAGCAGGAGCAGGATCTGGAGCAACCGTGCGATCCGCCACCACAGCGGCACCCGGGCGGCGCCGAGGTCGGTGCCGACCACCGCCCTGTCGAGCGCGTCGGCCAGGTCTGCACGGCTGATGAGTGAGGCGCGCCGGACGGCCTCGGCCCAGGGCGGGGACAGGGACGTGCTCACCTGGTCGGCGAGGCGGCGTACGGCCGAGTCGACGCGCGCGTCCTGGACCCGGGTGGCTTCGGGCACCGAGGCACGTCCCACGGCAGTCAGCTCACCGGTGCCAGCGCCGGATCCCAGGTGGAGGCGGCGCAACGGGTCCGGCCTGACCTTCGCCAGCCACGAGGTGACCAGCCAGCCGGTCTGCTGCTTGCCGCGCGCGGCAACCGACTTCTGCACTGCCCGGACCACGGTCGGTACGCCGGCGGCGTCGGCGAGGGCGTCGAGGAGCTCGTCGCGTTCGCCGCGCCCTACGTCGACCGCTTCGCTGTCACCACTCGCGGCCTGCAGGTCGCGGGCCAACGCGGTGATGTCGGCGTCGAGGCGCGCGGTGGCAGCGCGCTTGTCCTTGACCTTGCGGAGCAGGAGCTCACGCAGCTGCGGCAGCCCGTCGCCATGCAGCGCGGAGGCAGTCAGCACAGGGACGCCGGGCAGGCCGTCCTCGTCGAGTCGCCGCCGCAGGTCCTCGACCATCCCGGGACGGTCGGCGGGGTCGACACGGTCGATGTGGTTGAGCACCACGACCATGACGTCTTGGTGGGTGCTCAGCGGACGGAGGTAGCGCTCGTGCAGCGCCGCGTCGGCGTACTTCTGCGGGTCCACGACCCAGACCAGCACGTCGACGAGCTCGACGAGGCGGTCGACCTCGAGGTGGTGGGCGACCTCGGTGGAGTCGTGGTCGGGCAGGTCGAGCAGCACGAGCCCGTCGGCGCCGCTCGTGCCGGCCGAAACCTGGTGACGGCGCTGCACACCCAGCCAGTCGAAGATCTCCGCACCGTCGGCTCCGAACGCGCACCCCGTGGTCTGCGAGGTGGTGGGCCGACGCACTCCGACGGTGGAAAGGTCGAGACCGGTGAGGGCGTTGAACATCGAGGACTTCCCCGAACCGGTCGCCCCCGCGAGCGCGACGACGGTGTGCTCGCCGGACATCGACAACCTCGCCGAGGCTCGCGCGAGCAGCACGTCGGCCCGCTCGACCAGATCGTCGGGCAGACGGCCGCGTCCGGCCTCCACGACGCGTCCCAGCACCTCCAGACGCCGACCCACCGGCGAGCCGCGCCCGGCCAGGCGCCGGGCGCTTCCGAAGAC